>NC_010337.2:2347500-2647500 GCF_000019165.1 Heliomicrobium modesticaldum Ice1
CAATCGAACCCGGAGATAGCTGGTTCTCCCCGAAATAGCTTTAGGGCTAGCCTCGGGATTAGAATGCGGGAGGTAAAGCGCTGATAGGGCTAGGGGCCTTCACCGGTTACCGAACCCTGTCAAACTCAGAATGCCCGCATTTATGCCCGGGAGTCAGACGGCGAGTGCTAAGATCCGTCGTCAAGAGGGAAACAGCCCAGACCGACAGCTAAGGCCCCCAAGTGCCTGTTAAGTGGAAAACGATGTGGCGTTGCCCAGACAACCAGGATGTTGGCTTAGAAGCAGCCATCATTGAAAGAGTGCGTAATAGCTCACTGGTCGAGTGACGCTGCGCGGAAAATGACACGGGGCTAAACAGGCCGCCGAAGCTTCGGCAAGACGTAAGTCTTGGGTAGGGGAGCGTTCCTTGGGCGTAGAAGTTCAGCCGGAAGGCTGGGTGGAGCGCAAGGAAGTGAGAATGCCGGTATGAGTACGCGAAAAGGCAGGTGAGAATCCTGCCCGCCGCAAGCCTAAGGTTTCCTGGGGAAGGCTCGTCCGCCCAGGGTAAGTCGGGACCTAAGCCGAGGCCGAAAGGCGTAGGTGATGGACAACAGGTGGAGATTCCTGTACCACGTTGGATCGTTTGACCGATGGGGGGACGCAGGAGGATAGGTGAACCATGCCGCCGGTCGAGCATGGCCAAGGACGGTAGCGGAGCGATAGGCAAATCCGTCGCTCATCAACGCGAAGGTCTGACGGGGAGCGAACCTTAGTAGCGAAGTCACTGATTCCAGACTGCCAAGAAAAGCCTCTAGGGAGATGTAACGTGCCCGTACCGCAAACCGACACAGGTAGGCGAGGAGAGAATCCTCAGGCGCGCGAGCAAACCCTCGTTAAGGAACTCGGCAAAATGACCCCGTAACTTCGGGAGAAGGGGTACTCCGGCGAGCTATTTAATCGTAGCATCGAGGGAGTCGCAGTGAAGAGGCCCAGGCGACTGTTTAGCAAAAACACAGGTCCCTGCCAAACCGCAAGGTGACGTATAGGGGCTGACGCCTGCCCGGTGCTGGAAGGTTAAGGGGAGAGGTTAACGCTTTGAACCGAAGCCCCAGTAAACGGCGGCCGTAACTATAACGGTCCTAAGGTAGCGAAATTCCTTGTCGGGTAAGTTCCGACCCGCACGAAAGGCGTAACGATCTGGGCACTGTCTCAACGAGGGACTCGGCGAAATTGATCTACCCGTGAAGAAGCGGGTTACCTGCGATAGGACAGAAAGACCCCGTAGAGCTTTACTGTAGCCTGACATTGGATTTTGGTGTGTTTTGTACAGGATAGGTGGGAGACGTGGAAGCCAGGCCGCCAGGTTTGGTGGAGTCGACGGTGGGATACCACTCTGAATGCACTGAAGTTCTAACCTGGCGCCCTGAAGCGGGCGCAGGGACCGTGTCAGGTGGGCAGTTTGACTGGGGCGGTCGCCTCCTAAAAGGTAACGGAGGCGCCCAAAGGTTCCCTCAGACTGGTTGGAAATCAGTCTAAAGAGTGCAAAGGCATAAGGGAGCTTGACTGCGAGACAGACAAGTCGAGCAGGGACGAAAGTCGGGCTTAGTGATCCGGCGGTATGTGAGTGGAAATGCCGTCGCTCAACGGATAAAAGCTACCTCGGGGATAACAGGCTTATCTCCCCCAAGAGTCCACATCGACGGGGAGGTTTGGCACCTCGATGTCGGCTCATCGCATCCTGGGGCTGAAGTAGGTCCCAAGGGTTGGGCTGTTCGCCCATTAAAGCGGTACGTGAGCTGGGTTCAGAACGTCGTGAGACAGTTCGGTCCCTATCCATCGCAGGCGGAGGAAGTTTGACGGGAGCTGCCCCTAGTACGAGAGGACCGGGGTGGACCGACCGCTGGTGTCCCAGTTGTCGTGCCAACGGCAGCGCTGGGTAGCTATGTCGGGAGCGGATAAGCGCTGAAAGCATCTAAGCGCGAAACCGACCCAAAGATGAGACTTCCCACTCGAAAGAGGTAAGACCCCAGGAGGATGACCTGGTAGATCGGCCCGAGATGTACGCGCCGCGAGGCGTTCAGTCGACGGGTACGAATCGGTCGAGGACTTGACCTTTTGCGCTTTATCCGCTGTGTGGTTTTCAAGGGGCAAGCCCGTCTTCTATGCGGTTGATGCCAATCTCATATAAGACTAGGTAGAATCTCCTTACCCTTGTTCCTCGATAGCTCAACGGTAGAGCAACCGGCTGTTAACCGGTAGGTTGTAGGTTCGAATCCTACTCGAGGAGCCAGATTGCCGCGGGGTGGAGCAGTTGGTAGCTCGTCGGGCTCATAACCCGAAGGTCGCAGGTTCAAGTCCTGCCCCCGCAACCAAGACGATGAACAGGTGTCGAAAGAGACACCTGTTTTTGTTTTTTATGGTAATATCATACCGTAAGGTAGAGTGGAATTATCGTGCAGAATAAATTATAATCAATGATGGGGAAAGGGGTCGAATTTGTGGAGCATAAAATGCGGGATTTAGGGATTCCGCTCATGAAATTATTCATGTTATCTTTTGCCTTTTTCTTCCTCGTACAAACAGGGATGTATATTAGTCAATTGTCCCCTGAGAAAAGAAGTCAATTGGCGATGAACATATTTCCCTGGCTATTTGCCGATGAGGTTGTAGCCATGGTTGGTGAAGTGAATGACCCCATAGATGATGTGGATTTGACACAAGGTATCATCTTTGCGGAGCATCAGTCAGTCCCTGAAGATGATCAATCCGTCGCTTCCCCTTCCGGAGCTCCGATAGCCACACAGTTGGAGGAGGTAACTGGAAAAGAGGATCAGAAACCCGGCGGTGAAGTGCTTTTATCCCCTGTTGCGCCGGTGGCCAAGCGATCGGCCAAGGTAGCTTACTTGACTTTCGATGATGGCCCGAGTGATATTACACCGCAGGTCCTCGATATTTTGGATAAATATAAGGTGCAAGCCACCTTCTTTGTCATCGGCAGTCAAGCCGATGCCCGCCCTGATCTCATCCGTAGGATCCGCTCGGAGGGGCATCTGATCGGGAATCACACCTACTCCCATCGGTATCGCCAGATTTATTCCAGTCCAACGGCCTTTATCCAAGACTTGCAGCAAGCAGAAGAGGTTCTTCATCGGTTGCTGGACGAACGACCAAAACATGTTCGAGCCCCCGGCGGAACAAAAGGCAATATGTCCGTCGAATTCATCAAACGGTTGACGGAACAAGGCTATGTGCTTCATGATTGGAATGTCGATTCGAGGGATACGGCGGCACCTGTCGTTGGCGCAGAGTCCATCTATGGGCAGGTTTTGCGGCAGGTGGCCGACAAGGAAAAGGCTGTAATTCTCTTCCACGACGGCCCCGGAAAAATCTCGCTGCCGGTGGCTCTCCCCGCTATCATCGAAGAGCTGACGAAGCAAGGTTTTGCCTTCAAATCGTTGGAACATATTGCAAGACCGGTCGTCATGTATCAACACTGATCGGTAAGTGGCGTAGCGAAAGAAGGGCGGACCGTTTTTGGTTCGCCCTTCTGCACGTGCGCCCGGCATGGGCGATAACCCCCTTCGGCGCCCACGATTCGTTTGCCAAAAGACGATCGGGTCCGACAAAAGGCAGCAGAGGAGACAAAAAGGCGACGATCGTCAGGGAGATACAGAGAAAGCCGATGAGCCAAGCGCCTGTTCTCATGGCGAACCTTCCGTAAAATGTGATATAATGCTAGAAGGAATTGCCTTTCAAGGAGGGCATCTTGGTGTTTGAAGAAACCTGGGAATCGAGTGCCCAAATTCTGGTCGTGGATGATGTTGTGACCAACGTGGAACTGATGCGTTTGCAGTTGACCCGGGCTGGTTACCAGGTGCTTACCGCCTTTAATGGAGAGCAAGCGCTTGAATCCATACAACGAACATTGCCCGATCTGATCCTGCTGGACGTGATGATGCCGGGGATGAACGGCTTTGAGGTTTGTGCGAAGCTGAAAGAGGATCCCCATACGCAACTGATTCCCGTGGTTTTGGTCACCGCCCTTCATGAAGTGGAGGACCGGATTAAAGGGATCGAAGCCGGCGCCGACGATTTTATCAGCAAACCCTTTAACCGAGTAGAATTGCTGACGCGCGTCAAATCGCTGCTGCGCATTCGCAAGTTATATCGCCAATTAGAGAAGAGTTACCAGGAGATCGAATCGAAGAACGCCATTCTCACAGAAGAGTTGAGAATGGCTCGCCATGTTCAGCAACACCTTCTGCCGACGGGGTATCCCTCCATGGAACGATTGGTCTTTGAGGTGGCCTATCGACCCACCATCGAGATTGGCGGTGATTTCTACGACTTTATCACCGTCAACAAAGATGAGGTTGGCGTTTTTGTTTCTGATGTTTCCGGTCACGGTGTTTCGGCGGCCATGTTGACGATGGTGATCAGCACGATGATGCGGTCTATCACCCAAGAAACCCTGGCGCCGGGAGAGGTGCTTGACCGGTTGAACCTGCAGTTCGGAAAAATGGTGGAGGGCGAATTGACAGGTACCTTTGTCACGGCCTTCTCGCTGCTGGTCAATGAAGCGACCGGCAGAGTCCATTATGCCAACGCTGGTCATCCTAGTCCGCTTTTGTTGCGCGGTGACAGTGACGACGTGGAAAAGCTCGACACGGACGGTTTCCCTCTGGGCCTTTTTGATACGGCTGTGTACGAGTCGAGAGAGGTTGACATTCTGCCGGGCGACAAACTGGTCTTGTATACAGATGGCATCTATGACGTGGTCAACGAGCGCAAAGAGTGCTTCGGTTTCAGTCGCTTTGTAGACCTCGTGAAAGAGCTCCGATATTTGCCGGCAAAAAAAATGGCTGAGGCGATCATGGCCCGTATCAGCGCTTTCGCCCAACAGATGCCTCAACCGGATGACATCTGCCTCATGGTCATCGAACATTTGAGGTGATAGACGACTGAGTCCGGTCAGGTTGATACGGACGGAATCGCAGGATCATATGTAGTTCAGTGAATTCGTACAAAACTGCTTTTTTTCACAGTAAAAAGTGGCAAACCCCTTGCCGGCGGGAATGCCACTTTCTGACCGAACGATGGGTGATAGGATAAGGGTTCTACCGACCCGTTCCTCCTGTGCTTTGACTAGAGACGCCAGGCGCCTGTCCTTTGACAGCCGGGGCAGCCTTGGAAGTCGAGCCTGTTCCTTTGTTGCCGCCGGTAGCTGAGTTGGCAGTCGCAGGCGCTGCTGTGCCATTTCCCGAAGGTGTCGCCGACGCGGGAGCGGAAGACAGATCGGTTACTGGCGCGGCGATGGATTCAATGTGGCCCAGGGTCCGCGTTTTTTCGCCATACTGGAAGACGACGGGCTCTTTCCATTGAAGAGACTTCCAGTCTCCGCCGGCGGGCGCAGAGAATGGGACGATCTGATCGTTGATTTCCAGCCGGATTTCGACGGAATCGCCTGATTCTATGCCTTTTAAGTACTTTCCCTCCCCGAAGGCGGGGTAGGCGGCGTCGTAGTAGGCGTAATAGGCGTCCAGTGATTTGACGGTCAACCCTGCCGTCTCCGCCAGGAAGAGGACAACGAGGCTGAGCAGGATCGCTTTTAATCGCCAGTACCCGCTGTCATTCATGGGAGGACGCTCAGCTGCCAATTGATAGGTGACGCGGAAGGCCAGCACGGTGACAGAGGCGCTGAAGGCCAGGAAAAAGGCCCAAGTCAAATCCCGGTAGTAGCGTCCGGCGATGGTTTCCCAGTAGGTGGGAGGAGAGGATAGCTCCCAGTGGATATAGCTGTAGAAGCAAAGGGCGACGGCGGTGGCCAGGAGCCACCCGCCGGAAAGCAGCCCCAGGAGTAAACGCAAAGGGTCTTTCACCTTTACCCGTCGCCGGGTACGATTGCGAGTTGCCGATGATCGAGTTCGACGATGCAGTCGAATTCACCCCCGTAACGATTGGATTATCGACATTTGTCTCGTTATTCCTTCGCTACCCTGACAAAAACTCCTGCTTCGTGAATCTATGACAGCAGGAGACAATAAATTGTGGAAGGTGGGGGTTATAATTACGGCAGTCAATGTATTGCGCACGCCGCGCATCATTCAGACGGAGCGAGGTGATGTGACCATATTGGGTCCTATCACCGCTGAGGAGGTTTTACGTCATGACTTGGATGAGGGGCTGAGCGCCTTTCGCCCGCCAAAAGAACAGCAGAAAGCGTTGGCGGAGATTGCGGCGCTGCCGGAGGGACAGGTGATCGTCGCCATTCATGATGCGCGAATCATCGGCTATGTGACCTTTCATCGACCGGAAGAGTTTGAGCGATGGGCCCATAATCAAGTTCCCGGCATGCTTGAATTGGGCGCCATCGAGACGAGCAAGCAGTGGCGGGGCATGCATATCAGCAGCCATCTGCTCGAGGTCGCCTTCAGCGGCGGCGCCCTGGATGCTTATATCATCATTGCTACGGAGTATTACTGGCACTGGGACTTAAAAGGCACCGGTCTTTCGGTGTGGGAATATCAGAAGTTTCTTGAAAGTCTCTTCAATCGGGTCGGTTTGCGCCGGGTCGGCACAGATGAACCGGATATCCTGGCCCATCCGGCCAATATGCTGATGGCCCGCGTCGGGCCGTTGGTTCCCCAGGATACGGTGCTGTTATTCGAGGAATCGCTCTATCAAAATCGGTGGATGTTTTAACGGGAGGCGTTGTTTGGATGCTCGTTGAGGATATCATGGTCCGTCAGGTCTATGTGGTCGGACCGGAAACGACGGTTTTGGAGGCGCTGACGCTGGCGGAGCAGAAGCGCGTACGCCATCTGCCGGTTGTGGACGAGGGTCGGCTGCTCGGGATCATCTCCGACCGGGACTTGCGGGATGTAAAGCCCTCCATTTTGGAAGCGGATAATCTGGAGATTCTTTCGACTACTCGGGTCAAGGATATCGTACATACATCTATCATCACTGTTCACCCTCTCGATGCCATTGAAGACGCAGCGAAAATGCTCTACGACCACCGGATCGGTTGTCTGCCTGTTGTGCAGGCCGGGAAACTGGTGGGGATCATCACCACTACAGATCTGTTGCATGCCATCGTCGATATGTTGGGCATGGGGCAACCGGGATCGTATCTGGAGGTTGAAGTTCCTGATCGCCCCGGCGCGCTGCTTGATATCGCCAGGATCATGAAAGCCCACGGCGTGAATATCATCAGTGTTTTCGTGAACCCTGCTCGGCAGCGGAGCAGTCGGGTCATCGCCCTGCGCATCGCCACCTTTGATCCCCGGCAAATCATTCAGGAGATTAGAGAGGCTGGTTATGCCGTGGTATTCCCGATGGCATTAAAGGGGGAATAGGCATGGGAAGACCGCCTCTTTTGATTTACTCGCCCGACTTCCATACCTACCATTTTGGGCCTGAACACCCCTTCAACCCCCTGCGGCTCGAAGTGACTGTTGATCTGATCCGCCGCTGCGGGCTGATCGCGCCGTCCCAGATCGTGCCGCCGGAAGCTTGCACCCGTGAGGAATTGCGTTCGGTCCATTCGGAGGCGTTGCTGGACGCCATCGAAGGCGCCGGGGAAGGCAGGCTTCTTCCGGAGCAACTGCGTCCCTTCGGGTTAGGCGATGACGAAACACCTGCCTTTCCCGGCATGGGGGAGGCCACGCGCCTCGTAGCCGGGGCGACTTTGCAGGGAGCGAGGCTGATTATGGAAGGGGAAACGGACCATGTCTTCCAGATAGCCGGGGGGCTCCATCATGGTCACCGCAACCGGGCCTCGGGGTTTTGTGTCGTCAATGATGCTGCCATTGCCATCGCCTTTCTGCAGCGTCGCTATGGCCTAAAAGTGGCTTACATCGATACCGATGCCCACCACGGCGATGGTGTCCAGTCGATCTTTTATGATGATCCGACGGTGCTGACCATCTCGATTCATGAGACGGGTCGATACCTTTTCCCGGGAACAGGTCACGTGGAGGAGCGGGGGCGTTTTGAGGGCTACGGTTTTTCCGTCAACCTTCCCTTGGAGGCGTACACAGAGGACGATTCCTTTATCGAACTCTACGAGCGCGCCGTAGAGCCGCTGATCGAGGCTTTTCAGCCGGATTTGCTGATCACCCAGAACGGTTGTGACGCCCATTACCTTGATCCCTTGACCCATCTGGCGCTGACGACGCGCAGTTTTGAAGCTGTGCCTCGGCTGGCCCACCGCCTCGCCCATACCTACTGTCAGGGACGCTGGCTGGCGCTGGGTGGCGGTGGTTACGACCACTGGCGGGTCGTTCCCCGGGCCTGGTCGTTGCTCTGGGCAGAGATGAACGACTGTTCGCCCATCGAAGAGATCCCCAAGGACTGGCAGATGCGCTGGCAGTCGCAAAGCCCCGTATCCTTGCCATCACGGATGCGCGATGAGCCGGGCGAGTATCCGCCCATCCCGCGCCGGGCGATCATTGAGGACAAAAACCGGGTCACTTTACAGCGGGCCATGCGGGATGCTGTGGATTTGATTCGCGCTCATCGCCTGCCGTGAAAAGGTTTCGTCGTTTTCGCTCACCTTTCCAGGCAGGCGATATACCCCTTTGGGCAGACTACCAGGGAAGGGGGGTGTTGGTTTCCTTGGCAGCGCCTTTTTTACCGCTTTCCAAAGCAGAGATGAATGAACTCGGTTGGGACGCCTGCGACTTTATCCTGGTTACTGGTGATGCCTACGTCGATCACCCCAGCTTCGGGGCGGCCATCATCGGCCGTGTCCTTGAAAACAGGGGATATCGGGTCGGCATCATCAGTCAGCCCGACTGGCGGGACCTTCGGTCCTTCAAGGTCTTGGGACGACCGCGGTTGGCCTGGCTGGTGACGGCCGGCAACCTCGATTCCATGGTCAATCACTACACGGCGGCGAAGAAGCGCCGCTCTGAAGACGCCTACTCGCCGGGCGGCCGCGCCGGTTTGCGACCTGACCGGGCTAGCCTGGTCTACGCTCACCGTTGCCGGGAGGCTTACAAAGAACCGCCGATCATCCTCGGCGGGATTGAGGCCAGCCTGCGGCGCTTTGCCCACTACGACTACTGGGAAGACAGAGTCCGCCGTTCCGTGCTGGTCGACGCCAAAGCCGATCTGCTCGTCTTCGGCATGGGTGAGGAACCGATCACAGCCCTGGCAGAAGAACTTTCCCGGCGACGCTCAGGGGAGGAATTCATGCATCCTCTCGGCGCCAAGACGGCAGGAGTTTGCTACCTCACCTCTGATCTTGCCGCCATCCCGGGTGAAGCGCCGATCGTGCTTCCTGGCTACGATGAGGTGGCCAGCGATAAATGGGCCTATGCAAAGGCCTTTCAAGTTCAGGAGCGGGAGCAGAACCCTGTTGATGGGAAGACGCTCGCGCAGCCCCATGGGGAACTGTTCTTGGTACAGAACCGCCCCGCCCGCCCGCTGACGACCAAAGAGATGGACGCTATCTATGCTCTCCCCTTCGCGCGGCGGCCGCATCCGTCTTATGAAGGTATGGGGGGGGGTACCCGCACTGGAAGAGGTGGAGTTCAGCCTCACCGCCCAGCGGGGTTGTTTTGGCGGCTGCTCCTTCTGCGCCCTCACCTTCCACCAGGGACGGATCATCCAAGGGCGTAGCCACGAATCTCTCGTCCGCGAGGCCCGACAGTTGATTCGCTCTCCCCGCTTCAAAGGCTATATTCACGATGTGGGCGGTCCGACGGTCAACTTCCGCCGTCCCGCCTGCAAAAAGCAGGGGAAAGCAGGCGCCTGTCGCGACCGCCAGTGTCTCCATCCCAAACCCTGCCCAAACTTGGAGGTTGATCACAGCGATCTGCTCGACTTGCTGCGCAAGTTGCGCGCACTGGACGGGGTCAAGAAGGTATTCATCCGTTCAGGTTTGCGTTTTGACTACCTAATGGCCGATAAGCCGGCTCGCCGTCGCGCCTTTTTAAAGGAGCTCTGTGAGCACCATGTGAGCGGTCAGCTGAAGGTGGCGCCGGAGCACGCCTCTCCCAAAGTGCTCCGACAGATGGGAAAACCCAACATCGATGTCTATGAGGCTTTTAAAAAGGAATATGAACAGGTCAACAAGGAATTGGGCAAGGAGCAATACCTGGTCCCCTACCTGGTGTCGAGCCATCCCGGTTCTGATATTCATGAGGCCATCGAACTGGCCGAGCGGCTTCGCGACTGGGGCTGCCATCCCGAGCAGGTGCAGGACTTTATTCCCACGCCGGGCAGCCTGTCCACCTGCATCTACTACACGGGTATCGACCCGCGGACGATGAAACCGGTCTATGTGCCCCGTTCGCCGAAAGAAAAGGCCCGCCAGCGGGCGCTCTTGCAGTTCCGCCGGCCCGAGAATTATCCCCTGATCTACCAGGCGTTGCGCGCCGCCGGGAGGATGGACCTGGTTGGATATGGTCCGGGCGCTCTGATCCGACCGCCCCGCCCTGGCATGAGCGATAGGCGGGAAGACGACAGGGGTCCGGCGCGCAAAGGGAGCCGTGACCTGGCAGGGAAAAAGGGGACGGCCGGCGCCGTTCACGGGACCAGCAAGGCGGTCGCCGGTAAATCAGCCGGCAAGCGGACTGGAAAAGCAACTGGCGGCGTGTCCGGAAAAGGCCGCCGGTAAAATGCGCAGGAATGGATAGCCGATGGGCGGCAGACGTAAGGAACGGGCGGGAAGGTTGCTCGTTTTGACATCCCTGTTGCCTTTCGTTATACTAATAAATTAGCGAGCGAGCATCATCTTCAGCGTGGGGATGGATGGCGCGCTATTTCTTTTGCGGGGAAGGACGGAAGCGATTTTGACGATGAAGATACACATCACCAGCTTGGGCTGCGCAAAAAACCGTGTCGACACGGAAGTGATGATGGGATTGCTGCGCGAAGCCGGCTATGAATTGACGCAACGGGAAGAAGACGCCCACGTCCTGCTGGTCAACACCTGTGGCTTCATCCTCCCCGCCAAGGAAGAGTCGATCCAGACCATCCTTGAACTGGCCCGATACAAAGAGACGGGCCGGTGTCGGGCGTTGCTGGTGGCGGGCTGCCTGCCTCAGGGCTATGCGGGTGAACTGGCGGCAGAACTGCCTGAGGTGGACGCCTTTTTCGGCCCTGGCGATGTGCCTCGGGTGACGTCTATCGTCGCCGAGGTGCTACGGGGCAAGCGCTCTCTTGAAGTGGGAAAGCCGGATTTTCTCTATGATCATACAATGCCTCGGGTGCTCTCGACCCCTTTTCACTACGCCTATGTAAAGATAGCCGACGGTTGCGACAACCGCTGCGGTTATTGCGCCATACCGAACTTGCGCGGCCGCTTTCGTTCCCGCAGTGAGGAATCGATCGTTGAAGAAACGCGATCCCTTGTTGACCGGGGTATCCAGGAGGCATTGTTGATCGCCCAAGATACGACCTGCTACGGCGTCGACCGCTATGGCGAGTTTCGCTTGGCCCAACTGATCGGCAAATTGGCGTCTATCGATGGTTTGCGCTGGATCCGGCTCATGTACTGCTATCCTTCGCATTTTACGCCGGAACTGATCGAGGCGATGGCTGCCGAGCCCAAGGTCTGTCGTTATGTAGACCTGCCGCTGCAACATGCCGACGATGAACTGTTGCGGTCCATGAACCGTCATGCCGGTGTGGATGAGATCCGCCGGTTGATTCGGACTTTGCGGGAGCGCCTACCGGGGCTGGCCATTCGGACCTCTTTTATCGTCGGCCTGCCTGGGGAGACAGAGGAGAAGTTTCAACGCCTCCTCGATTTCCTCGCCGAGATGCGTTTTGACCGGGTCGGTATTTTTACATACTCCCGGGAAGAGAATACGCCGGCAGGTAAGCTCGCCGATCAAGTGCCCGAAGAGGTCAAAGAGGAACGCTATCACCGTGCGATGGTCTTGCAACAGGAAATTTCCTTGTCGATTCAACAGGAGTGGATAGGCAAAACGTTGGAGGTTCTCGTCGAAGAAGAGGTCGCACCTGGGCTCTACCGGGGACGCAGCGAGCGGGAGGCGCCGGAGGTGGATGGTCACATCGAGTTTAAAGGGCGCCACCGGATGATTGGTGAGTGGGCGAACGTTCGGATCACTGCCGCCAGCCACTACGACCTGATGGGGGAAGCGATCGATGAACCTGGCGAATAAAGTCACCTTGACAAGGATCCTCTTTGTCCCCCTCTTCATGGTCATCCTATTCATTCCAGAGGTGCCCTACCGGGAGTTTTTGGCTGCTGCCGTATTCATCCTGGCCGCTGTCACCGACGGTTTAGACGGTTATATCGCCCGGTCAAGAAAACAGATCACCCGTCTCGGCACTTTTCTCGATCCTTTGGCCGACAAGCTGCTGGTCACAGCGGCGTTGATCTCCCTAGTGCAGTTGGGGAAGCTGTCAGCCTGGGTGGCCGTGATCATCATCGGCCGGGAATTCGCCGTCACCGGATTGCGGGCCATCGTGGCGGCGGAAGGCCATGCCGTCGCGGCCAGCAAGCTGGGCAAGCTAAAGACCGTCTTTCAGATCATTACCATCGTGGCCATGTTAATCGATCATGTGCTCAGCTTTGTCGTGCCGTTGCCCGTTACAGATATCATCCTCTATCTCACCGTCTTCTTCACCCTCTGGTCGGGCATCGATTATTTTGTAAAAGCGAAGAAGTATCTGAAAAACCGCCTGGAAGCGTAAGTTTTCAGCGGTTCTTTTGTTTTTTTACCCCTTTGTCTTCTCGTTCCCACCTGTTCCCTAGTGAAAAGACCTATTCAAAAGCGTATAATCATCATATGAATAGTGCAAATAGGGACCTAAAAAGGTCCCTTGTTTTTTCTTGGGGAAGAGGAGGATGCAAGGATGAAAGGGATCAAACCGCTGTGGGTGGCGGTTTTCGCTGCCGTCGCCCTGGCGCTGCTCTGGGGCGTCGAATCGGCGTACAGCCGTTTTGGCGTGGAACAGCCCTTGAAACAAGCGATTGCCGCCGTGGCGCCTGGTGCTGTCGTGGAGAATCACAGCGAAGATACTGGAAAAAAGGTCGTCGAGATCTCGCCGGTGTTGGTCAGCGACCTGGGAGAGGCGCATCGCCAGTTGAGCAAGATCGTCAGGCAGCACCTGGGTCCGCAAGCGCAGGTTCGGCTGACTGACAACCCTGACGAGGTGAGCCGGAAACTCTGGGAACAGTTGCAGTTTCCTCTCTTTCAGGGAATTGACACGGGCAACTATACAGAGATGAAAAAACAGGTCGACGCGATCGGAGCTGGAGCCGTCCCGGCTCAGGCAGACATTTCGATTGATGATGAGAATGTATACCTGCGGATCGTCAACGGCGATCATTACCTCTACCGGATCGTGCCGCGGGAGAAGGGAGGCGACCGGCGATGAATCGATCCGATATCCTGCAGTACTGGAAAGAAGCGCTCCTCGGTTTCGGCGTCGCTTTGGCCCTCTTCCTTTCTTATCGTTTGATGAACCCATTACCGCTGTTCATCGCTTTGTCGAGCGGCTTTTTGGCTTACTTTCTGCTAGAACGGCAGGGGATGGGCCAGGGCGGCGGGCTGGGCGATTACGTTGCGCCAAGGGCTTTCTCTTTCGATGATATCGGCGGACAAGCCGTGGCCAAACGTGAATTGATCGAGGCCCTCGATTTTATGGTTCATAGCGCCGCTACGGCAGAACTGGGCATCCGCCCTTTGAAAGGTATCCTGCTCTGCGGTCCGCCGGGAACCGGCAAGACCCTGCTGGCCAAAGCAGCCGCCGCCTATACCGATAGTGTGTACCTCACCTGCTCCGGCAGCGACTTTATTGAAGTCTACGCCGGCGTCGGCGCCGGCCGTGTCCGTAGCCTTTTTAAGCGAGCGCGGGAACAGGCGAAAAAGCAGGGAAAAAACGGCGCCATCATCTTCATCGACGAGATCGATGTCCTCGGGGCCAAGCGAGGCGGCGACCGGGGTCACCTGGAATATGAACAGACATTGAACGCCCTGCTTGTCGAAATGGACGGTCTGAAGGCGGACGACCCGATCCGGGTGCTTCTGATGGGCGCCACCAACCGGCCTGACCTGCTCGACGCCGCCCTGCTGCGGCCTGGTCGTTTTGACCGCCAGATCCAGGTGGACTTGCCTGATCGGGAGGGGCGCAAGCATATCCTGCAGATCCACATGCGCAACAAGCCGATGGCGCCCGATGTGGACTTAGAGGCTGTTGCGCGGGAGACGATTGGTTTTTCCGGCGCCCAGTTGGAGAGCGTGGCCAACGAAGCGGCCATTCTCGCCTTGCGGGCCGGGGATAAGGAGATCAACAGCGACCAGCTGAAAGAATCTATTGAAAAGGTGCTCATCGGCGAAGCGGGCGATCGCAAGGCCATTGAGGAGGAGCTGTGGCGCGTCTCCGTCCACGAGACAGCTCACGCCCTCTTGAGCGAGTGGCAACGGCCTGGTTCTGTCGCCCGCCTGACCATCTCACCGCGGGGACGCGCCCTTGGCTATCTGCGCCAGGTGCCGCCGGAAGAGAAGGTGTTGGATACCTACAGCGATATGATCGGCGGTATCCGCGTCGCTTTGGCTGGTCTGGCGGCGGAACAGCTCGTCTTCGGCGAAGGTTCCTCCGGTGCCCGCCAGGACCTGCACAACGCTTCTCAATTGGCTTTGCGGATCATCTTGTCCGGTCTTTCTGACCTGGGGCCGGTCGACGGCAACGAAATCCCGGAGATGATCCGATTCCGCGAACTGGGCCGGATCATGAAGCGGGAGCAGGAGTTCGTCGCCAAGGCGCTGAGGCTACACCGGCACCTTTTGGAGGGCATCGCCCGCCGCCTGCGCGAAAAAGAAACCCTCTCGGGAGAGGAGTTTCGGGAACAGATGAGCGATCTGGCGAAAACGGCGTAGAAACTTTCAGGGGAAGAATGCCGATACTGTGCGGCATGCGGTATCATCCCAGGCACTCTTCCCCAAAGTGTGCGAAAAAGATATAATTGGAAAAGGAACGGGTAAATAATAAGAGGAAGCGTTCAGGATCGCCTTCTTCCAGCAGAAAAAGCGTTGGAATGCCTCCTTGAACCTTCCTTTTTCACGCCCCTCCGTTGAAAAAGCTTGATGGGGGTGTTATCATGATAAGCGCCGAAATCGTGTCCACTGGGACGGAACTGCTGCTGGGTCAATCATTAAACACCAATGCCCAGTACTTGGCCGAGCGTCTGGCCGGGCTGGGCGTTTATTGCTTTTTCCAGACGACGGTGGGAGATAACCCCGTGCGGATCCGGAGTGTCATCGAAAAGGCCCTCGAACGGGCCGATCTGGTCATTACCACAGGTGGGCTGGGCCCCACCCAGGATGACCTGACCAAGGAAGTGGTCGCCGAGATTTTCGGCTTGTCCATGGAAAGGGACCCTGCGGTGCTGGCGCGCATCGAGGCCTTTTTCCGGCGTCGGGGACGCCCCATGCCGGAGAACAACATCAAGCAGGCGCTGATCCCGGCAGGCGCCCGGATTATCTCGAACCACTTGGGAACGGCGCCGGGGATTATCGTCGAAGCTGAAGGCAAGACGGTCATTTTGCTCCCGGGACCGCCTTTTGAGATGAAGCCGATGTTTGAGGAGACAGTGGCCCCCTATCTGGCCGACCGGACGAAGGTCAGCCCCGGCGTCCTGCACTCGAAGACGTTGAAGGTGATCGGACCTGGTGAATCGGTGGTGGAGAACCGCCTGTGCGACCTGTTGCAGGCTTCGAACCCAACCATTGCATTGCTGGCCAAGACGGCGGAGGTCCATGTGCGCCTGACGGCGCGGGCACCCTCGGTGAAGGAAGCCGAGGCGATGATCGCCGGCGAGGAGGCTGAGATCCGCCGCCGTCTTCATCCCTTCGTCTACGGGGCGGATGAGGAGAGCATCGCCGCTGTGGCGGGGCGTCTGCTGGCCGAGCAAAAGCGGACATTGGCGGTGGCAGAGTCTTGCACCGGCGGCTTGATCAGCCATTTGCTCACTAATGTGGCGGGAGCGTCAGACTATTTTCTTATCGGCGTTACTGCTTATTCGAATGAGGCCAAAGGGCAGGTGCTCGGTGTGGAGAAGGCGATTCTCCGCCGTCACGGCGCCGTCAGTCCCGAGACAGCGCTGGCTATGGCGCGCGGCGTGCGCCGCCTTGCCGGCGCCGATGTCGCCTTGGCCGTCACGGGCATCGCCGGACCGGGCGGGGGGAGCGAGGAAAAGCCGGTCGGCCTCGTCCATATGGCGCTGGTCTCCCATGATAAAGAAGAGGTGGAGGAGCTGCAGTTCTTTGGGGACCGGCTGACGATCAAGGAGAAAACAGCCTTCACCGTCCTCAACCGGTTGCGGTTGTACCTGACCGGGGAGGGAGGGAATGCCGACCGGCCGGGGTAACCAACCGTAAGAGCAACACACAATCTGTCCCTCCGGATAAGAAGGCAGAGGGCACCCTACAAGAGGAGTACACCTCTTTTGCTAACTGTTGTGAGAAAGAATGAAGGAGAGCAAAAATGGTAGAAAACAAGAACATAGCAAACGATCAGGACAAGGCTAAGGACAAGGTAAAATTCGGCGAGATCGAGTTGAGCCCGAAGGTAGCCAAGGCCATCTTCGACATGGGCTTTGAAGAGCCCTCTCCCATCCAGGCCAAGGCGATTCCCGTTATCATGCAGGGCAAGGACCTGATCGGCCAAGCTCAGACCGGCACCGGCAAGACGGCCACCTTCGGCATCCCCATGGCCGAAACGCTCAACCCCCGCGACGGGCGCGTCCAGGCCCTCGTGCTGTGCCCCACCCGGGAGTTGGCCATCCAGGTCGCCCAGGAGATCAGCAAAATCGGCCGCCAAAACGATCTGAAGGCCCTCCCCGTCTACGGCGGCCAGTCCATCGACCGTCAGATCCGGGCGCTCCGCTACGGCGTCCAGGTCGTCATCGGCACGCCGGGCCGGATACTCGATCACCTGAGCCGTAAGACGCTGCGCCTGAACAATGTGCGCATGGTCGTTCTCGATGAGGCCGATGAGATGCTCGACATGGGCTTCGTCGAAGACATCGAAGCCATCCTCAAGGAAACGCCGGAGGAACGGCAGACGTTGCTCTTCTCAGCCACCATGCCGGGGCCGATCCAGCAACTGGCCCGCCAATACATGAAAGAGCCCGAGTTTGTCACCATCTCCCGGGACAAGCTGACGGTTCCTCTGATCGAACAGGTTTACTATGAGTGCAAGGAGTCCCAGAAGGTAGACGCCCTCTGCCGCATTCTCGATATGGAGGAGATCGGTTCGTCGATCATCTTCTGCCGCACCAAGCGGGGCGTTGACGAATTGGTGGCTGCCCTGGAGACGCGAGGCTATTTCGCTGAAGGCCTCCACGGCGACCTGACCCAGGCCCAGCGGGACCGGGTGATGAAGAAGTTTCGCGACGGCAAGGCTGAACTGCTCATCGCCACCGACGTGGCTGCTCGCGGTCTTGACGTGGAGAACGTGACCCACGTCATCAATTACGACATCCCGCAGGATCCGGAGTCTTATGTTCACCGCATTGGCCGGACCGGTCGAGCCGGTCGCAAGGGCATTGCCATCACCCTGATCAACTACCGCGAATACCGCCAGTTGAAGCTCATCGAGCGGGTCACCAAAGCCCGCATTCAGCGGCGTGATCTGCCCTCCATGGCCGATATTGTTGAGCGGCAGAAGGAAGCCCACAAGATGAAAATCGTCAAGCTCCTCGACGGCGGCCACTTTGGCGAATACAAGAGCATCATCAGCGAACTGGCAGAGGAATATGATCCGATGGAAATCGCTGCAGCTACCCTCAAATTGCTCATAGAAGGCCCTGAAGCGGAAACGGAGAAGGATGAAGCCCCTGAATTCGGCAATACCGGCGCCGAACCGGGTATGGTCCGCTTGTTCATGAACATCGGCCGCGCCCAGGGCATCCGTCCCCAGGACATCGTCCGCGCCATCGCTGAAGAGGCCGGCATCCCCGGCAACGTGATCGGCGTCATTAATATCTACGATAAGTTCACCTTTGTGGAAGTACCCGAGGACGTGGCCGGTCGCGTCATGGGCGTTATGCATCAGAATATGATCAAAGGCCGCAAGATCAGCGTCGAACCGGCCAAAGCCCGCTAGAACCGGAAGATGGGTCGGCTCGTCCGGCCTTTCCTGGTTTATGGGGGGAGGGGGAGCAAAGCATGCAATGGAATCGGCGCAACCAGGCCATCGCCGTGGTGACCCTTGTCTGCTTTTTCATCGGCCTCTCCACGACGGTCCAGTGGAGGACCCAGACGGAGATCATCCGTCAGTCTTCGGCCACTTCGGTCGATGAACTGACAGCGACGCTGATTCAGACGGAACGCTCCAAAGAGGCGCTGGCGGCGCAGCTCATGGAGCTGAAAGGCCAATTGGCAAAATACCGCGAAGGGGAGAATTCCAAGCAGGCCCTCCAACAGTCCCTGGAAAAGACGCGGGTCGCTGCCGGATTGACGCACGTCGAGGGCCCGGGGATCGTCATCACCCTCAACGACAGTCCCAAGGCGCAGCAACTGGAGACGATCCGTAAGGACGACCCGAACAACTACTACATCCACGACGCCTACCTGCGCGAACTGGTCAACACCCTCTGGACGGGCGGCGCCGAGGCGATCAGCATCAATGATCAACGGCTGATCAGCACCTCGGAGATCTTCTGCGGCGGAACAACCATCTTCGTCAACGGTGAGTACATCATTCCGCCCTTTGTCATCAGCGCTGTCGGCGACCCGAAAACGCTGACGGCCTCCGTCAATATGTCGATGACGACGCTCTTCTTGAAAAACCTGCGCCAACAGTATGGCATTGTTTTTGACGTTGTTCCCAGCGACCGTATCGACATCCCTCCTTACCGGGGAGAGGTTAAATTTCGATATGCCAAAGCGGTGCAGGATGACTAGGCGGGGACAAAGCCATGAATGTGATAAACGTGAAGATGCGGTGGAAAAAATGGCAGGTGGCGGCCACCATTGTAGCCATGGCTCTCGGTATCTTGTTGGTGACCCAGTTTAACACGGCCACCCTGATCGCCAAGGGGCGTTCCGAGATCCAAGAGCGGCGCAACTCGCTGAATGAGATCTTAGAAAAAATGGGCAAAGACAACGCCGCTTTGGAAAAAGAGGTGGCCCGGACCAAGGCAGAGATCGCCAAGTACGAAGAAGTGGCCAAAGGGGTTGTCGGCGCCGGTTTGTCCGATGAGATCGACCGGCTGCGCATCCTCACAGGCTACTATCCCGTCAAAGGTCCCGGCATCCGCCTGACCTTGGATGATCACCTCGTCCCCAACCTGCCGCTGGATATCTTTGATCTGATGGACATCGTCAACATCCTCCGCTACGGAGGGGCTGAAGCCATCGCCATCAATGGCCAGCGCATTGTCGCCAATTCGGAAATCTATGTCTCCGGCAACAACATTCTGGTCAATAAAACGCCGATCAGCAGTGGCCGTAATCATGTCTTCGTCATCGACGCCATCGGCAACGCTGATGAATTGTCCCGTTATCTTCAGGTCACAGACGGCAAAATCGCCAGCCTGAAAGAAAACAAGATCGATGTAAAGATCCTTAAACAGTCTGAAGTGGAAATCCCAGCCTACTCAGGTACGCTGAAGTTCCGCTATGCCAAACCTGTGCTTGAACCCCGGCGGTCGTCCGGTCTCTCTGCCTTGTGGAAAGCCGATTGACACCTCAGGGCCATACCAAGGGATGCTTTTTGATTGAAGAAAATGCTCATATTGACAATCTGTGCCAAATAACGGTATATTCATATCAAATCGACAAGGTTGGACAGGGGTTCTAATCGAAAAAGGGGGACAGGGACAGATGGCTGCTGGAGACAACAAACTGCAGGCGCTGCAACAAGCCTTGAATTCCATTGAAAAGGCCTTTGGCAAGGGTTCGATCATGCGACTTGGCGAAGCGTCGGCGAAACTCTTGGTGGAAGTCATCCCCACCGGTTCCATCGCCTTGGACATGGCGCTGGGCATCGGCGGCGTCCCACGGGGACGGATCGTCGAGGTTTATGGTCCCGAATCATCCGGTAAGACGACGGTGGCGCTACATATCATCGCCGAGGCCCAGAAGATGGGCGGCATGGCGGCCTTCATCGACGCCGAACATGCACTCGATCCGGTTTATGCGCGCAATCTCGGCGTCGATATCGATAACCTGCTCGTTTCCCAGCCGGATACAGGTGAACAGGCCCTGGAGATCTGCGAGGCACTGGTCCGCTCCGGCGCCATCGACGTGGTCGTCATTGACTCCGTTGCCGCCCTCGTTCCCAAGGCGGAGATCGACGGTGAGATGGGCGACGCCCATGTGGGCCTCCAGGCTCGCCTCATGTCCCAGGCACTGCGCAAACTGACCGGCGTCGTCTCCAAATCAAAAACCTGTTGCCTCTTCATCAACCAGATCCGTGAAAAGGTCGGCGTCATGTTCGGCAACCCCGAGACGACACCGGGCGGACGGGCGCTCAAGTTTTACAGTTCTGTCCGACTGGAGGTCCGCAAGGTAGACACCCTCAAGCAGGGCTCTGACATGATCGGATCCCGTACGCGGGTGAAGGTCGTCAAGAACAAGGTGGCCCCGCCCTTTAAGGTGGCTGATTTCGATATCATGTATGGTGAAGGCATCTCCCGTGAAGGCAGTCTTGTTGATCTGGCTGTTGACATGGGCATCGTTGAGAAGAGCGGCGCTTGGTACTCCTACAAAGGCGACCGGCTCGGTCAAGGCCGGGAGAACGTCAAGGAATTCCTGCGCAACCATCCTGCGCTGGCGGCGGAGATTGAAAGCATGATCCGGGGACGCACCGAAAGCGCCCGCCTGGCTGCTGCCGCCGCGCCGGCCGCGGGAGACGGTGAATGAGCACAGCCAGAGGTTCCTCAGGATTCGGCGGCATGGGTAGAAAAAGGAAAAGACCTACAGAGCCGGTAAAGCCAGAGGAGGCCTGGACAAAGGCCCTCCTCTGGCTTTCTCGCCGTTCCCTGAGTCGCCGTGAGGTGGAGATGCGGCTACGCCGTATCGGCCTTGCCGAAGAGAGCGCTGAGGAGGTTATTGAAGCCATCATCGAGCGACTTTTGGAACGGGGCTACCTCGATGACAGCCGATTCGCCCGATCTTTCGTGCGCTACCGCGTAGAAACATCCTCCACGGGTTCCCAGCGGTTGATACGAGACCTGGCTGTTCGGGGCATCGAGGAAGAGGCTGCGAAGGCTGTCATCGATGAGTTCCTCCCGGGAGCGGAAGAGGAAGCGCGGGCGCGCAGGCTTGCAGAAAAAAAGCTGGACGAGTGGGCGCGTTCGGGGCGCTTTTCAAAGGTAAAGGACAACGCCGATTCCGGTCGCGCCAACATGGATGTGCCGGGCCTGCGGCGGGAACTGGTCGCCCGCCTGGGACGGCACTTGCAGCAGAAGGGATTCCCCCTTTCACTGATCTACCGGCTTCTTGACAGCCTGGAGGCGGAAGGGCGGTTCACTTTTGATGTTTAGGCAATGTGCCGGTGCCGCTGATGAGGACGTGGACAACTTGACACAATATATGAAAAATATTAAAATGGTTAAAGGGAAGTAATAGGTTTTTGTGGAGTTGTTCACGCCGCTTGTGACAGGCGTTTCTTATATATTACATTCAACAGCGTTCCCTACGTGTGAGGATATAGGAGCATCTCGCCCCTCTCCGGGTGCTGTGATTGGCATATAAGAAGATAGGCGTCACCGCCTCCTTTTGGCAGGCTGTGAGTCATTGAGCCATAAGTACAGGTGGAATGAATCCTCCCAAAACCGAGTTTCTTCTCGGTTTTTTCTATTTTGCCAACTACATTATTTATCGTTAAGCGGAAAAGCGAGGAGGTGAAAATGTAAGTGGAATGGATTATTGCCGGCTTATTGGCCGTCATCGCTTTTGTGGGCGGGATTTTTTACCGCAAGTCTATCGCGGAGGGGAAAATCGGATCTGCTGAAGACCGGGCGCGCCAGATCGTAGATGACGCCGTGAAAGAGGCGGAAGCGAAACGCCGTGAGGCGGTCCTGGCCGCCAAGGACGAGGTTCACCAGATGCGCATCGAAGCCGAACGGGAAAACCGGGAACGGCGCAACGAGTTGCAGCGTCTGGAACGTCGTCTGTTGCAAAAGGAAGAGTCCCTGGATCGGAAGATGGAATCGATGGAGCGCAAGGAAGACAACCTGCAGCGCCGCGAAGATGAAATCGAAAAACTCCGAGCCGGGCTGGCGGAAACGCTGCAAAAGCAGGTGGCGGAACTGGAACGGCTGTCCGGATTGACCTCGGAAGAGGCGCGGACGTTGCTCCTGTCCAACATTGAAGACGAGGTCAAGCATGAAGCGGCCATGATGATCAAGACGATCGAGAACCAGGCCAAAGAAGAAGCGGAAAAGCGCGCCCGCGAGATCATCTCGTTGGCCATTCAGCGTTGCGCCGCCGACCACGTGGCTGAATCGACCGTCTCTGTTGTGGCTTTGCCCAATGATGAGATGAAGGGCCGCATCATCGGACGTGAAGGACGGAACATTCGGACCCTGGAGACGCTGACGGGGATCGATCTGATCATCGATGACACGCCGGAGGCGGTCATTCTCTCCGGTTTTGATCCCATTCGCCGCGAGGTGGCGCGGATCGCCCTGGAGAAGTTGATCCTGGACGGGCGGATTCACCCAGCTCGGATTGAAGAAATGGTCGAGAAGGCTCAAAAAGAAGTGGAAACACGCATCCGCGAGGAAGGCGAACAGGCCACCTTTGAGACGGGCATTCACGGTCTCCATCCCGAACTCATCAAACTCCTGGGCAGGTTGCGCTGGCGCACCTCCTACGGGCAGAACGTGCTCAAACACTCCATCGAGGTGGCTCACTTGGCTGGCCTGATGGCTGCAGAATTGGGCGCTGATCCTATCCTGGCTCGCCGTGCCGGTCTGCTGCATGACATCGGTAAGGCCGTCGACCATGAGATGGAAGGCAACCACGTCAGCATCGGCATCGACCTGGCCAAGAAGTATCGCGAATCGCGGGAGGTCATCCACTGTATTGCCGCCCACCATGGCGACGAAGAGCCGCGTACCATCGAGGCCGTTCTTGTGGCGGCGGCGGATGCCGTATCGGCCGCCCGACCGGGCGCCCGCAGAGAGACCCTCGAATCTTATATCAAGCGTTTGCAAAAGCTTGAAGAGATTGCCGACTCCTTTGAAGGTGTTGAGAAAGCCTTCGCCATCCAGGCCGGACGTGAGATCCGCATCATGGTCAAACCGGACAAGGTTGACGATGCTGAGTCGCTCCGTGTCGCCCGGGAAATTGTCAAAAGGATTGAATCTGAACTGGAATATCCCGGTCAAATCAAAGTCGTCGTCATCCGCGAAACCAGAGCGGTTGACTACGCCAAGTAAACCGTTGTCGAGCGAAGGCCGATCCGCTGCGGGTCGGCCTTCCTGTTTTGCCAGCAGCTTTCCCAGGTTCGCGGACGAATAGGGAAGGATTTTGCCATCCTATGTAGAAACAATTCACATTCGAAAGCCGCGAGGAGTGACCCTTTTGAGCTTACGTTTTAAACAGGGGCCGGAAGTAAACGGCAGCATGGGACTGCTTATCTCGATCCTGGTCCGCTATCCGGAAGTAGGTACCGTCAATTACGACCCGGCGCGCCGGGTTTTAAAGTTCACTTTTCTCCTGCAGCGCGAGAGCGTCAAGGACAAACTGCCCGCTATCGCCCAGGGCGTCAAAACAGCCCTGGAGGTCTTTCACGAACTGGAGGGACTCTCTCCGTTGGTGACATCGGTGGAACCTCGCCTCGGAGACGGATTGGCCAGCCTGGAGGTCCACCGCGATGTGGAAAGCCTCTCGCTGAACGAGATCGCCCTTCTGATCGACCTCTTAAACCAGCAGGCCGGTCAGGTGATCCTTTCGGAAGATGAGGGGGAAGCCTTGCAGGAAGAGGAGCGGTTGTGGCAGGAAGAACTCATCTCCCATATGCTGGACAGCCTAAAAAGCGGCGGCTATGACCAACAGGTTTACGCCTTCCGGGAGGAGGGCCGGGTTATGGTCTACAATAAGTGATACCGGTCACCGCTTCGGACATAGCCCAATCAGGATCAAGGGAAACTGTGGTTGACAGCAGCCACAGTTTCCTGCATAGTGGGGAGATACAGCGAAAAAAAGACTACGTTGGGGGCCGAAGAGTTTTGCGCATTCTGTTTATCGGTGATATTGTCGGCAAGCCGGGACGGCGGGCCGTGGAATTGATGGTGCCCAAGTTGGTGCGGGAACGGGCGATCGATTTCGTCATCGCCAATGGTGAAAACGCTGCCGGCGGTAACGGCATCACCCGTGAGATCACCCATGAATTGCTCGACCGGGGGATCCATGTATTGACGATGGGCAACCACGTCTGGGACAAACGGGAGATCATGGACTTTATCGACAGCGAGCCGCGCCTCATCCGTCCGGCCAACTACCCCATGGGCGCGCCTGGGCGGGGCTGGGGTTTGTTCACGTTGCCGAATGGAAAAAGGATCGCCGTAGGCAATTTTTGCGGCCGCGTCTTCCTTGACAACTTGGACTGCCCCTTTTACGCTGTAGGTCGCATGCTGGAATCGCTGCACGGTCAGACCGATTACGTATTCATCGATTTTCACGCCGAGGCCACCTCGGAAAAGGTTGCCTTCGGCTGGCACCTGGATGGGCGCGCGGCGGCGGTGGTGGGCACTCATACGCATGTGCAGACGGCCGATGAGTGTATCCTGCCCGGCGGGACTGCCTATATCAGCGATGTAGGGATGACAGGTCCCCGCGACTCTGTGTTGGGCGTGAAAAGAGAGGCGATCCTGCGCAAATTTATCACCGGCTTGCCGGTCCGCTTCGAGACGGCCACAGGACCTTTGCAGTTTTGCGCCGTCATCATCACCCTTGGCGCCAAGGGGAAAGCGACGAAGATCGAGCGGGTCTTTGAGCGGTTTGATGGCTGAGCGAAAAATCTGATAGAAGCGAAGAATATAAGCAAACAGTAAAAGAGCGCAAAGGGCGTCCGTCTACAGCAGACGCCCTTTGTCCATTTTGGATCAATATTAACAGGATAAAAATGGAGAAAAAATAGATTGAAAAAAAACAATTTTCGGTGTACTCTAGAAACACACATTAGTGGAAATTACAAGAAAATTACAGCAGGGAGGCCGTTGACATGGAAGTGCTCAAAGTATCAGCCAAATCCAGCCCCAACCGAGTGGCCGGTGCCTTGGCCGGCGTCTTACGAGAGCGAGGCGGCGCCGAGATTCAGGCCATCGGGGCGGGCGCCTTGAACCAGGCAGTCAAAGCGGTGGCGATCGCACGCGGCTTTGAAGCCCCCCGGGGCGTAGACCTCATCTGCATCCCAGCCTTCACGGATATCCAGATCGACGGGGAAGAGCGGACGGCGATCAAACTGATCGTGGAACCGCGCTGAGAACGCGAAAGGCCGTATACATAAGCAAAGGTCACCTGCCTCTTGTGGGCAGGTCTCTTACTTTCTGGGGGCTTGTCTATCTCTTTGGTATCCCACGCCATCCTTTATAGGTCAGTGAAAGGGGGGGAATCCCCTTGTTCCAGGCTGTAGATGCCCATTGTGACACCTTGTTAAAAGTCCTTGATGAGGGTTTCTCCTTTTCCGACGATGGTGCTGCCGCCGTTAACGCTCGTTCGTTGCGACGGGGAGGTGTGGTGCTCCAGTTTTTTGCCGCCTATATCGGCGAAGCCTATAAACCTTATGGCAGCCTTCGGCGTGCACTGGAGTTGATTGAAGCATACCATCGAATGGTCGATGGGCATCGCCGGTTCCTCTTTCCGATTCGCTGGAAGGAGGAACTGGCTGAAGTGGAAAAGCGCTGTGGCGCCCTGCTGGCGATAGAGGGGGGGGAGGCCCTTGTCGGCTCGCTGTCCCTATTGGACATATTCTTTCGACTCGGCGTCCGCTCCATCGGTTTGACCTGGAACCAGCGCAACCTCCTTGCTGACGGTAGTTGGGAGGAAAGGAGCAGGGGCGGTTTGACCCGTTTCGGACGCCAGGTGGTCGAACGAATGGAGACACTCGGCATGGTTGTCGACGCGGCCCATATCGCGCCAGCCGGCTTTTGGGATCTCTGCGCCATCTGCCGCCGACCTTGGCTCGTCTCCCATACCTGTTGCCGCAGCCTGCAGGATCATCCCCGCAACATCGATAACCGCCAGATCGCGGCGTTGGCAAAAAGGCGTGGCGTCATGGGGATCACCTTCTACCCAGAGTTTCTCGGCGAATCACGAGGGGACATGGAGGGTGTGGCAGACCACATCGAGCAGGCGTGCCAGGTGGGTGGCGGTGTTGAACACGTCGGTATCGGCAGTGACTTTGACGGCGCCGACCGCTCCGCTCGCGGCTTGACAGAGGCCGGATGCCTGCCGCGCCTGTGGGAGGCATTGGGGCGAAGGGGCTTCTCAGACGACCAGATCCGCGCTGTCGCCGGCGGCAACCTGATGCGGCTGCTCGCCCAATCCCTGCCGGAGCGACCCTGTGAAATACCGGAATGATTTAAAAAAGTGGTAAGTATAGAAAGAATTCGTGTATGGGTAACGGAGGCGGAAGCAAAGAATAGGGTCAAAGAACAGGACAAGGGGGAGGCCGCATGGAGCGTCGAGACCTCCATTGTGAAACTTGCTTGTATGCTGATCGTGCCGGGGATTGTCTTCCCTGCAATGAATGCACCGACGGAAGCGAATACGAGTCGTCGATAGAAAAGGAAATAGACTGAAGAGAAAGTAAGGAAACCTTGAAACATCCCCCGTGATAGGACTAGAATGAGAGTTGACAATATGTGAATACGGGGGAGATACATAGCATGTTTGGATGGAAACCGGCTCGCCGGATGGCTAGCCTATCGTCTGCCATGTTTTCGCGCATGGATGCGCTGCGGCAAGAGGTAGAGGCTAGCGGCGTTGACGTCATCAATCTCGGTATCGGCAGCCCTGATCGCCCCCCGGCTCCCCATGTCCGGCAAACCCTCATGGATGCGCTGGTCCGTGACGACGCTTATGGGTATGCCTTGACAGACGGGCTGATCGAGTTTAAGAGCGCCGTTGCTGATTGGTATCAGGAACGGTTCGGCGTGGCCCTTGATCCGAAGACAGAGGTCCTTTCCCTGATGGGCTCTCAGGACGGGCTCGGCCATCTTGGCCTTGCGTTGCTCGACCCTGGTGATGTCGCCCTTATTCCTGATCCGGGATACCCGATCTATAGGGCGGGCGTTCTTCTCGCCGAAGGCTTCCCCTATCCGCTTCCGTTGGAACGGGAGCGGGACTATCTGCCCGATCTGGATGCTGTGCCAGAAGATATCCTCCGCCGGGCCAAACTGATGATCCTGAATTACCCGAGCAATCCTGTGGCCGCGACGGCGGAGTTGAACTTTTTTACCGGTGTCGTTGATTTCGCTCGCCGCAACAACATCATCGTCCTCCACGACATCGCCTATTCGGAACTTGCCTATGATGGCTACCGTCCGGTGAGCTTTCTCCAGGCGCCGGGGGCCAAGGAAGTGGGCATTGAGTTTCACTCCCTTTCTAAGTCTTATAACCTGGCCGGGTGTCGTTTGGGAATGGCCGTCGGCAATCGGGAGGTCCTGGCCCTTTTGGCCAATCTGAAGTCCAATATTGACTATGGCGTCTTCAAGGCGGTCCAGTGGGCGGCAGTGGCGGCCTTGCGGGGACCTCAGGCGATCGTTGAGGAAAACGCCAGGGCCTACCAGCGCCGGCGCGATGTCCTCGTCGACGGTTTGAACCGCATCGGCTGGCAGATGGATAAGCCAAAGGCCTCCATGTTCGTCTGGGCGCCTGTGCCTAAGGGCTTTACCTCCTCCTTCGCCTTTGCCGAGGAGCTCTTGCGTGAGACGGGTGTGCTCGTCGTCCCGGGCAACGCCTTCGGGGAGCGCGGCGAGGGATATGTGCGCATCGCCCTGGTTGTTCCTGAAGGGCGATTGGAAGAGGCTGTTGAACGGATTGCCAGGTGGTATCGTTTCGGCGATTGAACAAAGTCTATCCTTTGCCAACGATCGAAATCTCCCTTTTGGGATAGCTCGCCTATCTTTGACATAAAATGGTGATAAGACTCAGGCAGGAGGGCGGGACCCATGGGAGAAGGAAATCGCGAATCGCTGGAAGCGCTGAAGGACGAAGTGGATTACCTGCGCTCACGGCTGAATCAGTTGAGACTCAGTCGCCGTGTGTTGATGGCTTTGCTGGAGACGGTGGACAGTGAACGGCGGCATGCGATTGCGCGCCTCGAGGCGGAAAACCGCCGCCTGCGGCGATCTCGGCGAAAGGATGTCGATAAGCTGTCCCTGATCCGCAGTGAAGACAGAAAAGTTCTCTGGATTTGCAGGAATGATTCAAAAGACGGCGAATGATTTTATGTATCACATTACGCATATTCGGGGCAGGCGTCACCTATGACGCAGGGAAGTCGGTGCGAATCCGACGCGGTGCCGCCACTGTGATGGGGAGGGCGCTTCTAAAGCCACCGGGAAATCGGGAAGGCGAAGCGTTCCGATGAGCTTGAGCCAGGAGACCTGACTGCCCCTACCGATAGAACCCGCGCGCTACGGGGGAGGTGACCGGACCGGGGAATGGTCTTTTGATTCCCCAGGTTTGCTTTTGCGTCAAATCCCACCCCTTGCTGAGGGAGTGGGATTTCTTATATGCGGGGAGAGTGGGAAGAACTGCGAAAAGGCTATACGACGGGATCCTGCGCTGCTGCTGCTGCCAAGGCGGCGACAGCTTTCCTCTATGGAACACTTGGAGCACTTGCCGAGACATCGCATGAGGCAACAGGGATTTCCGCTGCTTCCATGTTGCAAGAATCACTGCCGGTGAATATCCCGCTTCCCTACGGAGGACGGCTGCTCGTCAAGGCGGAACGCATCGACACGCACGAGCCCTCTGTCGATAATGATGGGGCAGTTACCTGTCAGGTGATCAAGGATGGTGGCGATGACCCCGATGCGACCCACGGCATGGCGATCCGTGTGACCGCCCTGCCTGCGCCGCTAGGGATCCACATCGACGGTGGGCTGGGTGTAGGGCGGGTGACCAAGCCCGGCTTGGCCGTGCCGGTGGGGGAAGCGGCCATCAATCCGGTACCGCGCGCCATGATCACAGCTGCCGTCAAGGAAGCGCTGCCGCTCGGCAAGGGGGTTCGCCTCATCGTCTGGGCGCCGGAAGGAGAGCAGATCGGACCTTCGACATTGAACCCTCACCTGGGCGTCGGCGGCGGCATCTCCATTCTTGGAACAACAGGCATCGTCAACCCCATGTCGGAAGAGGCATTCAAATACAGCCTCGAGCCGCAGATCGACATCGCGCTGGCTGCAGGACACCGGACCCTTCTGCTGACACCGGGCCACATGGGCCGGCGGGGGTTGGAGCAGCGGGGAGCGCCCGCTGACGCCATCGTGCTGACGAGCAACTTCATCGGCCATATGCTGGACGCATGCGCCAAAAAAGGTGTCCAGGAGATCCTGCTCTGGGGCCATGTGGGAAAGTTGGTCAAAGTCGCCGGAGGCATTTTTCACACCCACAGCAAGGTTGCCGACGGGCGCAAAGAGATCATTGCCGCCCACGCAGCTGTCTGCGGCTTGCCATTGGAACTCGTCCAGGCCGTGCTGGAGGCCAATACAGCGGAAGCGGCGGTGGAACTGCTGCATCAAGCTGGCCGCCGTGACTTGTTCGACCGTCTGGCTGAGGTGGCCGCCGAAAAAGCATCCCAACGTTTTCGTGGAACTGTTTCGGTTATATTTACAGATTTGAAGGGAGAACCGCTCGGGTGGAGTCGCCATGCAACACTTCCGGGATTAGACCGGGATTTCCGGTCACTGTCATCGGCATCGGTCCTGGTACAGAAGAATATTTGACACCGGCGGCGCTGCGGGCGGTGGAGGCGGCCGATCTTCTCATCGGGGGGCCTCGCGCACTGGCGCTTTTTGCCCGTTACAACAAGCCGGGACGGATCATCGACCGTCATCTCGATGACCTTATCGACTATATTGCCGCCGAACGGCTATCGCGGCGTCTCGCCGTTCTCGTCTCCGGGGACCCTGGCTATTTCAGCCTGTTGCCCCGTCTGATCCGTTCTTTCGGCGCCGAACCGATCGAGGTCATTCCCGGTTTGAGTTCCTTGCAGATGGCCTTTGCCCGCCTCAAGCTCCCTTGGCAGGAGGCTGCCTGGAAGAGCATGCATGGCCGCCCTATGGGGGATGCCCTCGATGCCCTCCGCCATCCGGGGTGGGTAGCTTTTCTGACCGATCCCGACCACTCGCCGGAAGCGGTGGCTGCCTACCTGGATGCACAGGGGGAGGGGAAACGGCGCGCCTATGTGACGCGCAACCTTGGTTACGACGATGAGTCGGTCGAAGCAGGCACTGTACACGCATTTGCGCTTGTGAAAACAGGCGCATATCGACCGTCGCTGCTGATCGTCGAGGGGGGCTTTGACGTTAAATCGGACGGCAGAGAGCAGGCCGGATCGAACATCCAGAGAGAGACGATTCCGGGAGTTCAGCCTGCGAAGGATTCGCTGTTTATGACAAATGTCGGCTTGCCGGATGATGCTTTCATCCGCGGCCAGGTCCCCATGACCAAGTCGGATATCCGGGCGCTCACCCTGGTCCGGGCGCAGGTCAGCCCGGGGGACATCGTCTGGGACATTGGCGCCGGCACCGGTTCGATCAGCGTCGAGGCGGCCCATTTGTCAAGGGGCGGTCGAGTCTTCGCCGTGGAACGCGGCCAGGCTGGCTGCGATCTGATCGAGGCCAACGCGCGGAAGCTGGGCGTAGACAACCTTGTTCCGGTACGGGGTGAAGCGCCGGAAGCGCTCGTCCACTTGCCGGAGCCGGATGCGGTGATCATCGGCGGTTCCGGCGGAAAACTTCCAGAGATCTTGCAGAGCGCCTGGTCGCGATTGAAGGCGGGCGGCCGACTGGTCCTCAATGCCGTCACTGTTGAGACGGTGGCCGCTGCTACCCAATGGCTGCGGGAACGGGGAATCTCTTTTCAGGCCAGTCAGATCCAGGTGAACCGGCTGGAGCCTGCCGGAACAGTTCACCTGTGGAGAAGCCAAAATCCCGTTGTCATCATCTGGACCCGAAAGGAGAGTAGCTGAATGCTGGGACGTTTGTACGGCATCGGTGTCGGGCCCGGTGATCCAGCGTTATTGACGCGGCGAGCCGTCGCCCTTTTGGAGACGACGCCGGTGATCTTCATGCCCCGTGGCAAAGGGGGCGGCGAGGGTGTGGCCCTGACCATCATTCGCGATATCCTGCCTGAATCGACAGAGATTGTGCCGCTACACCTGCCCATGACCCAGGATGATCGCCTTCTGCGGGAAGCTTGGGAGGAAGCGGCGCGGCAGATTTACGACAGATTGGCCGCAGGGAAGAATGCTGCTTTCGTCACCATCGGCGACTGCCTGCTCTTTTCCACCTATGGATACCTGTTAAAGGCGCTCCGAAAAATCGCCCCTCACCTGTCTGTTGAGAGTGTGCCCGGTGTGACCTCTTTTTCGGCCAGCGCATCGCGGCTTAATATCCCCCTCGCCGAGGGCGAGGAACCGCTGCTCATCGTCCCGGCACTGCGCGACCCGGAGGAGCTGCGTCCGCTGCTGCGGCAGTTTCCCAACCTGGTCCTGATGAAGGTGGCTTCCCGTTTTGACGAGATCTACCGGGTGCTGCAAGAGGAGGGACGGGCCGAGTCGGCCGCCTTTGTGGCGCGCTGCGGGACGCCGGAGGAACGGATCGTCTGTGACCTCGCTTCTCTGGTCGGACAAAAGCTCGATTATCTCAGCCTGTTGATTGTTAAACCAAGGGGGGTGTCGATTTGATCAGTTTTATCGGAGCAGGACCGGGTGATCCTGATCTGCTCACCGTTAAAGGGCAAAAGCGCCTCGCAGAAGCCGATGTGGTCATCTACGCCGGATCGCTTGTCAACCCGGCCGTCCTCCGCGTCTGTCGGCCGGAAGCGGAGATCTACAACAGCGCATCGATGACCTTGGAGGCGGTGCTGGCCGTCATGGAGCGCGCGGTGGGAGAGGGTAAAAAAGTTGCCCGATTGCATACGGGCGATCCCAGCATCTACGGCGCCATCCGCGAACAGATGGACGCCCTCGACGAAAGGAACATCCCCTATGAGGTCATTCCCGGCGTCAGTTCTTTCCTGGCTGCTGCGGCCAGTCTGCGCAAGGAGTTTACACTCCCTGACGTCTCCCAAACGGTGATCATCACTCGACTGGCCGGACGGACACCGGTGCCGGAAAAGGAATCCCTGGCCGGCCTGGCGCAGCATAAAGCGTCACTGTGCATTTTCCTCAGCACCCACCGGCTGGATCAGGTGACAGCCGAGTTGATCGCCGGCGGCTATCCGGCGGACACGCCGGCGGCTGTCGTCTACAAAGCCTCCTGGCCTGATGAAAAGACTGTCCGGGGAACTTTGCGCGACATTGCCGGCAAGGTGGCAGAGGCCGGGATCTCCCGCACAGCTATGATCATGGTAGGCCAGTTTCTCGAAGGCCCTTACCAACGTTCCCTCCTCTATCATCCTGCCTTTGCTCACGGATACCGGGAGGCTGAACGGGGGAACGGGGAGTGAACGTACTGGCGCTGACGCCGGGTGGGAGCGCCCTGGCTCGGCGCATCGGCAATGTTTTTCCGGAAGCGCGGTTGTGGCTGCCTGTTGGTGGGGATGAGGGTATTGATGCTGGAGCCGGTGATACGGACGCACATGGGGCCGGTATAATAGATGCGACGACGACCAACGACACTGCTGAAGCAACAGTCTTGCGCTGGCGCCCCCCTTTGCGGAACACCTTCGGACTGATTTTCTCAGCGGGTAAGCCGATTCTCTTTATCGGCGCCCTCGGTATCCTCGTTCGCCTGCTGGCGCCGCGGATCGCCGACAAGCGCACCGATCCCCCGGTGATCGCCCTTGACGAAGGCGGACGTTTTGTCATCAGCGTACTGGCCGGTCACTGGGGCGGCGCCAACGAACTGGCCAAAGAGGTGAGCCGGCGCATCGGGGCCGTCCCTGTGATCACGACAGCCACCGATGTGGCCGGGCTGCCGGCCGTCGATACCTTTGCTCGCCGCTGGGGCGCCCGCATCGAACCATGGGCGGCCGTAAAAAAAATTGCTTCAGCCCAACTGCGGGGGGATGCGATCAAGTGGCTGGCCGACGAACGGTTCTTGCCTGTTTTGAAGAAACTGGAACCAGCCTTCCCGTGGCATCCATCGCAGAAACCTACAAGGGAGCCCCTGTGGAAACAGCCGGCATCGGGAATGTCCCCTTCGGGGGATCAAATCTCCGGTGCGTTGACCTCGGACGAAGCCAGCTTGTGTGAACTGAACCAGAAGACGAAGACCCAGCGGGTGCTGTTCTCATCGCGTTGGGTGGAACCGCCAGTCGACCTCCGTCTCTTCCCCCGCTGTCTCATCGCCGGGATCGGCTGCCGCCGGGGTGTGTCGCTGGAACAGGTGCATGTTGCCTTTCGAGAAGCCTGCCAGATCGTCGATATCCATCCACGATGCCTGACCGCTATTGCCAGCGCTTGGGTGAAAGCTGAAGAACCGGCTCTCATCGCCCTGGCGAAAACCTATGATGTTCCCTTCCGCACCTTTTCCGCCGATGAAATTCAAGCCTGCTGCGCCAGCCACCGGGAGATCGGCGGATCCCTTTTTGTGGCTGATGCGATTGGAGTGAAAGCTGTATGCGAACCGACTGCGCTGTTGACACATCCTCAAGCGAGGCTCCTGTTGAAGAAACGGGCTGCCGGTCCGGTGACCGTGGCCCTGGCCGAGGTTCCCTGGCCGTCATCGGATTGGGACCAGGCAACCGGGATCAGATGACGGGGCGGGCGTTGCAGGCCATTGCCCAAGCCGATGTGATCGTCGGCTACAGCACCTATGTGAGGTTGATCGAAGACCTGATCGAGGGGAAAGATGTGCAAGCCTCCGGCATGCGCAAGGAGATCGACCGAGCTCTTTTGGCCGTCGATCTGGCACTGGAAGGAAAAGCGGTTGCCGTTGTGTCGAGCGGCGACCCCGGTGTCTACGGTATGGCCGGCCTAGTCCTGGAAGCGATGCAGCAGCGAGAGGCCCAAGGGAAGATCTTCGTAGAGGTGATCCCCGGTGTCACGTCCGCTACGGCCGCCGCCGCCGTCTTGGGCGCGCCGCTGATGCATGACTTCGCCGTCATCTCCCTCAGCGACTTGCTCACCCCTTGGGATCTGATCCGGCGGCGCATCGAGAACGCCGCTGCTGGTGACTTCATCATCGCTCTCTATAACCCGAAGAGCACCAAGCGCATCCACCAGATCGAAGCGGTGCGGGAACTGCTGCTCCAGCACCGTCCGCCTTCCACGCCGGTGGGCATCGTCCGTAACGCTCGGCGTGAAGGCGAGGAGCGGCGATTGACCACACTAGGCGAGTTTTTGGAACACCCCATCGACATGTTTACCATTCTGGTCATTGGCAACTCGCAGACCTATGTCCGTGACGGCTGGATGATCACGCCGCGGGGGTACCGCTGGTGATCTGGGTTGTCGCCGGAACGCGGGATGCCCGCCAGTTGGTCGACGAGATATGGCGAGCCGGACTACCGGTCATTGCCAGTGTCGTCAGCGAATACGGCGCCCAACTCCTCCAGGAAGCTTTTTCTGGGAAAGTGCCTGTCCGTCAAGGTGCCATGGAACTTTCGGCGATGCGCGCCTTTGTCCGGGAAAAAGGGATCATTGCGGTGATCGACGCCACCCATCCCTTTGCCCGCGCAGTGTCGGAAAATCTGCTGCAACTGGCTGCAAGAGAGGGTGTCGCCTATCTTCGGTATGAGCGACCTTCTGTAGATACGACAGATTTCCTAAACTTGATTGTTGTCAGAAATTGGGAAGAGGTATTGGGTGCGCTGGGAGAGGCTGGGGAGGGGGAGACGGTCTTTCTCGCCACCGGAAGCCGGGCGCTGCCGCAGGTCATTCCGCCGCTGCTGCAAAAAAAGCTCCGCCCCATCGCACGCATCCTGCCTGATCTGGATTCGCTGCGGCTGTGCCTCGATCTGGGCCTCCAAGCCGATCAGATCATCGCGATGCAGGGCCCTTTCAGTGAAGAAATGAACCGGGCCATGTTCGCGCAAACAAAGGCGCGCTGGTTGGTCACCAAGGAGAGCGGCGCTGTCGGCGGCGCCGCCGCCAAGCTCCGCGCCGCCGCCGAAATGGGACTGAAGACGATCCTGCTCTGTCGGCCCGATTTGCCTTATCCCTGTATAACGACTGACTTTGAACAAGCAGTCGCCTGGGCCGAAGAGAGGCTGCAATAGTCGGATAAGGAGCGTCTTTTCCTGAATCAGAACATGAAATCGGACTATGAAACCGGAACAGAAACCGGAACAAATGAAGTCGAAGCAAGCGGTCTGTAAGGGCCGCCGGATAAGGAAAAGGAGAGGTAATCATGAAAACGGGCGTTTTGATGATCGCCCATGGCAGCCGCCTCCAGGAGGCCAACAACCATGCTGTCGCCATCGGCCGCATGGTTCAGGAGAAGTATGGGGTGGAGCCCCTCGTCGTCTCTTTTATGGAACTGGCCAAGCCGAGCATGGCCGAAGGGCTTGCCCAACTGGTGGCGGCCGGCGTCAATGATGTCAAGGTGATCCCGCTCTTTTTATACAATGGCGTTCATATTCAAAAGGATATCCCGGAAGAGCTGGAGGAACTGCAAAAGAGCTATCCGAACATTCAGATCACTGTAGGACGGCCGCTCGGCGCTGATGAACGCATCGCCCAGCTGATTTTCGAGCGCATCCAGGAGGTCAGTTGATGGACTACATCACCGATCCCCGCGCTATTGAGACAAAAAGCATGGAGATCATCGACGGGCTGATCGGTCCGCTGCCTGTATCGGCAGAGGAGCGCAAGGTGATCAAGCGCGTCGTCCATACGACAGGGGACCCCGACTTTGCTAAGCTGGTCCGCTGGAGCCACGGCGCCGTTCCTATCGGCATCGCCGCCTTGGCCCGGGGGGCGTCGGTCTTCACGGATGTGAACATGGTTCGCGTGGGCGTCAACAGCCGTCTCCTCACTATCAAGGGGGGCAACGTTGTCTGCGCGATCAGCGAGCCCCGCGTTGTTGCCGAGGCGGAACGGACCGGCAAGACGCGGGCGATGACCGCCTTCGACCTGCTTGCCCCAGAGATGAACGGCGCTGTCATCGCTATCGGCAATGCGCCCACCGCGCTCTTTCACCTGCTCTCGTTGGTGGAAGCAGGCCGCTGCCGCCCGGCTTTGGTCGTCGGCACACCGGTCGGCTTCGTCGGCGCCGCCGAATCGAAAGAGGCCTTAACCCAGGCTGACGTTCCCTACATCACGGTGACGGGAAACAAGGGCGGCAGCAATATCGCCGCCGCTATCGTCAATGCCATGTTGTTGCAGATGCCCTAGCGACTGATGCGATGTCGACGGATACCAACCGGAGGCTAACAGCGGTTGTCGGCCTTCTGCAGCAACGTCAATAATTCGCTGATCTCTGGATGCTCCGGTTCCGTTCCCTTACGTTCACCTCGGCAATCGCCATGGTGGCGCTGGATCAGTTCCACCAGCGCTGGTGTCCAGCGGCGACGCGCCGCTTCTTGCGCGCCAAGGGACGCGTGCTGGGCAAGAACGGAAAGCGGCTTGCCCAGCAGGGGCCAGCCGTGGAAGGCTTGACTTTTCACAGGCCAAGATCCGAGAAGAACATAGAGGACGCGGTGAACCAAGCCGATGCTGGCGTTGCGTTTGCCCATGTCATGCAGCAGGGCGGCTTTGATCAGCAACTGCTGCCCCTCCGGCGATAGTTCGCCAGATTCCCTGTGACAGAGATGAGCCACATCGAGGGCGTGACGCCGGTCGGCAGGGGCCATTTCCAGGAAGACCGCCCGTTCTTCTGGAGCGAGGAAAGCGTCGGCCCAAACCAGTTCCTCCTCCGAAAAGTGCGGTTGCCAGGCTTGCAGGACTTGTCGGCAACGGTATCGGATTCTGGAAAAAAGCGCTGTCTTCATGCAATCAGTATATCACGAAGAGGCGTTGATGAAGATGTACATTCAGTCTGGAGAATTGGTGCTCGTTACCGGCGGCGCCCGGAGTGGAAAAAGCGCCTGGGCGGAACAACTGGCTGCCGAAGCGGCCGGTACAAAGCCGGAGCAGGTGGTCTATGTGGCCACGGCTGGCGTTTTTGATGAGGAGATGCGTCGCCGCGTCGATACACACCGGCAGCGCCGTCCCGCCGCTTGGCAGACCGTCGAAGAGCCGCTCGATTTGTTGCGGGTGATCGATGAATGGGATGAGGAAGGACGGGTGATCCTGATCGATTGCCTGACCCTGTGGACGACCAACCTGCTGCTGCCGCAATACCGGGAAGAAGAATGGAACAACCAAAAAGAACAGACCCTCGTCGACATGGCCCGGCACACGGCCAAGCGGGCCAGCGCCTCCCGGGCGACGGTGATCGCCGTCGGCAACGAGGTCGGATGGGGGATCGTCCCGCCTGATCCGCTCAGCCGCGCCTTTCGCGACGCCGCTGGCCGGGTGCAACAAGCCTTTGCTACCGAAGCTCATCGGGTCTATCTGGCTGTCGCCGGCTGCCCGCTGCAGGTCAAAGGACCCGCCTAAAGAGCACTCATTCAAAGGCAGCATCGCCGAAAAGGCGCTCAGTCAAAGGCAGACTGCTGACGAGTTTTATCGTGACAGCAAGTGCCCGTTTTAGGGAGGGGAGCGGAGCAACCTATGGCCAAAGCCATTATGATGCAAGGAACCAGTTCCAACGTCGGCAAGAGCGTGCTGGCAGCGGCCCTTTGTCGCATCTTTTACCGCGACGGGCATAAGGTGGTGCCCTTTAAGTCTCAGAACATGGCCCTCAACTCCTATGTCACCAGCGACGGCGGTGAGATGGGGCGCGCCCAGGTTGTCCAGGCGGAAGCGGCGGGGATCGAACCGCAGGTGGAGATGAACCCGATCCTGCTGAAGCCGACGGGACAGGCGTCATCTCAGGTGATCGTCCTAGGCCGCCCCATCGGCAACATCAGTGCCCGCGAGTACCACCTGGAATATGCCACGTCCGCCCTCGACACGATTCAGGCCTGTCTCGACAAGTTCAACAACGAATATGACATCATCGTCATTGAAGGCGCCGGTTCACCTGCCGAGGTCAACTTAAAAGCCCGCGATATCGCCAACATGCGGGTAGCCAAAATGGCTGACGCGCCGGTCCTCCTCGTAGCCGACATCGACCGCGGCGGCGCCTTGGCCTCCATCGTCGGCACCCTGGCGCTCCTCGATCCGGACGAGCGGGAACGGGTGAAAGGGATCATCATCAACAAGTTTCGCGGCGACATCTCACTCCTCCAGCCGGCCATCGACTTTTTGGAGGATTACACCAAGATCCCTGTGCTCGGCGTCGTCCCTTACTTCCGGGGTTTGAACATCCAGGAAGAGGACTCGGTGGCCCTGGAAAAAGCAGAACGACAGGTCCCCTCGGGCGAAAGGCTGGACATTGCCGTCATCCGCCTGCCTCGCATTTCCAACTTCACCGATCTAGACGCGCTGGAGGCGGAAGGCGTAGCTCGGGTCCGCTATGTGGAGGAGGCCGGCGAGCTGGGCAAGCCCGATCTGGTCATCATCCCTGGGACAAAAAATACGATCGAAGACATGTGCTGGCTTCGCCGGAAGGGGATCGACAGGGAGATACAGGTGCTGGCCAAAAACGGCGTTCCCCTCTGGGGGATCTGCGGCGGCTATCAGATGCTCGGCCGGGAGATCGCCGATCCGGCGGGGGTGGAGAGCACGCTGCCTTCCATCTCCGGACTGGGCTTGCTCGATATGGTGACGACGATGGAGGCGGAAAAGGTGACCCGCCTGGTCACGGCCACCCTCTGCGGTCCGGGGCCTTTCTTGTCGCCCTTGCAGGGGTTGACCGTCCAGGGTTACGAAATCCACATGGGCCAGAGCAATCCTGTCGGCGATCAGCCCTCTTTCTGCCGGATTCGGCAGCGCGGCGACGAAACGGTAGATGTCGCCGACGGCCTCGTCGGCGGTGACGGCCTGGTCATCGGCTCCTATCTGCATGGCATCTTTGATAACGAGCCGCTCCGCCATCACCTGTTGAACACGCTGCGCCGAAAAAAAGGCCTTCCGGAGATCGATTTTGCCGGTATCCCGTCCATTCGGGAGCGGCGCGAGCAGGACTATGACCGCCTGGGCGAGATTGTCCGCCAGAGCCTGCGCATGGATCTGCTCTACGAGATTGTAGGGCTTCCGGGACCTGCTCGTGGAAGCGGATCGGCTCCTGTGAACGGGTCTTCCGTTTCCTATGAGCCTGTTGTCGCTCAGGGATCTGCCGGTTCACCGGGAACTACCGGGATACAGGGGCCTACTGATCCACAGGTCGGGTGATTCTCACATGAACGTAATCGCGCCCTTATCGGTGAAGGAACTGTCGATCTTTCTCGATTGCGGACTCTCCATCGGCGCCGTCACCTTGCTCTTGGCGCTCCTCTATGACAGCTTGGTGGGCGACCCGAGATGGCTTCCCCATCCGGTCATCGGCATCGGCAAAGTGATCACCTTTTTGGAAAAAAAACTCTACCCGGCCTCCGATGGGGGCAGTGCTTTAGCAAATTTCTTAAAGGGAATGGTCCTGTCGGTTATTACCGTAGCCAGCACCTTCTCCGTCGCCGCCCTTGTCATGTTGGCGCTCCATCTAGCCGGTTTTAGCACAGCTGTGGATAACGTCCTGACCTGGCCGGCCCTCCTGGGGAAACTGGCTGCCGCCACCCTGCTCGGGATCGCCTTTGCCGGACGTTGCCTGGCTGAGGCTGCTCTGGAGATCAAGGGACTCTTAGAGCAGGGAGACCTAGTGGAGGCGCGGCGGAAGCTCTCCTGGATCGTGGGGCGAGACACGGTGAACCTCGGCGAAAGCGAAATCGTCCGGGCGACCGTCGAAACGGTGGCGGAAAACACCGTCGACGGCATCACCAGTCCCCTCTTTTATGCCTTGCTGCTTGGCATCCCTGGCGCTTATGCTTATAAGGCGATCAACACTCTCGATTCCATGATCGGCTACCGGAACGAGCGCTATCTCTGGTTCGGCCGCTTCGCCGCCCGCCTTGATGACGCGGCCAATTACATCCCCGCCCGGCTGACCGGCCTCTCCATGGTCCTGGCAGCGACGATGATGGGCTTTCCCTTTAAACGCATGATCGCCGCCTGGCGGGAAGATGCCCGCCGCCATCCCAGCCCGAACAGCGGCATCCCCGAGTCGATCATGGCCGGCGCTCTTGGGGTGCAGTTGGGCGGTCTCAATTACTACCAGGGACAGCCCTCCCATCGCGCCACTATGGGCCGGCCTCTCGTCCCCCTGGAGGCCCGCCACATCGGTCAGGCGGTGCAGGTGATGGCACTGACGACTGCGATTTTTGCCTTCGCCGGTTCGGCAATTCTCATCGGATTAGGAAAGTGGTTGTGATGATCCCTTCTGTCGTAATCGCCGGCACCCACAGCGGCGCAGGAAAAACCACCGTCACCATGGGCCTTCTGGCGGCATTGCGGCGGCGGGGTTTGACGGTGCAGAGTTTCAAGGCGGGGCCCGACTACATCGATCCCACCTTCCATCGCCTGATCACGGGACGGATCTGTTCCAACCTGGACACGTGGATGATGGAGGCGGGCACGATCAAGCGCCTGTTCCGGCGGGCTGTCGAAGGGGCGCAGGTCGCCTTGATTGAGGGGGTCATGGGCCTCTTTGACGGCGCCGCCGGAGAACTGCCGGGTGGCGCCGGGAGCACAGCCGCCTTGGCCGCCCTGTTGCAGACTCCCATCGTTCTGGTAGTGGACGCCCGTTCCGCCGCCCAGAGCATCGCCGCCGTCGTTTACGGCTTTCGCCACCTAAACCCGGCGCTGCCGGTGGCCGGTGTGATTTTCAACCGGGTTGGATCAGTGCGCCACGGCCGGATGGTTCGCCAGGCGGTGGAGCAGACCTGCCGGATCCCGGTCCTGGGCTGTCTCCCTCGCGATGCCGTCCGGCCCATGCCGGAACGTCACCTGGGGCTCGTATCGGCTGTGGAAAGGAGGGCATCCCTGGAAGCCTACTGGCAGAGGCTGGCCGATGTGATCGAAGAACACCTGGATGTCGATTTTCTGTTAGAGCAGATGACGGTCTATGCCGCTAAAAACTCGCCACGGGAAGGTGAACCTACGGGGAACGAGAAAAATGCGGCAGGTAAGCTCAAAAGCTCAGCGGCTCGCGTCGCTATCGCCCGTGACGAGGCTTTCCATTTTTACTATGAAGACGCGTTGCGCGATCTGGCCGAGCGCGGCATCGAGTGGGTTCCCTTCCGGCCGGTGGCAGGCGAACCGATCCCGGCGGGGATTGATGGGATCTACCTGGGCGGGGGATATCCGGAACTCTACCTGGAGCAATTGGCGGCCAACAGCGCTTTCTTGCAGGAACTGGCCTACCTGCACCGGAACGATATGCCCATCTATGCCGAGTGCGGCGGCTTCATGACCCTTTGCCGGTCGATCCGCGACAGCAACGGTCGCGAATACCCGTTGGCTGCCCTCGTGCCGGCGACCTGTGTGATGGGCGAGAAACGGCGCGCCCTTGGCTATGTGACCGCCGAAATCGCAGGAGACAGCCTGCTCGGTCCCCGGGGCGACCGGTTGCGCGGCCACGAGTTTCACTACTCTGATATCTCCTTTGTGCCGGGAGTTGCACCGAGTCCTGCCTTTATCCTCACCAAGACGAGCACGGCCGGGGAAAACCCGGAGAGCCGCCCAGACGGCTACAGCCGGGGCAGCTTGACCGCTTCGTATTTTCATTTTCACTTTTCCGCCTTTTCGGCGGCGATGGACCATTTTGTCGATCGGCTGTCCAGCGGCCGTCTTAGCGCCGCTGCGCCAACTACAAGGCCTGCGGCCAGCCGGCAGGGTCGCTTCGTCCTACAGGGGGGGAGCGGACCATGACGCCGGGGCTGATCCAGGTCTATACGGGCGATGGCAAAGGGAAGACAACAGCCGCCTTCGGGCTCTGCCTGCGCGCAGCCGGCCACGGTAAGCGTTGCGAGATCATCCAGTTTCAAAAGGGCAGCGCCTATATGGGGGAACTGTACGCGATCCAGCGCGTGCCGGAGATCACCATCACCCAGTTCGGCTGGGGCTGTCCCCGGTCGGCGCTGATCCGTTCGGGCATAGCCCACTGTGTCAACTGCGGCGACTGTTTCCGTCGCAACCGGGCGCCGGACAATCCCTTGCCGCGACTCGGCCTCGCCTACGCTGGCGAGGTGCTGCGGGAAGGTCGTGCCGAACTGGTTGTCCTCGACGAGGTAAGCTACATCATGAAGCGGGGCTATGTGACCGTCGATGAGGTGCTGTCCCTGTTGAACCGTCGCCGAGAGGGGACGGAAGTGGTCCTAACGGGACGACGCATGCCGCCGGAGATCATCGAACAGGCCCACTTGGTCACTGAACTGGTTCCGCAAAAACACCCCCTCGCTGACGGGGTGAGCCCTTCTCGTCGGGGAATTGAATACTGAACTTGATGAACGATGAAAAAGGTAAGGGAGGATTCAATGATGACACTGGAAGCGCTTATTGAACAGATCAAACCCTTGAATGCCGAAGCGATGAAAAAAGCGCAAGTCCACCTGGATGACCTGACCAAGCCTCGGGGCAGCCTGGGTGTCCTCGAAGATATGGCCAAACGTCTGGCCGGCATCTTTGGCGAGATCCCCAAGGAGCCTCTTCAAAAAGCGATCATCCTGATGGCCGGTGACCATGGCGTCATGGAAGAGGGGGTCAGTGCCTTCCCGCAGGAAGTGACGCCTCAGATGGTCATCAACTTCTCTAACGGCGGCGCTGGCATCAATGCTCTCGCCCGCCACGCCGGGGCGGACCTGATCTGTGTCGACGTAGGCATCGCCGTGGACATGCCTGAGCTTCCCGGTTTGATTCGGCGCAAAGTAGCCTATGGGACAAAAAACATGACCAAAGGTCCGGCCATGACCCGCGATGAGGCGATCCAGGCCATCCTCATCGGGGCCGAGGTGGTCGCCGACGCCGTTAAGCGCGGGGTGCGCATCGTCGGCACCGGAGAGATGGGTATCGGCAACACAACACCGTCGACTGCCATCATTGCGGCAATAGGCCAATTCGCTGTCGAGGATGTGGTCGGAAGAGGGACCGGCGTCAACGACAAGCAACTGCAAATCAAGATCGACGCCATCAAAGGTGCCCTGGAAGTGAACCAACCCGATCCCGCCGATGGCCTGGATGTGCTCGCCAAGGTAGGGGGTCTGGAGATCGCTGGTCTTGTTGGTGTCTGCCTCGGCGCAGCCGCTCAAGGGATTCCAGTGGTCATCGACGGTTTCATCTCCGGCGCAGCGGCGGTCATCGCCGGAACCATCTGTCCGCAGGCACGCGATTACATGATCGGTTCCCACCTCTCTGAGGAGCCTGGCCACAAGTTTATGCTCGATTACCTCGGTCTCAAGCCGATGCTGATGATGAACTTCCGTCTCGGCGAGGGCACCGGCGCGGCCTTATGCATGACCATGATCGATGCGGCTGTCAAGATCTCCAATGAAATGGCCACCTTCTCCAGCGCCGGCGTCAGCGAATCGATCGACTGATATGTTAGTCCGGCCATGGCTGCGTTTCCGTCTCGCCCTCTCCTTCTTCACCCGCCTGCCGGTAGGGGCTTTGGGGGAGAGTGGCGACGAAGATTTCGGCCGCTCCTTTGTCTACCTTCCTCTTGTCGGATTGCTGCTCGGTCTGCTCCTGAGCGGAGCGTCTTTGATCATCAGCGTTCTCTTCCCGCCGATCATCCTGCCGCCGCTCTTGCTGGCGTTGCATCTCTACCTGACCGGAGGGATTCATCTCGACGGGTTCATGGATACCTTTGACGGGATTTTCTCGGCCCGCAAGCCGGAACGGGTGCTCGAGATCATGCGTGATTCCCGTGTAGGCGCCCATTCTGTGTTGGCAGTGACGGTGTTGTTGATGACCAAGGCTGCCGCCATCTATGCCCTCTGGGAGTGGGGCCACCTCCCTGACCAGTGGCAGGTAAGCGGCCTCAATCAGATCTTCGATTGGCGACCGACCTGGAAGGTGATCTCCGGTTTATATGGTCAAGGCGTAAGCCCCCTCTGGATCACACTGCTGTGGATGCCTATGGCGGGACGCTGGGTCGTCGTCTATATGGTCAGTGGCTTCCCCTACGCCCGGAGCCAGGGGATGGCGTCGCTGTTCAACCGCTATATCGACAGATCGGTGCTGGCGGCAGGAACTCTTTTTGTCGCAGCGGTGGCCGGTCTTGTGGCCGGTCTCGCCGGATGGGTGTTCTTGGCTCTGCTTTGGCTCTTCTTCCGCTGGTGGGGCGGGAAACTCACTCGCTTCCTCGGCGGACTGACCGGCGACATCTACGGCGCCGGTTGTGAGATTGGTGAGGTACTTCTTCTCTTGACGGCGGTGCTCTTGTTGAGGTTTCTTTGAGTAAAGCACCGGTTTTGGCCCTGCAGGGGCGTCATTGATGACGATTCTTTCGTCGTTTTAACGAAAGTGTACGGTTCCCAAGGAAGATATCGGAAAGGAGGCATTTGGCGTGTACGGTCAGGCGCAGTTGCCAGCTACTTGCGGCGAATTGGCCCAGGGATTGATCGGGGGCCGGTTCTTGCACCTTACCTGTCCCATTGACGCCTGGGTCACAGCCAGTGCCTCCCTGACGCAGGGAAGCGGACGCATCGAGGGCTTAGCCGATCGACCCAAGGCCGCCCGGGCTGTTTCGACTTTGCTGGAAATTTGGAATCTGGAAGGACGATTTGACGTCCAGATCGACTTGGACAATCCTCTACCTTCCGGCAAAGGGCTGGCGACGAGCACTGCTGACATCTGCGCCGCTGCCTTCGCCGTCGCCCGGGCGCTGGGACGAGAATTGGCCCCGGCAGAGATGGGCCGTATTGCCATCGCCGTTGAACCTTCTGACGGCCTGTTTTTTCCGGGGATCGCCGTCTTCGATCATCGCAGCGGCGCCTGGGGCAAGACGGTCGGGATGCCGCCTATCCCGCCGCTGCACATCTTGGCCTATGACCTCGGCGGAGAGGTGGACACCATCGAATTCAACAGCCGGGCAGACCTGCTGGAAGCGAACCGCCAAAAAGAGGTTGCTGTCCGCCGGGCCTTCGCCCTGATCACCCAAGGCTTAAGGACCGGCGATCCGGGGCCGATTGGGGAAGGGGCTACCGTGAGCGCTCGAGCCAACCAGTCGATCCTGCCCAAAGAAGCCCTCGATGAGATCATCGGCGGCATCGGTGCCTTCGGCGCCGTCGGGGTTAATGTAGCCCATAGCGGGACCGTCCTGGGGGTACTTGTGCCGGACAGCAGTCGCCATCGTATCGGCGCCATCGTCAACTGGGTGGAGGCGCGTTTTCCTAAATGGAGTAGGCTAGGCCATTTCCGTCTCGTCGGCGGCGGTCCCCGGTTCACGAAAATAAGCCGGTGGGGGAAGGATGCGGCTTTATGACAGCGAAAAAAGCGGAATCGGCGCCCTACCGGCACGGTGGCGATGTGTGGAGCGCCACCTGGGATGGAAAGATCCCCATGGAGGAGATCCTGGACCTGAGCGCCAATATCAATTTTTTGGGCCTCTCGCCGCTGGTGAGACAAGCCATTGTGGAAAGCATCGACCAGGTCGTGCACTATCCCGACCCAAAATGCCGTCGATTGATCGAAGCACTGGCAGATCACCTGACCGTTCCGCCGGAATCGATCTGCGCCGGCAACGGCGCCGTCGACCTTCTCGATCACTGGCTTCATGCCGTGCAGGCTCGGCGTGTGCTCATCCCTGAACCGGGCTTCGGCCAGTATGAGCGGGCCGTGGTCGCTCAGGGTGGTGTGGCGGTGCCTTTGCCTCTCGACGAAAAGCGCCAGTTCCGCCTCGACGTGGAGGCATGGAAAAAAGCCCTCCGGGAGGAGGGTTGTGATACGGCCATCCTCTGTACACCTCATAACCCGGCAGGCTGGGTCTGGACAGAGAAGGAAAAACAGGCTGTTTTGGCTCATCTCGAATCATCACCGGTCCGCCTGCTGGTGGACGAATCTTTTCTCGATTTTCTCCCTGATGGTCGCGCTTTAAGTTGCTGCCCCCAAGCTTCCGAAAACGACCGATTGGCTGTCCTCTACTCTCTGACAAAGTTTTTTGCTATCCCCGGACTTCGCCTGGGCGCCTTGATCACCGACAGCGACATCATCAAAGGGATCGTCGCTCGGCGCGATCCCTGGGTTGTCAACCAACTGGCCCAGGCGGCGGGTGTTGCAGCGTTAGCGGACCGCGATTATCACCAAAAGACATGGGAACAGCTGCCTCAGGAGCGGAATTATCTCTTTGAGCAACTGTCAAAACTGCCCGGACTGACACCACTGCCGTCGGACTCCAATTTTTCCTTACTTTATGTCGCCGAAAGCGGGATCTCATCGACAGGTTGGACGGAAAGGTTACGACGCCGGGGCATTTTGGTTCGAAACTGCAATACCTTTCTATCATTAGGAGAACGCTATCTGAGACTGGCTGTCCGTGACAAGGCGGCCACCGACCGGCTGATAGAAGCCATGCGGGCGGTGCTCGCAGAGGAGGGAATGCTTTGACCCGTGTTTACTTGATCCGCCACGGCGAGACGGAGTGGAATCTGGCCCGGCGTTACCAGGGACACAGCGACGTGCTACTGAGCGAGAAGGGGCGTGAGCAGGCCCGCTTGCTGGTGCGGCGGCTGGCCGGTGAAAAAATCGACCGTGTCTTCGCCAGTGATTTGAGCCGTGCCATCGAAACGGCGCGCGCTATCGCGGAAGGGCACAACACCGCCTTGATCCTTGAACCGCGTTTTCGGGAGTGCAACTTCGGCGCCTGGGAAGGGATGACCTTTACAGAGATCGAGAAGGCCTACCCGGAAGAGATCAAAACCTGGCACACGGCGCCGGGCCGGTTGCAACTGCCGGGCGGCGAGAGTTTCGCCATCGTCCAGTGCCGCGCCTATGAGGCGATGATGGAGTTGGTGAAAAAACACGAAGGGGAGGGGATCGCTATCGTCGCCCATGGGGGGACGATTCGAACCCTGCTCTGCGCCATCTTGGAAGTGGACCTCGATCGGGCCTGGCAGTTTCGCCAGGAAAACACGGCGCTGAACATCATCGAGTTTTACGAAGGCAAAGGCATCATCGAGCGGATCAATGACGTGACCCACCTGATTCCGGGGGCTTTTCCTGACGGCAAAAGCTGGGTAGAATAGTACTGGAATTGTAATGGATGGGGGGATTTATGTGCCGTCCCTACAGTCGCCCGGTTTTTGGCAACGGATGCGGCTGCTGCTCAACCTGCCCCGCTCGACCCGGCTTCTCTACGCCCTGCTGAGGGACAACCGGGTGCCGATAGTAAATAAGGCGCTTTTTCTCGGCCTGAGCCTGATGTATCTGCTCTGGCCTCTTGACCTGTTTCCCGACCTGATTCCCCTGCTAGGGGAGTTAGATGATATCACGGTCATCCTGTTTTTGATCGACCGGTTTGTCGCCTCTGTGCCGAATTATGTGGTCTATGAGTATCTGGATCGCTTTGAGTAGGCCGGAACCTGTTGCGCTGACTGTTGTTATGTTAATGAGAAAAACCTTCTATCTGTCTGAAGATCAGAAGGTTTTTGCTTTTTTCCGCCGCAACATTTTGGACATTGGTAGGGGATGATCGCTATAAGGCGCGTTGCCAGCGCTGCCATCGGCTTGGGGTACAGAAATAATTTTCAATCGCCCGTCTTTTTGTGGTAAAATGAAGGGTAAGAGTCTGGGGGCGGTTTCCACTGGCCGATGATGGTTTCTGCAACCTTGGATAATCTATATGAATCGGAGTAGAGTAGGAGAGAGGGACAGGGATTCCGGTCCTGGAAAGGAGATGGTCACGTGAGTGGCTTGCTAAACATCGCAGAAGGATTGACTTTTGATGACGTGTTGCTCGTACCTGCCAAATCGGAGGTGCTTCCCCGGGATGTGGACACGCATACCTGGCTGACCCGGCGCATCCGTTTAAATATCCCGATCATGTCTGCCGGCATGGATACGGTCACCGATTCGCGCATGGCGATCGCCATGGCTCGAGAAGGCGGCATCGGTGTCATCCACAAAAATATGACCATTGACCAGCAGGCCCATGAGGTTGATCGAGTAAAACGGTCAGAGCATGGCGTCATCACCGACCCGATCTACCTGTCGCCGCAACATAAGGTCACCGACGCGCTGGCGATCATGGAGCGGTATCACATCTCCGGCGTGCCGATCGCTGATGAAGAGGGGAAACTGGTCGGCATCCTGACCAACCGCGACTTGCGCTTTGAGACCAACTTCGACATACCTATCGCGACCGTCATGACCAAGGACAACCTGGTTACGGCCCCAGTCGGCACCTCTTTGGCCGAAGCGAAGGAGATTCTCCGCCTCCATAAGGTGGAAAAGCTCCCCATTGTCGACAATGAAGGCCACCTTAAAGGTCTGATCACCATCAAAGACATTCAAAAGGCCCGCCAGTACCCGAATTCCACGAAGGATGAGCGCGGGCGCCTGCGCGTCTGCGCCGCCGTCGGCGTGACGGCCGATACGATGGAGCGGGTGAAGGCGCTTGTCTCCGTTGGCGTTGACGCTATCGTCGTCGATACGGCCCATGGTCACTCTCGCGGCGTCTTGAACACGGTAGAAAAAATCAAAGGTGAGTTTCCGCAGATCGACGTGATCGCCGGCAATGTGGCCACCTATGAAGCTACGGTCGACCTGATCGCCGCCGGCGCGGATTGCGTCAAGGTGGGCATCGGCCCCGGATCCATCTGCACGACCCGCGTCGTCGCCGGTATCGGCGTGCCTCAGATCACGGCCATCGCCGATTGTGCCCGCGCCGCTCGGGAACGGAACATTCCCATCATCGGCGACGGCGGCATCAAGTTCTCCGGCGACGTGACCAAGGCTATTGCCGCCGGAGCCAATGTGGTCATGATCGGCAGCCTCCTCGCGGGCACCGAGGAAAGCCCCGGGGACATCGAGATCTACCAAGGGCGGAGCTTCAAGGTCTACCGCGGCATGGGCTCCCTGGGCGCCATGAAGGAAGGTTCGAAAGACCGCTACTTCCAGGAAGATGACAAGAAACTGGTCCCCGAAGGTATCGAGGGCCGCGTTCCCTACAAAGGTCCCCTGGCCGATACAGTTTTCCAACTCGTCGGAGGTCTGCGTTCAGGCATGGGCTACTGTGGTTGCGTCAATATCGAGGAGTTGATGACGAAGACCCGCTTCATCCGCATCACCGCCGCTGGTCTGCGGGAAAGTCATCCCCACGACGTGACGATCACGAAGGAAGCGCCCAACTACAGCCTTTAGGAGCGTGTCTCATGGGAAATTATCACTTGGCTGGCACAGAATACGTCACCTCCGACCCCCGGGAAACGATCCTGGGGGTCGCCCTTGCTTCCCTGATCGGCCAGCAGGGGATCCTTAGCCTGAAGACAGGCCAACATACCGCGATCTGGAGGAGCGCTTGCGTCATCGATGCCGTCATTCGGCGAGAAGAGCGGATCGAAGAAGGCCACTTGACTGTGGAGCAAGTGGCCTTCCAATTGGTTCCCCGGACTTATTCAGAAGAACCGGGCCAGAAAAGCAATCTGAACGCGGACGCGGAAGTCGAATGGGATAGGGGAGTAAAAAGGGACGCAGAGAAGAAGCCGCAACGTCATCTTAATTGGGAAGTCACCCTGCCCGTCGACCAGTTTGTCGAGGTGGAAGTCTTTCCTCGGGAGACAAACCTGCACTTTCAAGGTTACACCTGGTCATGGAGGCCTCGATGAGCCCTATCCGGCTGGTGGCTATGGATTTGGACGGCACACTCTTGGACGAAAAAAGGCGCATACCCGAACCGGTCGCCCGACGGATCGCCGAGCTCCGGGGCAAGGGCGTCATCTTTACCGTTGCGACGGGACGGATCTACCCTTCGGCATTGCCCTATGCAAAGCAACTGGAACTAGAGGCGCCGATGATCACCTGCAATGGCGCCATGATCCGCCATCCCGCAGACGGTCGCATCATCTGCCACCGGACAGTAGAGGCGAAACAGGCCCTAGCGGTGCTGCAATTTTTGAAAGCAAAAAACAGTGACGCCCTGCGCTATTCCTTTCACGGTGACGAGGTCTATACAGATACGCCGCATGAGTACACGACCAGCTATGAGCGTGGACTTGGCCTTTCTTTCACTTTTGTCGACGATCTGACTGCGCACCTGGCTAAGGAGCCGGAGCGCCACCCGACCATGTTGGTTCTGATGACGGACCCGGCGGTCACACCGGCTTTGACGCAAGACATCCTGGCGCACCTCAACGGCACCGTCACCATCACCAATTCGCACGATTACTTTATCGAAATCCTTCATCCTGAGGCCTCAAAAGGGGCGGCATTGGCCCAACTGGCAGCGTCCTTTTCGATCGATCGGAGTGAAGTGCTTGCCATCGGCGACAACCGGAACGATCTAACCATGATCCATTGGGCCGGCCAAGGCGTCTTTGTGGCGAACGCGCCAGAGGTCTTGCATCAGGCGGCCGATTATGTCACCTCCGCCTCCAACTCGATGGGTGTATTGGAGGCCTTGAACTACTTTTTCCCTTAAGTTTTTTTTGGTACTGGATGCTCTCTTTTTGTTCGCGTCAATCGTTACGCCTATGAACAAGCCGTTGATGAACGAATCGTACCCGCTTGGAGCCCTTTTTGCGCCATTGTCTCTGCCGGTCTTCAGTGCCTTTGTTTGCCTTTTTTAAGAGGATTTGATGTTCGATTTGTCGAAAGAAGCATTAAAGTACACGTACCGGAGGATTTGAAGCGCAATGAATATGCATGCGGCCCGCCTACGACAGTTGCCGGGATTTGAACCGGGTGAGGGAAAGAATCTGACCGTAGGCCTCGACATCGGTTTCGGCTATGTGAAGGTCGTTGCCGGAAACGGCCGATGGGCACTTTTTCCCAGCATCGTCGGCGAAGGCCGGGAACTGCACATCCTATCCGGCTTCGGCTCTAACGATCCCATAGACAACCTCGTCGTTGACGTCGATGGACGGCGCTATTTTGTGGGCAATCTCGCCCTGCGTGAGACGGAAGCAGAACTCGACATCGACCCCGATAAGATCTTCAACATCGATTTTGAGGTGCTCGTGTACACGGCATTGGCTCTGGTCAGCGACAAGTCTGATCAGGATGTAAATATCTACCTTGGTCTGCCGATCAACTTTTACCGCACCCAGAAAGCGCGCTTCGAGGATAAGCTGCGCGCCCACCAGATGTCCCGCTTCGTCAAAATCCTAGGGCAGGACGTGCGGCTGATCCGCATCGGTAACTTTGAGATTTTCCCTCAGGCCGGTGGCGCCATCTTCAACCAGATCCTCGATTTTCGTTCCGAAGTCCGCACACCCCGTCTCGCCCGAGGCAAGATCGGCATCATCGACGGGGGAACAAAGACAACCGACTGTATCTACATGGAAGACCTGAAGTTCGTCGACCAGCGCAGCTTCTCAGTCAATGACGGCGGCACCCACAAGATCCTTATGGATATTCGGGACTTTTTGATGAAAAACTTTGATCATTACTATCCTCGCCTCGCCGAAGTAGACCAGATGCTCAGGGAACGGAAGGTGGAGGTCAAGGGAAAGGTTTATGATCTCTCCTCGGTGATCGACGCGTCGGCCTCCCGTGTGGCGAGAAAAATCGTCCGGGAGATCGCGGCGAAATGGCCGAACCACATGGAATTCCGGGCCATGATCCTCGTTGGCGGCGGCGGCTATGTGATGCATCCCTTCTTGAAGGAGATCTTTCCCGATATTCTACTCGTCCAGGATGAGTTTGAAGGTGAAGCGGTGACTGGCGGTTGGAACGTCATTCAATTCGCCAACGCCCTTGGTTTCTTAAAACTGGCCGTCATGCGTTACGGAGAAAAGAAATGAGGCATTTCCGCGTCGATCTTCGATTGGAAGAAGGCAATCCCCGGGAGGCCCAGCTCATCTGGTGGCTTGAGCAGTTGAGGGACCCCGCCGCCGTCATCCGGCAGATTCTTCTCGGCAACGGCGTTCCTCCTTGGGCCGCCCAGCCATGTCCAGCCCTTTTCTCATCTCCGTCTGCGCCTCCGCTCACTCTGCCGACCTCGTCGATAGAGGAGAGCGAAACGGGCATCTTTGTGGAGAAGGAACTGGAGAAGGCCGAGTCGCGACTCGTGGGGCTGTCCGAACTGGATGGGGCGAATGAAGAGGATCTGGATCCTGAAACAATAAAAAAGGGACTCCAAAACGTATTCGGTTAAAAATGCATTCAGTTAAAAAGGAGATACCATGAGCATAACACAGGAACCTAACGGCAAGGCAAGCGCCATTGCCAAGGCCCATCCCAGCACGACAACCTACGGTCGCGGCAATGCCGGCACTGGTGGAAAGAGGAGAGGCGGCATCGACGGTAACGGCAAGGGAAGTGGCAGCGCCAAAGCCGCACCGGCTCCTCCTGCCGTTGCGAACGGCGATGCCGCGCCTGTCTCCGCAGTTGCGGCGAAGGGCACTGCCAAGATGCCGATGAGCCGTCCGAAAAAAAGCGGCTACCGTCCCCGCCGCGGCAAGACAAAATCGAAGCCCACGTCAAATCTACCGACAGTAAGTGTCATTCCCCTCGGTGGAGTCGGCGAAGTGGGCAAGAACATGCTCGTCATCGAGTATGGCGATGACATCATCGTCATCGACTCGGGCGTCAAGTTTCCCGGCGAAGAACTGCTGGGTATCGACCTGGTCATCCCTGACATCACCTATCTTGTTCAGAACGCGGACAGGGTGCGAGGGATTTTTCTCACCCACGGACACGAAGACCACATCGGTGGTCTACCTTTCACGCTCAAACAAATCCAGGTGCCCGTCTATGGCACCCGGCTGACCTTGGGCCTCGTCAAAAACAAGTTGACCGAACACGGACTGATCCGAGAGGCCAAGCTGCATGAGATCACGGCCGACGACGTGGTGAACGTAGGCGCCTTCCAGTTGGAATTCTTCCGTGTCAACCACTCCATCCCTGACGGCATCGGTATCGCCATCCGCACCCCGGCGGGGTTGATCGTTCACTCAGGCGACTTCAAGCTCGACCAGACGCCGGTCGACGATAAGGTTCTCGAATTTAGCAAATTGGCCCGTTACGGTGACGAAGGCGTCCTGCTCTTCATCTGCGACTCCACCAACGTGGAACGGCCGGGCTACACCCCGTCGGAACGGACTGTCGGCGACACCTTCCGCTCTGTCTTCGCTAAGACAGACAGCCGCATCATCATCGCCACCTTCGCCTCCAACGTTCACCGTATCCAACAGGTGATCGACACGGCGGCTGAGTTCAACCGCAAGGTGGCTGTCGTGGGCCGCAGCATGGTGACCGTCGTCGACGTGTCCCAGCAGCTCGGCTACCTGAACATCCCAAGAGGGATGCTGATCGAGGCCGAGGAGATCGACCGACTCCCCGACAACCAGGTCACCATCATTACAACCGGCTCCCAGGGTGAGCCGATGGCGGCGCTGACCCGCATGGCTACCAACAACCACCGCCAGGTGGCGATCCGCCAGGGCGACACGGTGATCATCTCGGCCACGCCGATCCCGGGCAACGAAAAACTCGTCTCCCGGACCATCGACAACCTCTTCCGCATCGGCGCTGACGTGGTCTACAAGGAAGTGGCCAATGTCCACGTCTCCGGTCACGCCGCCCAGCAGGAGATCAAGCTCATGCTCAACTTCCTGCGCCCCAAGTACGTCATTCCCTTCCACGGCGAATACCGCCATCAGGCCACCTTCGCCAAGCTGGGACAGACGATGGGCATCCCTGACGAGCATATCCTCCGCGTCAACATCGGCGAACGCTACGAATTGAACGAGGAAATGGTCCAACTGACCGGCACTGTCGAGGCCGGCAGCGTCATGGTTGACGGCATCGGCGTCGGCGACGTGGGCAATATCGTCCTGCGCGACCGTCACCACCTAGCCCAGGACGGCGTCGTCATCGCCGTTGTCACCATCGACAAGGAAAACGGCAATGTCCTTGCCGGACCGGACCTCGTCTCCCGCGGTTTCGTCTTCGTCCGCGAGGCGGGTGACATGCTCGGTGAAGCCAAGTCGCGCGTCAAAGAGGCCTTGACGGGTCGCAATACGGGGACGACGGAATGGTCAGTGTTGAAGAACCTGATCCGGGACACGCTGAATGAGTTCTTTTACCAGAAGACGAAACGGCGTCCGATTGTGTTGCCCATAATAATGGAAATTTAATTCTAAGTATGAAAAAGCCTTCGTTCCGCCTGTAATGATGCAACGAAGGCTTTTTCATTCCTATGTCCTTGAACAAGCCGGGCAGTGAGTTTCAAGGCTCATGTTTTGATTGCAGAAGATCATGATGGAGCCTTGAGTTGCCCCCTCAACTCCCCCAACCAACGCCCGATCTGCTTCTCTCGACCATTCTCCGAGGGAGTGTAGAACCGGGCCTTTTCCATTTCTGGCGGCAAGTAGCTTTGCCGGACATAGCCGCCGTAATCATGGGGGTACTTGTACCCAACACCGCTTCCGAGGAGTGCGCCGGACTTGCTGTGGGAAGAATCAGCCAGATGGCGAGGGACCTCAATACATTTCGCTTCCCGCACCGCACGCAACGCCTTGTCAATAGATTCCTTGGCGCCGTTACTCTTTGGAGCACAAGCCAGGTAGATAGTGGCTTCGGCCAGAGGGATGCGCCCTTCCGGCAAGCCGACGAATTTGACAGCTTCGGCAGCTGCTTGGGCGACGACGAGGGCCATCGGATCGGCCATGCCGATGTCTTCAGCAGCATGGATAACGATCCGGCGGGCGATGAAGAGGGGATCCTCACCAGCTTCTAACATCACCGCAAGCCAGTAAAGGGCTGCATCAGGGTCAGAACCGCGGATGCTCTTGATGAAGGCGGAGATCGTGTCGTAGTGACGGTCTCCTTTTTTGTCGTAGTAGACGGCAACACGGCCTGTCACCTCGGCGACTTCGGATGCCCCAATCGGTTGATCCGTGTCACCGTGAACACCGGCGACCATATCTAAGATCGTCAGCGCAGCACGAGCGTCTCCTTTGGCGGCCTGCACGATCAGAGCGAGCGCCTCTTCGGTGAGGGCGTTCCCCGATAGGCCCAGGCCCCGCTCACTATCGGTGAGCGCCCGTTTCAGGAGTGACAGAAGTTCCTCTTCCTTTAACGGCTGCAGAAGGTAGACTCGCAGGCGGGAGAGGAGGGCCGCGTTCAATTCATAAAGAGGGTTTTCTGTTGTGGCGCCGATCAGGATCAGGGTGCCGTCTTCCACAATCGGCAGGAGCAGGTCCTGCTGGGCCTTGTTGAAGCGGTGGATCTCATCAATAAAGAGGATCGTTCGTTTCTGGTTGAAGGAGAGGCGCTCCTCGGCCTCTTTGGCTACTTTTTTGATGTCACTTGTGTTGGCCGTCACGGCAGAGAGGGTGACAAAAGGACTTTCGGTTGTCTGGGCGATCAATCGGGCGATGGTCGTCTTGCCAGTTCCCGGCGGACCGTAGAGGATAAAGGACTGCAACTTGTCCTCATCGATCATGCGGCGAAAGAGGGAGCCTTTTTTTAGAAGATGCGACTGCCCGGAAACCTCGTCGAGGCTGCGCGGGCGCATGCGAAAGGCCAGGGGGCCTTCTTTGCTTTTTACAGCTTCACTTTGATAGGAAAAGAGGTCCATAGTAACAACCCCTACGCCCGATGCTTCTTCGCCCGCTCCCGCTGGTTGACATCCAAGATGCGCTTGCGCAGACGGATGTTTTTCGGCGTCACTTCGACGAGCTCGTCATCGTCAATCCACTCTAGGGCATCTTCCAAGGATAGGATGCGGGGCGGTTCGAGACGGATGGTGCCTTCAGAGCCGGAGGCGCGCATGTTCGTAAGGTGCTTGGCCTTGCAGACGTTGATGTCCATGTCCTGTTCCCGGGAGTTTTCGCCGACGATCATGCCTTGGTAAACATCTGTGCCAGGGGAGATGAAGAAGCGAATGCGCTCTTGCAGGTAACCCATTGCGTAGGCCGTAGAGCTGCCGGCTTCAAGGGCGACGGCAGCGCCGCGGCTGCGGCCCGGAATCTCGCCACGGTATTCGCCGTAGCCGTGGAAGAGATGGTGCATGATGCCGAAACCGCGCGTATCCGTGAGGAACTCAGTCCGGTAGCCGATGAGGCCCCGAGCGGGGATGACAAACTCCAGGCGGACTTGGCCGTTGCCGCTGTTGACCATGTTGGTCAGCTCGGCGCGGCGGGTGCCCAGTTTTTCCATGACGACGCCCATGTACTCTTCGGGCACGTCGATGGTCAGGTGCTCCAGCGGTTCCAGGAGGACGCCCTCTTCATCTTTGCGCAAGATGACCTGGGGTTTCGAGACGGCCAGCTCGTAGCCTTCGCGGCGCATCGTTTCAATCAAGATGGACAGGTGCAGTTCGCCCCGGCCGGAGACGAGGAAGACATCGGGGTCTTCCGTATCCTGGACACGCAAGGCCACGTTTTTCTCCAGTTCCTTGTAAAGGCGCGCCCGCAGGTGACGAGAGGTGACGTATTCGCCCTCCTTGCCGGCGAAGGGGCTCGTATTCGTCTGGAAGGTCATCTGTAGGGTGGGCTCGTCCACGTTGATGATCGGCAGGGGGGCGGGGTTAGCCGGGTCAGAGACGGTCTCACCGATGTGGACATTCTCAATGCCGGTGACACAGATGATATCGCCGACGGTCGCTTCTTCTGTGGCAACCCGCTTGAGACCCTGATAGGTGTAGATATTGAGCAGTTTGCCTCTGACGATGGCGCCGTCGCGCTTGCAGACGGAGACCTGCTGGCCGGCCCGCAGCTTGCCCTGGCGGATGCGGCCGATGGCCACGCGGCCCACATAGCTGTCGTAGTCGAGGGCGGAGACGAGCAACTGCACCGGGGCATTCTCGTCGCCTTCGGGGCAGGGAACCTTATCTACGATCGTTTTAAACAGCGGCTCCAAGGTGGTTCCCGGCTCATCCGCTTTCAGGCTGGCCCAGCCGGCGCGCCCGACAGCGTAAAGGACGGGGAACTCCAGTTGGTCGTCATCGGCGCCTAGTTCGATGAACAGTTCCAGGATCTCGTCGAGCACTTCCTCGGGGCGGGCGTCATTGCGGTCCATCTTGTTGATGACGACGATGGGGCAGAGGCCGGCTTCCAAAGCCTTGCGCAGGACGAACTTGGTCTGGGCCATGACGCCTTCGGCGCTGTCGACGAGCAGGATGGCGCCGTCGACCATGGAGAGGATGCGCTCCACCTCGCCGGAGAAATCGGCGTGGCCGGGCGTGTCGACGATGTTGATCTTGATGCCCTGGTAGGAGACGGCCGTGTTTTTGGCTAGGATGGTGATGCCCCGTTCCCGCTCCAGGTCGTTCGAGTCCATGACACAGTCCCGAACCTCTTCATTGGCTCGGAAGACGCCTGACTGGCGCAGGAGTCCGTCAACGAGGGTTGTTTTGCCGTGGTCGACGTGGGCGATGATGGCAATGTTCCGCAGATCTGTCCGTTTCAAACAATGATTCCTCCTAAATCTCATAAAAAAAGGATGTCCTTTTTCGACATCCGCAAATATCGCCATGGTAAATCGTAACGGGTTGCCGGCGATCTGTCAAGGGTCCGTGAAAATAAAGGGAGAAAAGGGGATGCTGTGGTCGTGATTTTTTTCTTAGAATGACTTTCTTGGAGAGGAATTCAGAAATTAACGCTGAATTAACATATGGAAGCGTTACCATAAACGTGGGCATCGCCCGCACCCTGGTGACGGGCAGATCGGGGACGATTGGCCTGATCCTGACCGATATGACCAACCTCTTTTTCCCTGAGGTGGTCTGGGCGCCGAGGATGAAGCCTACCGTCACGGCTACAACCGGATCCTCTGCAACTCCGATTGAGAACTGGAGAAGGAAATCCTCTATCTGGGCATACTACGCCAACAGTGTGTTGACGGGATCATCCTGGTCAGCACAAAGTGGACGGAGGTGCGCTTGGACAAGGAATGCCGCGCTTTGCCGCCTTTGGTCGTGATCGATCGCACCATCACGCTAGATACACTCGATCAATTCCAACAACGTCAGCGGCGCCCTTCAGGCGACAGAACATCTGATTTTTTAGGGATAGGACATATCGCCGGACCGGATCCTCCATCTCGGCACAGCAGCGACTGCCATGAACCAAGCCGATCTTTCGGTGAAACCGACCCTTGTCGTTGAAGGCGATCACCGCCTCGACGGGGGAAAGCGGGCTAATCTTCGTTCAGGAGGGGTGAATTATGACAAAGCCGCGTCTGCTCGTCATCGGCAGCATCAACGTAGATCTTGTGGCCTATGCTGAGCGGATTCCTCATACTGGGGAGACAGTCAAGGGAAAACAGTTTTCCACCATCCCAGGCGGCAAGGGCGCTAACCAGGCCATGGCGGCCAACCGTCTCGGCGCTGAGGTAACTTTTTTGGGCGCTGTCGGCGATGATGGTTACGGAAAGGATATGCTGCGATATTTCCGCGAAAATGGGTTGGACCCCTCGCGGGTAAAGCAGGTTCCCGGTTCCACCGGTGTAGCCATGATCGTCGTTGACGACGCCGGGAATAACCAGATCGTCGTCGTCCCCGGCGCCAACGATCAACTGAAACCAGCCGATCTGGAGGCCTGCGCCGACGATTTCTCTGCCGCCGACGTAGTGGTGATCCAACTGGAAACGCCCTTGGAGACAGTGGGGAAAGCGATTGAGCTGGCTGCTTTTGTGAAAAAACCTTTAATCCTCAACCCTGCACCGGCGCAAAAACTGCCTGAAGATTGGCTTCGCAGCGTTACCTACCTTGTGCCGAATGAGCACGAAGCGGCCCTGCTCGGCGGCGATCCAGGGCGCAACTTCGCTGACTTGCAGGAGAAAATGACGGGAACGCTGATCGTGACAATGGGCGAAAAGGGTGTCTTATTCAATGCCAGCGGCCTTAACGATAGCGGCGATAGCAACCTGCGCCGCATCCCTGCCTTCTCTGTCCCTGTCGTCGACACGACGGCCGCCGGCGACGCCTTCGTCGCCGGATTTGCTGTCGCACTGGCCGAAGGGCAACCGCTGGAGGAAGCCCTCCGCTTCGCCAGCGCCGTCGCTGCCTTGTCGGTGACGAAGGCGGGCGCCCAGACATCGCTGCCGCTCAGGGAAGAAGTCAATCGTTTTTTGGAGGGTCTTACATGAAAAAACAGGGCATCTTGCATCGCGATCTGGCTGCCCTGATCGCCAGCCTCGGCCACGGCGACCTGGTGGTGGTGGCCGACAGCGGCCTGCCTGTTCCGCCCGGTGTCCCCTGTATCGACTTGGCTGTAACCAAAGGGGTGCCGTCTTTTTTGCCGGTCCTTGAGGCTATCCTCTCGGAGATGGTCGTGGAAAACGCAACGGTGGCCGAAGAGTTAAAACCGAATGAACAAATCATTGAGGCCCTTGCCGGGCGCTTGAAGCCGGTGCAACTGCATTTCATCAACCACGAATCGCTGAAGACGTGTTGCCGTCAGGCCCGGGCCGTCATCCGGACAGGGGAGTGGACGCCCTACGCCAACATCCTCCTCTATGCCGGCGTCGCCTTTTGACGGCTGGGAGGGATAAGATCATGCCCCTTTTAGAGATGCGGGCGATTCACAAAAGCTTTCCCGGCGCCAAGGTGCTCAAGAATGTCGACTTTTGCCTAGAAAAAGGGGAGATCCACGCCCTGCTGGGTGAAAACGGCGCCGGTAAATCGACGCTGATGAAGATTCTCACCGGTATCTATAGTAAAGACAGCGGAGAGATCCACTTCGACGGCAGTCCCTTGTCGGTGCAAGGGCCTCGGGAAGCGGAAGCCCTGGGAATCGTCATGATCCATCAGGAATTCAACCTCGTTCCCCAGTTGAGTATTGCCGAAAACATCTTTTTGGGCAACGAAGGCCCCTTTACGCGCTGGGGAACCATCCGTTGGTCGGCCCTGGTGGAGGCGTCACGTCGATTTCTCGATCAGGTGGGATTGTCTGTGGCGCCGACGCGAACTGTAGATGAATTGAGTGTCGGCGAAAAGCAACTGGTCGAAGTAGCGAAAGCGCTTTCCAAGGAAGCAAAACTGCTGATCATGGATGAGCCGACCGCCGCACTGACGGAGACGGAAAAAGCAAAGCTCTTCTCCATCATGACCGCCCTCGCTGCGCAGGGGGTGTCTATCATCTTCATCTCCCACAGGATGGAGGAGCTGTTTGCGATCTGTGATCGCGTCACCGTCCTCCGCGACGGCGCCTACATCGCCACGCGGGCAATCAAGGAGACAACCATCGATGAACTGGTCTCTCTCATGGTCGGTCGGCAGGTCGAGGATCGCTTTCCCAAGGTGTCCGTAGAATCGGGCGACATGATCCTGGAAGTGGAAGGCTTGCAAAATGACCGGCTGAAAGCAGTCAACCTGACCGTGCGCGCCGGCGAAGTGGTCGGCATCGGCGGACTGATGGGCGCCGGCCGGACAGAGGTGGCGCGAGCCATCTACGGCCTCGATCCGGCGATAGGCAGCTTGCGCCTGAAAACAAGAAGCGGTGGATCCTACACCGGGCTCTTTCGCCATCCTGCCGAAGCCATCGCCCATGGTATCGCCATGGTGCCGGAGGACCGCAAGGATGAAGGTCTGGTGCTGGGCGCCAGCGTGAAGGACAACATGGCCTTACCGACACTGGCTAAGCGGGCGCGCTTGGGCGTCATCGATGGCGCCGAGGAACGCTCCATGGTAGAGGGCTATATCAAGACCTTGCGCGTCAAGACGGCCGGGATGGACCAGCCGGTGCGCAACCTGAGTGGCGGCAACCAACAAAAGGTCGTTTTCGGCAAATGCCTCGAGACGAAACCGCGCCTGTTGATCCTTGATGAGCCGACGCGCGGCGTCGATGTAGGCGCCAAGGTGGAGATCTATCAGTTGATCAACCAACTGGCTGCCGGCGGCATCGGTATCCTGCTCATCTCATCTGATCTGCCGGAACTGATGGGCATGAGTGATCGCATCTATGTCATGTACGAGGGCAGCATCACCGGCCATTTCACCCGCGAGACGGTGACGGAAGAAGCTTTTATGCGCTGCGCCACGGGAGGTAGACCATGAGAGACCTGCTGGACAAACTCCGCCGCTACCGGATGGGGCCCTTGATCGGGCTGGTCCTGATCTGCATCGCCCTGACCCTCATGTCCGATCGCTTTTTTACGCCTGCTAACATCCTGAACATCGCCAGGCAGGTGTCTATCAACACCCTGCTCGCCGTGGGCATGACCTTCGTGATCATCTCCGGCGGGATCGACCTTTCTGTCGGCTCCATCCTGGCTTTCGCTGGCGCATTGGCGGCGGGGGCACTGGCCAGCGGCATAGATACGGGGTTGGTATTGCTCTACGCCTGCCTGATCGGCCTCGCCGGCGGCACGCTGAACGGCTTGTTGATCGCCTATGGACGCATCGCGCCTTTTGTGGCCACTCTCGGCACGATGACCCTCTTTCGGGGCGCCACGCTGATCTACACGGAGGGACGCCCCATCCGCGCCGTCGAGGAAGGATTCAATGCCATCGGCGGTGGTTACTTGGGACCTATCCCGACGCCAGTTGTCATCACCGCTGTCATGGTTTTTCTGGCCTGGTTCGTATTAAACAGGATGACGGTGGGCCGTCGCGTCTTCGCCGTCGGCGGCAATGAGGAAGCGGCTGTGCTCAGCGGCGTCAAAGCGACTTATAGCAAGGTTTTTGTCTATGCCGTCAGCGGCCTCATGTGCGGCCTTGCCGGAGCCATTCTCACCTCTAGGCTTATGTCGGCCCAGCCGACGGCCGGCGCAGGCTATGAACTGGACGCCATTGCGGCTGTTGTCCTCGGAGGCACCAGCCTCTCCGGCGGCCAAGGTGGCGTGCTTGGGACCCTTGTGGGCGCCTTGATCATCGGGGTGCTCGACAACGGCCTGAACATCCTCAATGTTTCTTCCTTCTACCAGCAGGCGGTAAAAGGCATCGTGATCCTGATCGCGGTGCTGTTAGACCGGCGCAATGCCGCAAGGGGGTGAGCGAAAAAGGTTTCCCACTATGAGTCGCAGAGGGTCACGAAAGAGACGGGTAACATTGAAAGAAAGATGGAACAAATAGGAGGTAATCTCATGAAAAGGTACTTAAAAGCAGCATCCCTCGTCGTAGGCTCCCTCTTCATAGTCGGTATGCTCGCTGGCTGCAGCGGTTCCAAGGAACCGCCCAAACCGGCCGAAAAACCGGCAGATTCGACGAAACAGATGACTGTCGGGATCGCCCTCTCGACGCTGAATAACCCCTTCTTTGTCGATATGCGCGATGGCGCTCAAGCTGCCGCCGATAAAATAGGCGCCAAGCTGATCGTCATGGACGCCCAGGACGATGCCTCCAAGCAAGTTTCCCAGGTTGAGAACCTGATCCAGCAAAAAGTGGACATCATCCTGCTCAACCCGACCGATAGCGATGGTCTTGTCGCCGCTGTTAAAGAGGCCAACAAAGCGAATATACCGGTCATCACCCTAGACCGCAGCGTCAGCGGCGGTGATGTCATCTCTCACATCGCCTCCGACAACGTATCCGGCGGAAAACTTGCTGCCGATTTTGTCATCAAGTCCCTGAACGGCAAAGGCAAAGTAGCTGAACTGGAAGGCATTGCCGGCACCTCCGCCGCCCGTGATCGCGGACAGGGCTTCCACAGCCTCATCGACAGTGAAAAGGAAATCAAGGTCGTAGCCAAGCAGCCTGCCGATTTCAACCGCTCCAAGGGGATGACTGTCATGGAGAACATCCTTCAGAGCCAGCCCGACCTTCAAGCCGTCTTCTGTCACAACGATGAAATGGCTCTCGGTGCCCTGCAAGCCCTGCAAGCAGCCAAGAAGAACGTAATTCTCGTCGGCTTTGACGGCGGTGCTGACGCGGTTAAGGCCGTTCAAGAAGGCAAGATGTCGGCCACCGTCGCCCAACAACCCAAGTTGATCGGCGAAATAGGCGTGCAGACTGCGGAAAAAGTGGTCAAGAAAGAAAAAGTGGAAGCGAAAATCCCTGTTGCGCTAAAGTTGATCACCAAGCAATAAAGAAGAATAGAAAACTCGGAGGCTGTGACCAACGTCTAGCGTTTGGTTTGCGGCCTCCCGTTTTGTTTAGCTCTATCGCGATAGGGGTAAAATGGAGAAGATTGTCCGTTGAAGGAAACTCTTTTTTTGGTGTCGATGAAATGGATGTTCGGCAGATGAGACTTGTCTCGGCAACGAAATCGGTGTAAGCTGAAATTACAAATAAGAATAATCTTATAACGTATCAGTCATGGTTGAAATATAGCCGATGGCATTCACGTCGAGTGTCTGAAAGGGGGATAGACCGTGTCCATTCGCAAAAAGGGGATTGTGCAGGCACCTCCGCCTCTTTGGCAGTCTGATAAAGATCTGCTCGTCGAGGCCCGCAATCTCTCTTTTCGATACGGTCATCAAGAGACCCTGAGTGACATCCAGTTGAACATCTACCGAGGAGATTTTCTCGGCATCATCGGTCCAAACGGTTCGGGCAAGTCAACGCTCTTGCGGCTGCTCCTCGGTTTGTTGACGCCCGAACAGGGACAGGTGCTGCTCTGGGGAGAACCGTTGGCGCAGTTTCGCCAGTGGAGCCGGATCGGTTATGTGCCGCAAAAGGCGACTGCCTTTAACGCCGCTTTTCCCGCTACTGTACGCGAGGTCGTCGCCGCTGGAAGGCTGGGACGGAAGGGACTCTTCGGGCGCTTGAACAATGCTGACCGGGCGGTCATCGACCAGTCCCTGGCCACGGTGGGGATGGACACCTTCGCCGATCGGCTGATCGGTCACCTGTCCGGTGGTCAGCAGCAGCGGGTCTTTATTGCTCAGGCGCTCGCCGGAGAACCGGAGATCCTCTTTTTAGACGAGCCGACTGTGGGTGTCGACGCGGAGCAGGAAGAGCAGTTTTACAGCCTCCTGGAACGATTGAACAGCAAATCAGCCATGACGATTGTCATCGTCTCCCACGACATCGGCGCTGTGACGGAGCGAGTCAACAAGCTCGTCTGCCTGAACCGCCGCCTTTTTTTCCATGGCGAGGTGAGCGGCTTTAAGGCGCGCCAGTCGGAAATCCTCTCACTGCTCTACGGTCACCCTGTTCAGATGATTCGGCACGGCCATTAAGGGGGGGAGCCTCATGCCCGAAATGCTCCAACACGATTTCATGGTCCGGGCGCTTTTGGCTGGCGTTATGGTCGCCGTCATCTGTCCGGCCATCGGACTTTTTCTCGTCCTGCGCCGTCTTTCCCTGATCGGTGATACGATTTCCCACGTTTCCCTCGCCGGTGTCGCCGGGGGGATGCTGCTCGGCCTTTACCCGCCCTTGATGGCTCTAGGCTTTTCTATCGTCGCCGTTCTCGGTTTGGAGCGGTTGCGCCGCCGCTTTCAAAACTACGCCGAGATCTCCATCGCCGTTTTTTTGTCCGGCGGCGTCGCCCTGGCGGTCATCCTGTTGAGCATGAAAAAATCGGCCTCTTCCGATATCTTGAGCTATCTCTTTGGCAGCATTGTTGCCGTCACTGATCGCGATCTGACCATTCTGGCCGTCGTCACCATCACTGTGTTGCTGATAGTTGGTCTCTTTTACCATCGCTTTTTTTATATCACCTTAAACGAGGAAAAGGCGAGGTTGAGCGGGCTGCCCGTTAATGGCCTCAACCTGATGATTATGGTATTGACAGCCCTTGTCGTGGCCGCTTCTATGCGGATCGTCGGTATCCTGCTCGTATCGTCCATGCTTGTTCTGCCTGTGGCCGCCAGCCTGCAGGCGGCGAACAGCTTCCGGAAGGCCTTCTGGCTGGCGCTGCTCTATGCCTTAGCGGAAGTCAGCGTCGGGCTGACGGCTTCTTATTATCTCGATCTCGCCCCGGGCGGGACCATCGTCTTGCTGGCAGTCGTGCTGCTGGTGGCAACCATCGCCTTGCGCGCCGCCGCTGATCGCTTTCTTCGCCGCCAGTCCAGAGAAGAGGCTGCGGTGCGCGGACTGGTGAATCACTGATCGATGACTTGCAAGCGGGCAGGAGCTTTCTGCGATAGAAAAAAATAAAACTTAGAATCGATGGGAGGCGTCATGGCGATAGAGGAAACGAAACAGACGCAGACAGAGAATGTGCTTGATCTGCTTAAGGAAAAGGGGTACAAGTTTACACCTCAGCGCCGGGCGGTGATCGGCACCCTGATTGAAGCAAAAGAACCGCTTTCCGTGAAGGAGATGGTCGACCGCCTTCGCGAGGACTACCCCGATATGAGCGCCGACACGGTCTACCGCAACCTGAAGGTGCTTTACGACCTGGGGGTGGTCAGCTTGATCAGCCAGCAGGGGAAAGAGGGCGCCCGGTATGAATTGGATGGGAGGCCCCACCACCACCACCTGGTTTGTGTGTCTTGCGGCAAATCATTCTGTCTGCCCTATTGTCCCATGGAGGAGAAGATGGAGGAACTGGCTCGGCAAGCGCATTTTCAAGTTCTCGGGCATACGTTCGAGGTATTCGGCTACTGTTGCGATTGCCAAAAGGGGGAAGCGACCTCCTGATCTGTAGAGATGAGGGAGTGTTCCGGCTGCCTCTGCCGGCGAGTTGTATTCCATCGCCACTGCTCGCCGTCGCTTGTTGCGATGACGGCGCCGCAGGTATCGGTGCGCAAGACCTCAGCACACTGTTCTCCCCAACGTTGTAAGACTTCCGGCGCGGGGTGACCGAAGCTGTTCCGGCCGACAGAGACGACAGCCAGGTCCGGTTCGCCGAGTGCGCCCATAAATGTTGGTTCCAGGTTATGCCGGCTGCCATGGTGAGGGATTTTAACCACCCCCGCCGTCATGGGAAAAAGATCGCTTCCGAAACGGGAAACGAGATAGGCCTGTCCTTCCCGCTCCAGGTCGCCCGTCAGCAGCAGGCGGCAACGGCCGTGTTCGATCAGCAGCGCCAGGGAAGAATCGTTGACTGTCCGGGGCGGAAGGTCTGGCGTCGGGTATAGAACCGTCATCCGGACAGCCGGATCAGGGCTGATGTCGATGCCCGGTTCCGGCGCTTCCAGGACGGAAACAGCTCGTTGTTCAGCCAGTTCCCTCAGTGCCAGGTAAACTGTTGGTGCAGGACCGGGAGGGGTGGAAAGCACCAGTCGGCGCACCGGGAACTCGTTCAACAGATAGGGAAGGCCGCCGATGTGATCCTGATCGGCATGGGTATTGACGATCAAGTCCAATCGGGTGATCCCCTGGCGGTGAAAAAAGGGGGTTACGACCTGTTCACCGGGGTCGTAGCTTTTTTTAGGCTGCTCCTCTGCGTTTCTGAGGATGAAGAGCGGCGGTCCGGGTGTATCGACCAGCACCTTCTTGCCGCCTGGTGTCTCAATCAGGATGCCGTCACCTTGTCCCACATCCATAAAGGTGATCCGCAGTTCTTCCGGCGCCAGAAGACGGAAGGCGAGAAAGAGGATGAACAGGACCGGGGCTAGCCGTACAGACCAATCCTGGATGTAGGCAGCCGTTTTTGGACGGAGATGGCCGGTGAGGCTTTCCCGAAAAAAGATGAGGACCAGGTAGTAAGCGGTCAGAAGCAAAGGAGAAGGTGTGGCCACTGTCAATGCAGCCCCCGGCAGGCCGGCCAAGCTGTGAAGGAATGTGTTCAGGAGACTGACGGCAGCTGCTGAAACGAGGGTGAAACTCAGCGCGCCTGTGGACCAGATGGGCAACAGCAGGAACGAGACGAAACCCAAGATCGTCACTAGGGCGATGATCGCCCCGCCGGCAAGGTTGGCCAGAAGGCCGACGATAGAAAACAGGTTGAAGTAGTAGAGGCCGAGGGGTGATACTGCCAGTTGCGCCGCCAGGGAGACAAGCAAGGCATCGCTGATCAGCCTTATCCCACTGCGCACAAAGCTGCCTGCGATGGTCAAAGGGACATCCAATCGTCGCTCCAGTGACCGCACGAGACGCTCATTGGCAGGTTGGAGCGCCCGGTGCAGCGTGGGGAAGAGGTACAGGATGCCCCAGGTGGCCGCAAAGGATAATTGAAAACCGGGGTCAGCGAGCATCAGGGGATTGACGAGCAGGATGGGCAGCGCGGCCGCAGCCAGGAGTGTCGGCGGATCGGCTCTGCCTTGGAATCCGTAGGCCAGGAGCCCGCCTAGCGCCATCAATAGCGCCCGCTGCACCGATGCGGGAAAACCGGTCATGAAACTGTAAAACACGATAGCGGCAGCTGTTACGGCGATACTCGGCCAGAGGGGCGCCCGCCAGCGCCGACTGCCGCGCAGTAGTGTCAACACCGTCCCGGCGATCACCCCGATGTTGGAGCCAGATACGGCGAAGGCATGGGCGACACCGGTGATGCGGTAGACTTGTCGATCCGCTTCCGATAAATCGCCCTGACCGCCGAAGAGGATCCCATTGATAATACCTGCCGTTTCCAGAGGGAGTTGCGAAAAGAGAAAAGCCTCCATTTGTCCGCGCAGGCCGTATGCAGCACCCGCGATTCCGTCGATGATGCTTTTGCCAGAAAAACCATCCTCCTTATCGACAACAATCTCACCTTCTGCATCGGTGATGAGGGAGCGGAGCCGCCCGATCGCATCGCCGCTGCGACAGTGGAGTTCTACGGCGATACCTTGTCGCCACAGATAGGAACGGTAGTCAAAATCTCCAGGGTTGCGCCGTTCTGTCGGGAGACGCAACTGCCCTGTCACCTCTATCCATTCGAAAGGATGAAGCGCAAGCCCCGACGGCGCTCGCTGGGATCTCACGCGGATCAATTCCCCCTCAATGGTCCGCAGATCCATGAGCAGGGGGGCATCTTTCGAGACGATCTGTTCCACCCTGCCAGCCAGCGTGACCGTTCGCTCCAGTGACGGGTACAGTCCGGAAATGGGCGCTGCTCCCAAGAAAGCGTAGACGGCCCCAGCGGCAATGACGGCAGCATACAAGGCAGATCGTTTCCAGAGGCTCGGCAGGATCTGCACCGTTGACGCATCAAACAGATGCCGATCTCCCCAGATCAGCATCGCCACCCCGTTAACGGCCAGCGCCAGGCCCATTTGGACCGTTTCATCGGAGACGGGATAGGCTTTGATTTCATAGATGAAAAGCCCCAGCGCGACGCCGGCAGCATAGAGGCAAACAAAAACCACCAAAGGACGCTTCATAGCGACACCTCCAGTGGTTTTTTCTACATATATACAACAAATCCCTTTTTACCCCAATAGAAGAAAATTAAGACTGCTTGAAAAAACGCTTGTATAACTCGAGCCGATAGGCAAGACCCCAAGAACCTGCCCGTATGTCCCGCCTCTTCCCAATAGCCATGTCCTTCTCCTCTATACTCCCTGCCTTTACAATACCTTCTTTCGCGATATGCTCCGCCTGCACAATAGCCCCTTCCTCTGCCAAAAGGCCCTCTTCATTCAAAAAAGTTTCAGCCTCCACGATACAATCGAAACCATGACGGTGCAAAAAACCCCAACAGTATTCCTCGGCGAAACGGCGGAGGAAGAAGCCCTTTTGTCTTTGTTCCGCTTGCAGTTGCCGCAGGTCGCGGCTAAATTCGGAGGCATCCGATATAAAACCGTCGTAACGGCGGCGGTAAAGGCGCCAGAAGCGCTGCGGAAAGAGCAGGAAGGCGAGGAGCACAGGGTATTCGCTCGGTTGCAGGGGAGTTGTTTCCTCATAGACGGAGAGGATCTTCTGCCCGAGCGAATAGGACCAGCGGTGGTACCGCAACACCCGCTCGAGAAGGCGGGCTATGTCGACAAGGTGCAGGTCACAACGGCAATAGTCAAAGTCGATTAAGTGCGCCTCATCACGGTAGTTGAGGACAAAGTTACGGGCGGCGATATCGCGATGGACGAAGGTTTTTTCCATCTGCGATGCGGCAGCGATGCGCCCAAACTCCGATCTTTCCAGCACAGCCAGCGCCCTTTGCGCTTGCCGGATCTGTGTTTTTAGCAGCTCCCGCTCAATGGGCGCCCTTGCGCCCAGCGTCTCATAGCGGTGCAAATCGGCGGTTCGTCCCGCCAGCAACCGAGGCCAACGCATCCAGTGGCCCCGCCGCCGGGACAAGTCGGGAGACGTCAGTCCCTTCGCGTACTGGTGGAACTCGGCTAAGGTCGCCGCTGCGGCGAGGATGTGGGCTTCCTCAGAAAAATTGCAGGGCCGGTCAGCAACCCAGTCGGTCAAGAACAACCAACCATCCCTGCCAGTATCCCGGTAATCTCCACGCATGTCCAGATCTGGGATCCATAGCCGCCCCTCCCGCGAAGGGAGCAAGACAGGTGAACGGGTAAAGCCTTGCCTACGCAGATGTTCCATGGCCGCACAGATAAAGCCCAGCTTCCCTTCATCATAGCCCACTCTTTTTAAACAGAGGGGCCCTATATCGGTCTCCAGCCGCCAGACCGGCGTCAGCCGCTGGATCGCCCGGACATGCAGACCGTACTCCCGCCGGATCAGTTCGACCAGTTGTTCCGCCGTCTCTGCCAAAGGCTGCAACCACCTTGCCGACTGCCCTTGCCTTTGCTCGATTTCGTTTTACAATATATGAAGAGCAGTCCCCAAGGGGTCTGCAGAAAGGCGGGTTGCTCATGGATTATGCCGGTATGAAGGCGACGCTCCAGCGGAATGTTTATGCTCCTGTCTACCTGATCTACGGCGATGAACCCTACCTGATGAGCGAAATCCTGGAAGAGTTGATGGCGCGCTTTGCCGGACAACCGGGAGGGGAATTCAACATGGACCGACTGGAGGGAGACGTGACGGCCGAAATGATCGCCGAAGCGGCCCAGACCCCGCCCTTCATGGCGGAACGACGCCTCGTCATCGTGCGAGACACGCCCCTGTTGCGCGCCGCTCGCGGTTCTGATGGGGCCGATGGGGAGGGGGCCTCGTCGGGGAAAGGCAAAGGAGCCAGTCGTTTCAAGACGATGGAACCAGAGGCGCCGCTGCTCCAATATCTCGCTGATCCATCGCGGACAACATGCCTTGTCTTTTTCTCCCCTTCGGGGGTTGATAAACGGAAACGCTTATACAAAGCGATTGAAAAGGCCGGCCATGCCGTCGAGATCAAAAAACTATCCGAATCCGACTTGCGGAACTGGGCGGCCCAGCAGGCCAAGGCGATGAAATTGCCCTTTGAAGCCGAGGCGCTGAACCTGCTCATCGACCGCGCCGGCGACGATCTGGGTCGGCTGGTATTGGAGCTGGAGAAACTGCGCAACTTCCTTGGTGAGCCGTCCCCGACCCGGCGGGTGACGCCGGAACGAGTCCGCCGCCTCGTCCCGGCCACACCGGAAGACAATGTTTTCGCCATCGCCGACGCCCTAGGCGACGGACAGGTCGACAATGCCTTGCGCATCACCTGCGATCTCGTCCGCAACGGCCAGCATCCCATACGGCTGCTCTTCCTGATCATCCGCCATGTGCGACAATTACTGCACATCAAGGAACTGACGGCCTCCGGTCTGCGTAAGACCGATTGGGCCAGGGAGATGAAGCTGCCCGCAGGGGTTGTGCGAAAGCTGGAGAGCCAGGCCGACCGCTTTCCCAGGGAGGAACTGCGCCGCCTCTATCATCGTCTGACGGCAGCCGATGTGGCCATCAAGACAGGCGCAGGCGAGGCCCGGCAGACGCTGGAACTCTGCCTGCTGGCCTTCGCTGGGGAAGGGATACAGTCCAACAAAAGGGCATGACAAAAGGGAGACCGGATGTTCCGATCTCCCTTTTCAATTTCTTATTTTTGACGCCGTAAAAACTGCCTGGCAGAATCGGCCTCACACCACAGCCTTGTTGAAACGCTTCGTGATACGGGACTTTTTGCGAGACGCCGTATTCTTGTGGATCAGACCTTTGGCGGCGGCTTTATCGAGAGCCCGAACTGCCTTGGCAAGGGCGGCGCGAGCATTGTCCACGTCGGCGGAGGCCAAGGCGGCTTCGAAACGCTTCAACGTCGTCCGCAGCGCCGAACGGGCAGAGGCGTTTTTCAACGTCCGCTCACGGGCGATCTTGACCCGCTTGATCGCTGATTTGATATTGGGCACACTCCTCACCTCCTTGCCACTCAACAAAAGCTATTCTACCATGTGACAGCGTGAGAAGCAAGAAAGACTTTGCGCTCCAGCCAGAAAATGACGGTTTTTTCGTGGTGTAAGGTTTTTTTGCTAAAAAAAGGAGAGGCGGATGTATGAATCGGGAAGGAGAGGAGAAACTATGGGCGAAATGTTCCAAAAGGAGGAAACAGCCAATCATGTTTTCAATGGTCGTCCGCTTTCTCGTCTCCGCCGTTGTCCTCTTGGTGGCCAGTTGGTTCATTCCTTTCTTCGTCATCAACGGCATTGTCGGCGCTGTTGTGGCCGCCCTGGTTATCGCCCTGCTGGGTTATGCGGCGGAGGCCCTGTTCGGAGACCGGATCACCGGCATGCATCGCGGTATCGTCGGGTTTCTCGTTTCCGCAGCCGTCATCTGGCTGAGCCAACTGCTGGTGCCGAACGCGATCCAGACCAGTATCATCGGCGCTTTGATTGCAGCGTTGATCATCGGCGCCATCGATGCCGTGTTGCCGACGCCGCTGACGCCGAGAGCGCTTCCCGGCGGAGGAAAACGGTAAGGCGGAGTCATAGCTGGCGAGCCCCCGACATACCCATATATTGGGTAAGAAGGGGGTTTTTATTTTGCGCATTCGCCGGACAAACCCATGGGGGCGCACAGGCCCGAGTCGCTTTTGGGTCGTCGTCTTGCTCGTCTCGTTCGCGCTGTTTGGATGGATGTGGCGGGCCATGCCGGCTTTTTGGACATGGTTCCCGCCTTTTGATATTCTTCGGCTGGCTTTGCCTATCCTTTCATCGCCATCTTCGGCGACCCCGACCGATCAAGGCGACGGCGCGGACATGAATGACAAAGAAGAAGCACCGACGACCTCCAGTTCGAGGGGCTTTAGGGCCGGTCAACTTAGTCGTCTGCTCGAAGGGCAGCTCCCCTTGCTGAGCACAACACTGCAGCAGGCCACCTCGATGTCCGGCCAGGAAAACACAGTGGCTTCCGGCGAAAAAACCAGCGTCGCCAATCTAAAGGGGGCTGTGGAACAAGAGGGGGATGATTACCCTGATCTTGATATCCTTCGCGAGGACCCTCGCGGAGAGCGCAGCAGCGATTCAGGCCAAAACACAGAGAAGAGTTTCTTTGATCCGCCGGCTTCCGATGTTCCTCCCCAGCCGCCTTCAGGGGAGCCAAACCCTGTTGTCTTGCTTTATCACACCCACAATGCTGAAAATTACGGCGCTGACGGCGGTTCGTCCCGGCTTGACGGGCGCAACGCCGGCGTCTTCATGGTCGGCAAGCGCCTGGGAACGCGGCTTCAAGAGAAGCAGAAGCTAACGGTTGTTCATTCTGACGCCATTCATGACTACCCCTCTTATGACCTGGCCTATGTCCAATCGCGAAAGACACTCCTGGCGTTGCTGCAGCGCTACCCCAATCCTCTGGCGATCATCGATCTCCATCGCGACGCCGTTCCTCTGCGGGAAACGGTGACGGTGGGCGGTCGAAAGGCAGCGCGGATCCTGATCGTTGTGGGGACTGACGCCCGGGCTGCCCATCCTCGCTGGAAGGATAACCTCCGGTTTGCCGAAGCTGTGGCAGCCAAACTGGATGAAAAAGCGCCGGGACTGTGTAAGGGGGTCATCACTAAGGCTGGTCGCTACCACCAGCAGCTGCATCCCAGGGCACTGCTCGTGGAAATCGGTGGAGATCGCAACAGTGTGGCCGAGGCCCAGGCGGCGGCGGAGATCTTCGCTGACGCCCTGGCGAAGGTGATTCAAGAGAAGGGTTTGCTCCACAATGCGAAAAGAGGAGGATGACGACTTCACCGTCGGAAAGAATGGCCCGTACCCAGGTAGAAGCTTTTTTAACTTCTCGCCGGAGATTTGACGGAAATACAGTTGTCAAAGCAAAAAAAGTTACTACAATTAGGGAGGAAGCCAGCCAGGAAAGGGAGTCGGACAGTGAACCACATCGACAACGATGGATCGCCGCCTTCCCGGGGCGGTCAGCGCATCGCCAAGGCGGCCGGATCGATCATGCTGGCCATGTTGATCTCCCGCCTCCTCGGTTTTGTCCGGGAAGCGGTGATCGGGGCCAAATTTGGACAGAATGCTGTCACCGATTCATACATCGCCGCCTTCGCGCTGCCTGATTTTCTTTATTTCTTGCTCGTCGGAGGCGCCCTCTCGACGGCCTTTATCCCGGTCTTTTCCTCCTACGTCGCCACCGACAAAGAGGATGACGGCTGGATCGTGGCGTCCACCTTTATCAATGCCATGCTCCTGTTGCTTACGCTCGGCATTATCATCGGCGAGATTTTCACCCCCCAGTTGATCCCCCTGGTTGCCTATGACTTTGAGGGAGAGACGCTGGAACGAACGATCTTCTTGACGCGGATCATGTTTCCCTCCGTCTTGTTCACCGGCCTGGCCGGGTTAGCCATGGGGGTGCTGAACTCCTTCCAGCACTTCCTGATGCCTTCTATCGGGGCGATCCTCTATAACGTGGTCATCATCCTCTGCGGCTATTTCTTTTCTGACACCTTCGGCATCGCCGCCTTTTCCGTCGGCGTTGTTCTCGGCGCCATTGCCAACTTTCTCGTGCAGGTGCCCATGCTGCTGCGCATCGGCCTACGCTACCAGTTGGTGATGCGGCTTGACCATCCCGGCGTTCGCCAGATCGCTACATTAATGGGTCCGGCCCTCCTCGGTCTGTCGATCGGTCAGGTCCAGGACATCATCAACCAAAACCTGGCATCCGCTTTGGAACCAGGATCGATCACAGCCCTCCGCTTCGCCAACCGTCTGATGCAACTTCCGCTCGGGGTCTTCGCCATCGCCATTTCGGTGGCTGTTTTTCCTAGTCTGACGAGCGCCGCCGCCCGCAGGGAATGGACCGATTTTCGCCGCAACCTGTCGCTGGGGTTGCGGACCGTCATCTACATCACCGTCCCTGCTGCCGTCGGCATGGCCACCCTGCGCGTTCCCATCGTGCAGGTCCTTTTCGAGCGTGATAAATTCGATCATGGCGCCACCTTGGCGACAGCGTCCGTATTGCTGTTCTTCCTCATCGGCCTCTTTGCCCAAGGCGCCAATCAGTTGCTGCCTCGTGTCTTCTATGCCTTGCAGCGGCCTTCCATCCCGGTCCGTGTCAGCTTGATCGTTCTCGTCCTCAACACGGCGCTCAGCCTGGTCCTGATCCGTTACTGGGGGGCAGAAGGGTTGGCCATGGCCTTCTCCCTCAGCGCTGTCGTCGCCTTCGCCATTTTCCTGCTCCTGGCGCGGCGGGCGCTGCGCTCTATCGACGGTGGGCGGCTATTGGCGTCGCTGTTGAAAACGCTGGTGGCCTCGGCGATCATGGGAGGTGTGATCAGGGCCTTGCAGGGGTTCATGGCCGTCATGGTGGATATAACCGTCCTTACAGGTCAATTGATCCTGTTGACGGTTACCATATCAGCCGGCGCTGGCGTCTACGCGCTGGTAACCTACTTCATGAAGATGGAGGAGGCGGACATGGTCGCCCGCACCTTCCTCGGCCGGTTTATGGGGCGTTAGCAACCTGCACGCTGATTCGTGCGGGTCTTCTTTTTTAAGCGGGTCTTTTTTAAAATGCAGGGATTGGCTTTTCGATTCACGTTGTTTGCTCTCCGTGAAATGAGTTATAATATATTGCATATGTCTGTGCGATTGGCAAGGGAGGATTCATAGAATTATGGGAAAGGCGCAAGCCAACATTCGAAATTTCTGTATTATCGCCCATATTGACCACGGCAAATCGACCCTTGCCGACCGCATCCTGGAGTTTACCGGGGCGCTGACGGAGCGTGAGATGGAGGACCAGGTCCTCGACTCGATGGACCTGGAGCGGGAACGGGGCATCACGATCAAGCTGCAAGCTGTTCGTCTCCAATACAAGGCGAAGGACGGTCAGGTCTATACGCTGAACCTGATCGACACCCCGGGCCACGTGGATTTCACATATGAGGTTTCCCGTTCCCTCGCCGCCTGCGAGGGGGCCTTGCTGGTCGTTGACGCCGCACAGGGCATCGAGGCCCAGACGCTTGCCAACGTTTATCTGGCGTTGGAGAATGATCTGGAGATCATCCCCGTCGTCAACAAGATCGACCTGCCCAGCGCCGAGCCTGACCGGGTCAAGCAGGAGATCGAGGATGTTATCGGTTTGGACGCCTCCGACGCCATCCTGGTTTCCGCGAAAGCCGGCATCGGCATCGAAGAGACACTGGAGGCGATCGTGGCCAAGATCCCGCCGCCGGAGGGCGACCCGACAGCGCCGCTACAGTGCATGATTTTTGATTCCTTTTACGACGCTTATAAGGGTGCCATTTCCTATGTCCGTGTCGTCGAAGGCACCGTGAAAAAAGGCACGAAAATCAAAATGATGTCCACCGGCAAGACCTTTGAGGTGACCGAAGTGGGCGTTTTTACCCCGGCGCCCCGGCAGGTGGAGAAGCTCTCCTCCGGAGAAGTCGGCTTTATTGTCGCCTCGATCAAAAACGTCAAGGACACCCGCGTAGGCGACACGATCACCGACGCCGACCATCCGGCCAAAGAGCCGCTGCCCGGCTATCGCCAGGTGACGCCCATGGTCTACTGCGGCCTCTATCCTGTGGAAGGCGCCGGTTATGAAGATCTGCGCGATGCCCTGGATAAACTGCGTCTTAACGATGCAGCCCTCATCTATGAACCGGAAACGTCGGTGGCTCTCGGTTTCGGCTTTCGTTGCGGCTTCCTTGGGTTGCTGCATATGGAGATCGTTCAGGAGCGGCTGGAACGGGAGTTTGATCTTGACCTGATTACGACGGCGCCGAACGTCATCTACAAGGTCAACCAGACAGACGGACAGGTGGTATTCGTCGACAACCCGACCAAACTCCCGCCGAACCAGAAGATTGAGACCATCGAAGAGCCTTATGTCAAAGCCTCTGTCATGGTGCCTTCTGACTTCGTTGGCGCTGTCATGGAACTTTGCCAGGAAAAACGGGGCGTCTTCATCAATATGGACTACATCGCCGCACAGCGGGTGATGCTGATCTATGAACTGCCTCTGGCGGAGATCATCTTCGACTTTTTTGACCAGTTGAAGTCCCGCACCAAGGGGTATGCCTCCCTGGACTATGAGCTGATCGGCTATCGCGTCTCCGAACTGGTCAAACTGGACATCCTGCTCAACGGGGATCTCATTGACGCTTTCTCCATCATCGTCCACCGCGACCGCGCCTATAACCGTGGCCGGGCGCTGGCTGATAAACTCAAAGACCTCATCCCTCGGCAGATGTTCGAGGTGCCCATCCAGGCCGTCATCGGCAACAAGGTCATCGCCCGCGAGACGATCAAGGCCATCCGCAAAAACGTGCTCGCCAAGTGCTATGGCGGTGACATCTCGCGAAAACGCAAGCTCCTGGAAAAGCAAAAAGAGGGCAAGAAGCGGATGAAACAGGTGGGAAGCGTCGAAATCCCGCAGGAAGCTTTCATGGCCGTCCTCAGCATAGATAAGTAGGGCCGATTTGGGATGACGAACACCCGAGATTGTCGCCAGGAAACATCTTCAATGCCAAGCTTAAAAGCAGATTGGGGCGTCTACATCCACGTCCCTTTCTGCCGCAGCAAATGCGCCTACTGTGACTTCTATTCCCATCCGGCCGGCAGCGAATTCCGGATGGCTTATGCAAATGCCGTCATCGGCCAGATGGAAAGGGAGGCGGATCAATGGCGGCACCGCCTTCCCTCTGGGCCGGCGACGGTTTTTTTCGGTGGCGGAACGCCTACGCTGCTGCCGGCTGACGCCGGGGTGCGGATCCTGGAAACCTTGCGGCGCTGTTATGGATGGGATGACCTAGGCAAGCGATCGGGCATTCCGATGGAAATCACTATCGAAGCCAACCCTGGGACCGTCGATGAGCGCGAACTGGCTATCTGGGCTGAGGCCGGCTGCAATCGCCTTTCCCTGGGGGTGCAGGCTTTCCAACCGCGTTTGTTGACCTTCTTGGGCCGTTGCCAGCGTCTTAACGATGTGACAGAGGCGTTAGCGGCAGCCCGCAAGGCTGGTATCGACAACATCAGCCTCGATCTGATCTACGGCATCCCTGGTCAGACCCTGGAGGATTGGCGTCTTTCCCTCAAACTGGCCCTAAGCCTTTCGCCTGCTCACCTTTCTCTTTATAACCTGAAAACCGAACAGGGGACCCGGCTGGCAGAATGGATGATGCGCGGCCTGGCCGAACCCTGTGTAGAAGATCTTGAAGTGGAAATGTACGAGGAAGCCCAGCAAACTTTACAGTCGGCCGGCTTTCTCCAGTATGAACTGTCCAATTTCGCTCAGCCGGGATGGGAGTGCCGCCACAACCTGAACTACTGGCGACGGGGAGACTACCTCGGTTTTGGCAGCGGCGCCGTCTCGACAGCAGGCTTGCGGCGCTGGTCCTGGCCAGCCGACAGCAGCGCCTTCGTGCTTTCTTTTGAAAAAGGTGAAGAGATACAGCCTGTTGAGGAAGAATGCCTTTCTCCGGAGTTGGCCGCCCGGGAGGCGATCATCCTCGGTCTGCGCACAAGGGCTGGTGTTAATTTGTCGTCGGTGGTCGACGAGTACGGCCTCGGTAGCGCAACGTTGGAAAAATGGCATAGACTGTCAGCAGAGCTCTTCCGGCAGGGATGGATACACTATGATGGGACAAATATCTCCCTTGCGTCGCGATCCTATCTGATCGCCAATGAGATCATGGCCCGCTACCTGGATTAAGAGGATGACGGGGTTCCCCAAGTATTGACAAGCGATTTTTCCGATGGTATTTTTACGGTAGAGGTTAGCACTCGCCTTCATTGAGTGCTAACAACGGGAGGTGTTCCGGGATGCAAATGAATGATCGCAAGCAGAAGGTTCTCTGGGCTATTATTCAAGACTACGTATCCACAGCGGAACCCGTCGGCTCCCGCACTATTGCCCGCAAGTATGACCTCGGCGTCAGTCCCGCCACCATCCGCAACGAGATGTCCGACCTGGAGGAACTGGGCCTGATTGAGCAACCCTATACATCCTCCGGTCGCATCCCTTCCGATTACGGATACAGGTACTTTGTCGATTGCTTGATGGAGCGGGAGACCCTCAACCCAGAGGAACTCCGGAAGGTGAAACGGGCCATGTCGGAGCGTCTGCAGGAAGTCAACAGCATCATGCAGCAGACGACCAACCTACTAGCCGAGTTGACCAACTACACCGCTGTCGCGCTGGGGCCTCAGGTAGGGAAGACGACCTTTCAGCAGATTCACTTTTTTCCTGTCATGCCGACGAAGGCGGTTGCCGTCGTCGTCACCTCTGCCGGTGTTATGGAGAACAAAATCCTCGACATTCCGGAGTCGATGACGCCGGAAGACCTGCAGAAGGTATCGGTGATGATCAATGAACGCTTGCAGGGATTGACGATGGCTCAGGTTCGGGCCTCTCTCTGCATGGAACTGAACGAGGCGTTGAAAAAACAGAAGCAGGTGCTCTCCCGTTCGCTAGAACTCATCGATGAAGCATTGCATGGGGACAGCGGAGAACGGTTTTTTCTGGCGGGCATGATGAACATCTTCAAACAGCCTGAGTTCAAAGATGTGGAAAAACTCCAGAACCTTTTGGGCATACTAGAACAACACCAAACTATGCGTGAACTGATGCATGACCATCCTGAACCAGGCATTCATATCAAGATCGGCGCAGAAAACCGGCACGAGGGTGTCCGCAATTGTTCCATGGTGACAGCTTCTTATCATTTGGACGGCGAAGTCCTCGGCGTCATCGGCCTGATTGGACCGACCCGGATGGAGTATTCCAAAGCCGTTGCCGTTGTGGAAGAGTTAACGGAACAGCTTTCGGCGGTCTTGAAAAAATGTTTAATCGTTAGAGGCATCTAAAAGGGTAGGGGCTTTTTCTCCGCAAAAAGTCCCTATTTCCCTGCCTTTTCGGAAGACTTGGAGGAATCAGCGTTGAGTGTCAAGCAAGTGAGCAACAACACCGAAGTGGATGAGCGATTAGCGGCATTGATGACCAATGCCAACGCCGTCCGCGCTATCGCCAGCGCCGTCGAAGGCACCCTCGGTCCGAAAGGGCTCGATACGATGCTTGTCGACAAGTTTGGCGATGTGGTCATCACCAATGACGGCGTCACGATCCTTCAATTAATGGAGGTTAACCATCCGGCAGCGCGCATGCTGATCAAGATGGCCAAGGCCCAGCAGTCTGAAATCGGCGACGGGACGACGACGGCGACCGTCCTCGCCGGCAGCCTGATCAGCGAAGGCGTCAACCAAGTGACCAAGGGTGTTCCCGTCTCCCGAGTCATCGAAGGTTTGAAGGCGGGCGTCAAAAACGCTGTCGAGATGTTCCAACGCCATGCCCGTCCCGTCCAGGGGGTCCTGGACCCCATGCTAGAGAAGGTAGCCCTGGTAGCCGGACGGGAACACCAGGATATCGCCCGTCTCGTCATCGAAGCGGCCCGCCTCGTCGGGGAAGAGAAGCTGCGCGAGTCCGGCTTCAAGCTCTCTGAGACGATTCGCGCCCGTGAGGGCGCCGACAACCAGGTGCTCTCTGGCGTGATCATCAACAAGACGCCCATGAATGAGGACATGCCTAAAAAGCTGGAAGAGGCGCTCGTCCTCGTCATCGACGATGCCCTTGAGCCGGAGGAATTGGAAGAGGAGGCCCTCAGCACCGAAGCCGGCTTCAACTGGTACCGCCAGAAGCAGCAGGAGTTCCTAGAAAACGTCCGCAAGATCGTCGCCCTCGGCGTCAAGGCCGTCCTCGTCGATCGGGGCGTGGAAGATATCGCAGAAGAGATCCTCACTGACGCCGGTGTGCTTGTCATCCAGCGCGTCGCCAGCCGGGAATTGAAAAAGGCAGCCGAACATACAGGCGCCCGGGCGATCAAGCGTACGGGGCTCAAGCGCGACCCTGTCGACTTGATGCGTTACCTAGGCAAGGCAGGCACGATCACTGTCGATGAGAAACTGGAGCACGTCTGCATCTTGCAAGGGAGCGGCAAACCGGTAGCTACGGTGCTCGTCGGTGCTGCCACCGAGGAGGTTGTCGGCGAGCGAGAGCGCATCGCTAAGGACGCTGCCTCGGCCGTCCAAGCAGCCATCAAGGGTGGACTCGTCCCTGGAGGAGGCGCTGTGGAGCTGGCTGTGGCCCGCCAGATGGAGGAAGTGCGCCGGGAGACGCGGGGCATGGCCGCCTATGGCCTCGACTGTGTCGTCGCCGCTTTGAAGAAGCCTTTTGCTCAGATCATCACCAACGCCGGCTTTAACCCCCTCGAAAAACTGGGCGACGTGATCGCCGCTCAGATGGAGCAGAACAGCGACACCCTCTCGATCAACTGTGACAACGGCGAGCTGGCCGATATGTGGGCCATGGGGGTTATTGATCCGGCACTGGTGAAGATGCATGCCTTGAAGGCAGCCGGCGAGGTGGCCGAAGCCATCCTGCGCATCGACACGATCATCAAGAAGCGGGAGGAACGTGCCGATGGAGGCAATAACCGTGGGGAGGGAGACTGGTGACCATCGAAGAAAAAGAGAGCAAAAAGGGCGAAGTTAGCGAAATGATGGAAACTGAAGCCGCCGGGATGACCAGTGAGGTTGCGAAGGATGAAGAGACCGGTGCAGTAACACCGTCGACCGGCGGAGAAGGCGATACCGCCACCCTGACTGATGAGAAAACGACATCCCATGCAGCGGAAGAGTTGGGACGACTCCTTTCCGAGATGGCGAAAACCAAAGAAGCGTTGGATAAAGCCAAGCAGGATTTGCAGGACTGGGAAAATCGCTATCTCCGTTTGCAGGCCGACTTCGATAACTTCCGCCGTCGGACGCGTCAGGAAAAAGAGGAACTGGGGACCTACGCTAATGAGGGACTCGTCAAGAAGCTCCTGCCTGTTCTGGATAACTTCCAGCGCGCCCTGGGGGCAATGGCAAAGGCCGGCGCTGCCGACAATTTGCTCGCCGGCGTCGCCATGATCGAGCGACAGTTTTCCGATATCCTGACCAAGGAAGGTTTACAACCCCTTGAGGCCGTTGGCAAGGAATTCGATCCACAGTCCCATGAGGCCGTCCTGTTCGGCGAAGCCGATGAGGTCTATCCCGACGGGATCGTCATGGAAGAGATGCAAAAAGGTTACCTCTTTAAGTCGAAGGTGATCCGACCGGCCATGGTCAAGGTGGCAAAAGGCGGCTGAGCCCTTTTCACATACATCAAAAATCAATCAAGGGCCTGCCCCCCCAGATCCGTCTACACAAAAGGCAAGGCGGACAAAGGGGGTCCTCAATAGGAGTGTACCCGAACAAATCAAATACCTGGAACGATGAAAGGGCAAAGAAAATAGGAGGTTACACACATGGGTAAAATCATCGGTATCGACCTGGGCACAACCAACTCCTGTGTCGCCGTATTGGAAGGCGGCGAGTCAGTCGTCATCCCTAACAAAGAAGGCGCCCGGACCACCCCCTCGGTCGTCGGTTTTTCCAAAACGGGCGAGCGTCTCGTCGGTCAGGTGGCTAAACGGCAGGCCATCACCAACCCTGACCGGACGGTCATCTCAATCAAACGACACATGGGCACTGATTATAAAGTAAAAATCGATGACAAGAACTACACCCCTCAAGAGATTTCGGCCATGATCCTCCAGAAGTTGAAGGCTGACGCTGAAGCCTACCTGGGTGAGCCGGTCACCCAGGCTGTCATCACCGTCCCGGCCTACTTCACCGATTCCCAGCGGCAGGCCACGAAAGACGCCGGCGCCATTGCAGGCCTGGAGGTCATGCGCATCATCAACGAACCGACGGCAGCCGCCCTGGCCTATGGTATCGATAAGGGAGAAGACCAGACCATCCTCGTTTATGACCTGGGCGGCGGCACTTTCGACGTGTCCATCCTCGAACTGGGCGACGGCCTCTTTGAAGTAAAAGCCACCTCCGGCAACAACCGGCTCGGCGGCGATGACTTCGATGAAAAGATCATCAATTGGATGATTGCCGAATTCAAGAAAGAGACAGGCGTCGACCTGCGCGGCGACAAGATGGCCATGCAGCGTCTCAAGGAAGCCGCTGAAAAGGCCAAGATCGAACTGTCCGGCGTCATGTCGACGAACATCAACCTGCCCTTCATCACCGCTACCGCCGATGGCCCTCAGCACCTGGACATGACCCTCACCCGAGCCAAGTTTGACGAGCTGACAGCCGACCTTGTGGAGATGACCATGGGGCCCACCCGCCAAGCTCTGCAAGACGCCAAGTTGGAACCGAAAGACATCGACAAGGTCATCCTCGTCGGCGGCTCCAGCCGGATCCCTGCCGTACAGGAAGCCATCCGCAAATACCTGGGCAAGGAGCCCTTCAAAGGCATCAACCCCGATGAGGTTGTCGCCATGGGGGCTGCTATCCAAGCTGGTGTGCTCGGCGGCGAGGTTAAAGGCATCGTCCTGGCCGACGTGACGCCTCTCTCCCTGGGCATTGAGACACTGGGCGGCATCTGTACCGTCCTTATCCCCCGCAACACGACCATCCCCACCAGCAAGAGCGAGACCTTCACCACTGCTGCTGATAACCAGACTTCTGTTGAGGTGCATGTCCTTCAGGGTGAGCGCAAGTTGGCCTCCCAGAACAAGACCTTGGGCCGCTTCCACCTGAGCGGCATCGCACCGGCGCCGCGCGGTATCCCTCAGATCGAAGTCAAATTCGACATCGACGCCAACGGCATCGTTCACGTCAGCGCCAAAGACAAGGCCACCGGCAACGAGCAGAAGATCACCATCACCGCCTCGACAGGCCTCTCCAAGGAAGAGATCGAGAGGATGATCAAAGACGCTGAACTGCACGCTGAAGAAGACCGCAAGCGCCAGGAAGAGGTGGAGATCCGCAACCAGGCTGACTCCATGGTCTACCAGGCGGAAAAGACCTTGAAAGACCTGGGCGATAAGGCGGAGGCTGCCGATAAGGCAAAGATCGAGTCTGCCAAGGAAGAACTGAAAAAAGCCCTCGAGGGCACAGACATGGAAGAGATCAAGAAAAAGACGGAAGCCCTGACGACCGTCGTCTATGAACTGTCCACCAAGCTTTATCAGCAAGCCAGTGCCCCTGGCGCGGGACCGGAAGGCGCCTCCGGCGGCTTTGGCGGAGAAAATAAAAAAGATGACAATGTGGTCGACGCCGATTATACTGTCATCGATGACGATAAGAAAAAAACCTGATTCAGGCGACCGGGGGGCTTAGCCCCCCTGTCGATGCTTTTACCGGAGGGAGGGGACAAGGATGAGCAAACGTGATTACTATGAGGTGCTAGGCGTTGGGCGGGACGCCGGGGAGACGGAGATCAAAAAGGCCTACCGCCGGTTGATCAAGGAATTCCACCCCGATGTCCACTCCGACAAAGCATTCGCTGAAGAGAAGACCAAAGAGATCAATGAGGCTTACGAGGTGCTCTCTGATCCGGAAAAGCGCGCCCGCTATGACCAGTTCGGCCACGCCGGTCCCGGCGGTTTTGGCGGATTCGGCGAAGGCGGACCGGATATGGGTGGTTTCGGCGACATCTTCGACATGTTTTTCGGCGGCGGCTTCGGCGGCGGCCAGCGGCGCGGTCCCCAGAAAGGGGCCGACCTGCGGTTCAACTTGTCCATCACCTTTGAAGAAGCTGCTTTCGGCGTGGAGAAAGAGGTCGACATCCCGCGTCTGGAAGCTTGTGATGTCTGCGGCGGCAGCGGCGCTGAGCCGGGTACTTCGGCGACCACCTGTTCGACCTGTCACGGTTCTGGGCGGGTGACCACCGTTGCCAAGACGTTGCTGGGTAACATGCAGACGGTCCGTACCTGTCCCACCTGCGGCGGTGACGGAAAGATCATCAGCAAGCCCTGCCTTCACTGCGGCGGCCACGGGAAGGTCCGCAAAAGGAAGCGCATTAAAGTGAAGGTGCCCGGCGGCGTCGATACGGGAACGCGGATCCGCGTCTCCGGCGAAGGTGAGGCCGGCGACAGGGGTGGACCGCCGGGCGACCTCTATGTATTTATCGAGGTGCAACCGCACTCCTTCTTTGAACGCGACAACGACGACGTGACCTGCCAGGTTCCCATCAACTTTGTCCAGGCGGCCTTGGGTGCTGAGATCGAAGTGCCGACGTTGGACGGCAAGGTTTCCTTGAAGATCCCTGAAGGGACCCAAACGGGCGCCGTCTTCCGCATTCGCGGCAAAGGCATCAAACGCCTTCGGGGTACCGGGCGGGGCGATCAGCGGATCGAGGTCAAGGTGACCGTGCCGACCCGGTTGAGTGAAAAACAAAAGGAATTGCTGCGGGAGTTCGGGCGCACCCTGAAGGCGGAAAACATTGAGTCAGAGAAAGAGAAGTCTTTCTTTGAGAAAATGAAAGACGCCTTCATGTGAGGACCGGCTTAACCGGCGGGGAAGGGTGAATCGCTGTTGAAATGGCGTGAGATCGCCATCACCACCCGGCAGGAAAATGCCGACGCGATGGCCGAGATTTTTGAAGCAGTCGGGGCTATGGGGATGGTCATCGAGGATCCCCAACTGATTGCCAGCTATATTGAAAGCAATGTCTGGGACCTTCATGATGTGGAGATCCCCGATGTGCCGGAAGGCATGATCCGGGTGAAGACATACCTCGCCATCGACAATACCCTGGAAGAGCGGCTTGCGGCGTTGCAGGAAGAACTGTCGGCCCGGGAACGATCCGAAAAATGGCCCGCCCATGCCTGGACGATGACGGACCTCCATGAGGACGACTGGGCTCATGCCTGGAAAGCCTTTTTTAAACCGGAAAAAGTCGGTCGCCGTGTCGTCATCCGGCCGACCTGGGAAGAATATGTCCCTAAAGAAGATGACCTTGTCATCTCCATCGACCCGGGGATGGCCTTCGGAACCGGCACCCATCCTACGACGGTCATGTGTATCCGCGCCCTTGAGGACTATGTCCACGCCGAAGCTCACGTCCTCGATGTAGGCACCGGCTCCGGCGTACTTTCCATTGCTGCCGCCTTGCTGGGCGCGAAAAGAGTGCTCGCCGTCGACAATGACCCGGTGGCTGTGGCCACAGCCCAAGAAAACGTGATCTTGAATCAGGTTGATGAGATTGTGGAAGTTCGCCGTAATGACCTGTTGAGCGGGTTGTCGGAACAGGCTGACATCCTGGTGGCCAACATCATCGCCGATGTGATCATCCGCTTGGCCCCTCAAGCGGCGGCTTTGCTCGCTCCTGAGGGGATCATGATTGCTTCAGGCATCATACAGAACCGTCTCGATGATGTGGTGGCGGCGATGACGGAAAAAGGTTTTTCCATCGAAGAACTGATCAGCCACGGCGAATGGGCCGCCATTGTCGCCCGCAGGGCCGGCGTCTCAGCGGAAGGCTGAACCGGGGCGTGACTGATGTATCGATTTCTCTTTGAACCTAGGAATCTGACCGGTGCTCGCGTCTGCCTCGATCGAGAAGAGAGCCAGCATCTCTCTAAGGTGCTGCGCCTGCGCGCCGGTGATGCTGTGCTTGCCTTTGACGGGCAGGGGAATGAGTATGAAGCCATCGTCGCCGAGATCAATGGCGACAAGGCTTTTCTCGAAAGCCTGCGCCCTACCGGTGCTTCGCGGGAGGCGCCGATCCGCCTCTGGTTGCTTCAGGGCGTCGCTAAGGGAGAAAAGATGGAGCTGGTGATCCAAAAGGCTACCGAGCTTGGTGTGGAAAAAATCTTTCCTGTTCTGACCGAACGGTCTGTCGTGCGTTTCGACGCCGCCAAAGCGAAGGAACGGCGCGATCGCTGGCAGAAGATCGCCCGTGAAGCAGCCAAACAGTGCTGGCGCACGGTTATTCCCGAGGTGCAGCTCCCGGCAGCATGGGCAGAAGTCATCACCGATTGGGATATGACGATGCCCCTCCTGATCCCCTGGGAGAAAGAGCAGGGAAAGGGGCTAAAGCAGGTGCTCACTGTCCTGAAAAAGGAGGGGCTCCTTCACGACAGCCCCGCTAAAGTCATCGGCCTCGCCATCGGCCCTGAGGGCGGATTAACGGCGGCAGAGGTGGCCCTCGCGCGAGACCGAGGCGCTCGGACTGTCAGCCTCGGTCCCCGGATTTTGCGGACCGAGACGGCTGGCATCGCCGCCCTGGCCGCCATCATGTACGAACTGGGGGATTGGGGATGAATCCCGGAGAACCCACCGCTGCATTTCACACCCTTGGCTGCAAGGTCAACCAGGGCGAGACAGACGCTATCGCCGGCATGTTTAAAGCCCGCGGATACGCTATCGTGCCTTTTGACGCGCCGGCTGATGTCTATGTTGTCAACACCTGCACCGTCACTCATCTCAGTGATCGCAAATCCCGCCAGGCCATCCGCAAGGCCAACCGGCAGAACCCTGACGCAGTCGTCGTCGTGACCGGTTGCTATGCCCAGACAGCCGCTGATGAGGTCCAAGCCATCGAGGGGGTAGATATCGTCGTTGGCACCGATCGGCGCAGTGCCATTGTCGATCTGGTGGAGGAGCATCGGCGAAGCGGGGAGACAGTGAATACCGTTTATGACTCATGCCGGATCGAGCGCTTTGAGGAGCTCCCTGCCGCACCAGAACGCTCACGTGCCCGGGCGACGATAAAGATCCAGGATGGTTGTGATCTCTACTGCACATACTGCATCATCCCTTATGCGCGCGGTCCCGTGCGCAGTCGCAGGATAGAGAGTGTTGTCGAGGAGGCCACAAGACTTACCGGTGAGGGGTTTAAGGAGATCGTTCTTTCTGGGATCCATCTGGGCGCATACGGGAGTGATTTCAACGCAGACCTGGCCAAGTTGATCGTTGAACTCTGCCGCATCCCCGGTCTGCGGCGCATCCGTGTCGGTTCTGTGGAACCCCAGGAGTTTACGCCAGAACTGTTGGAGGCCGTCGTCCATCCCCGTGTCTGTCCTCACTTCCACATCCCCTTGCAATCGGGATCAGATGCGGTGTTAGAACGAATGGGCCGCCGGTACCGGCGGCAGGATTTTCTTGATGTGACACGGAAGATCCAACAAATGATCCCTGGCGTGGCGATCACCAGCGATGTCATCGTCGGTTTTCCCGGAGAGCGAGAAGCGGATTACCTGTTGTCGGAGGAACTCTGCCGCGCCACCGGGCTCGCCGGTCTCCATGTCTTTCCCTATTCACCGCGTCGCGGAACGCCTGCGGCAACCTTCCCCGATCAAATTCCTTCGGCTGTCAAGCAGGAGCGGGCGCAGCGACTCGCCAAACTGGCCCGCGAATTGGCCAGCGATTACGCCAAGGGCTTTGTCGGTCAAATTCGAGAAGTGCTGGCAGAAGAACAGGTCGACGGCGTTTGGACTGGACATACGGACAACTACCTGAAGGTCTTTTTCACAGATCCGGCTGGAAGCTCGCCAGAGGAGACGGTGCCGGTGATTAAACGGGAGGATTTGGTCCGCCTTCACTTGCGCCGCATCCGGCCTGACGGCGCCCTCGAAGGGCTTCCCATCGAGCTGGCTTGACGGAGCGAAACCTGGCAAAGGGGGTGAATCTGTTGAGCGAATGTATCTTTTGCAGGATCATCCGGCGGGAGATCCCGGCCCAATTCGTCTACGAAGATGAACAGGTTGTCGCCTTTCGGGACATCAACCCGGTGGCACCGACTCATATCCTGATCATCCCCCGTGAACACATCGCTTCTGTGGCAGAGGCCACCCCCGAACATCAGGCGCTTTTGGGTCAAATCCTCTTAGCAGCCCCCAGGATCGCTGAAAAGATCGGCATCGAGAAGGATAATTTCCGGCTTGTGATCAACACCGGCGCTGACGCCGGTCAGACCGTCTTTCACATCCACGTCCATCTCCTGGCCGGAAGAGCCTTGGCTTGGCCGCCGGGATAAAACGGCAATAACTCCCCTGTTGACGCTTTCACTCCCTGGAAGTATAATGTAGTCTGTGTGCATCTTGTTTGCACACGACCGTTCACCGCACCATGCACAGCCTGGACCCGGCATCTTAGATACCAGCGGGGGGAGGGAAGCGGAATGAGCGAAGTACGAGTAGGTAAAAATGAGACTTTAGATAGCGCCCTGCGGCGTTTTAAGCGCTCCTGCCAGAAAGCGGGCGTTTTGTCGGAATGCCGCAAGCGTGAACACTATGTCAAACCCAGTGTGAAACGGAAGAAAAAATCAGAGGCAGCCCGGAAACGGAAGTCCACCTGAGGAATGGTGACGTTATGTCGCTGAAGGAACGTTTGATGGAGGACATGAAGCAGGCGATGAAGGACAAAGAGGCTGGCAAGTTCCGCCTCTCTGTTATTCGCATGGCTCGGTCCGCCATTCAGAAAGTGGAAATCGATAAACGGCGCGATCTCACGGAAGAAGAGACTATCGATGTGCTTGCCCGGGAAGTGAAGCAGCGCCGCGATTCCATCGCTGAGTATGAAAAAGCGGGTCGCTCCGATGCCGTGGAAGCGCTGAAAGAAGAAATCGCGCTTCTGACCGCGTATCTTCCCCAACAACTTTCCGAAGAAGAGGTCCGCGCGCTGGTGCGGGAAGCTGTGGCGGAGACAGGCGCACAGAGCCCCAAAGACATGGGCAAGGTCATGGGGATTCTGATGCCGAAGGTCAAAGGTCGCGCTGACGGTAAACTGGTCAACCAGGTCGTCAAGGAGTTCCTTGGCTAACCATTGATTGTACAACCCCGGAAACGGATGAAGAGCCCTTGCGGATACCGACCGCAGGGGCTCTTTTTCGTGTGCGCCCTGCGTCACGTCATGGCTCTGTCTCGCTTACGTCGCCGGGTCATGTTCCCCAAACTTTCCGCATAGGTATGGACAAGGATGGAAAGGAGTGCGGAGCATGGCCTGGGAACGGGGCAAGCAGCGATTGCAGAAGGCATTGGCCGGATTCCTCGAAATGCCGAAAGATGTGCTTTTGGATTACCCGAAGATCACCATGATCGGGAATGTGCAACTGGTGCTGGAAAACCACCGGGGCATAGTCGAGTATGCCGACGAACGCATCCGCGTCGGCATCACCGGAGGTCAATTAGAGATTATCGGGGAACAACTGGTGCTACGAACGATCCTTCCCGAGGAACTGGTTGTGGAGGGACGCATCCGTCAACTGAACTACTTTAAATGATCCGGGGGGAGAAGGCCATGTTGCGCCGTTGGTGGTCTTTTTGGATCGGCTTTTTGGGCATCAGAATAGAAGGATCGCAATTGGAGAAGTTCATCAACATGGCGGCAAGCCGGGGCATCCCTCTGTACGACCTGCGGCGGGAACCGTCAGGCCGCATATCGGCGAAGGTGCGGATGGATGGCTTTCGTTCCCTCCGCCATGTGGCCCGCAAGTCAGGCAGCCGGATGCGCATCGAGTCGCGCTACGGCTTGCCTTTTTACGCGTCATCGTTGAAGCGGCAGCGATCTCTCGTCATCGGTGTCATTTCGTTTGTGCTGACGATTTTGATTATGTCCACCTTTGTCTGGGATGTGGAAGTCATCGGCAATGATCGGGTGGACAAGCAGCAGCTTTTGCAGGCAGCCGCCGAGAAGGGGATTCGTTTAGGACGATGGCGTCCCCTGATCGATGTGCGGGAGGCGGAACAAGCGATCATGGGCGCCGTTCCAGGGCTGGAATGGGTGGGCATCACGGCGAAAGGAACCCGCGTCGTTATAGAAGTGCAGGAAAAAGTGTTGCCCAAAAAACCGGCTGTAGACGGACCTTGCAATATCATCGCAACGAAGGACGGTATCATTCAACGCCTGATGGTGCTCGTTGGGGAGGGAAAAGTCGTTGAGGGTGAACGAGTCGTCAAGGATCAGGTGTTGATCTCCGGGCTCATTTTCCAACACAAGCCAACAATACGATCACAAGCAGAAGATAAGCCCGAACCGCCTAAACTAATCGACAAGGTGCAAGCCCGAGGGGAAGCATGGGCCAAGGTGTCATACGATCAATGGATCGAGGAACCTGTTGTGCTGGAAGGGACGGTTCCAACAGGAGCTGTGAGCGAACAATGGCGCATAAAATGGGGAAATAAAGAGATCATCATAAAAGGTCCGCCTAGCAACCCCTATCCTGTCGGCGTTGAAGAGGTTTCTCTGAGAACTCCTTCATTATGGAGGAATCTAGGCTTACCCGTCGAAATAATAAAAGCAGAGTATCATGAACTGCGCGCCTTCCGTCATGAACGCACTGCTCAGGAAGCGATGACAGCGGCGCAGGAGAAAGCCAGGCAGGCTGTCAGTGTTCTGCTGCCGCCGGGCGCCCGGGTGTTGCGGGAGATGGTACTCCCCCAACCGGCGCCCCCGGGAATGGTCAAGGTGAAAGTATCCGTGGAAACGCTGGAAGACATTGGCCAGCCCCAGCCGATCGAAACAAGCACATAACAGGCGCGAGGCGTCACAGGAGGTTGGACGAACCTGTCGGTATCCGGCCAAGAGCAAAGAATCCATCTGAAAGATAACTGGGAAGCGGTCGAGCTTTTCGGCCAGCGTGATGAGAATCTGCGGTTGATCGAGCGCCTGAGTGGAGCCAAGATAGTGGCTCGCGGCGCTGAGATCATTGTCACAGGCAACGAGTCTGCTGTCGAGGCATCGACCCGGCTGATTGAACAAGCGATCGCCTTGGTTCGGTCTGGACGAAAAGTGGGACAGGGCGAGATCGAGTATGCCTTTCGACTGGTCAACGAAGGCCATCAACCGCTGATCGCCGAGGTGCTTGGTGATGTAGTCATGACGACGCCGCGAGGAAAGCAGATTAAGGCGAAAACCTTGGGGCAACGGAAATACCTGCAACTCATCCGCCGAAACCAGATCATTTTCGGCATCGGACCGGCAGGAACTGGCAAGACTTATTTAGCCGTCGTCATGGCCGTGCAGGCGCTGAAGAACAAGGAAGTGAACCGGATCATCTTGACCCGCCCGGCCGTCGAGGCGGGGGAAAAACTTGGCTTTCTTCCGGGAGACCTGCAAGAGAAGGTGGACCCCTACCTGCGCCCTCTGTATGACGGACTTTTTGACACCATGGGCGCCGAACCGACCCAAAAATACATGGAGCGGGGAATCATCGAGATCGCGCCGCTGGCGTACATGCGCGGACGCACCCTTGACGATTCCTTCATCATCCTTGATGAGGCCCAAAACACAACACCGGAACAAATGAAGATGTTTCTAACCCGTATCGGTTTCGGCTCAAAGGCCGTTGTAACTGGTGACATCACACAGGTAGATTTGCCCCGGGGCGCGAACTCGGGGCTTGTGACTGTGCAGAAGATCCTGCAGGGTATCGAAGGACTCGTTTTTCATTTCTTCACCACGGAAGATGTGGTGCGCAACCCGCTCGTCGGTCGGATCATTCGCGCCTATGAGGATTATGAAGGCCGTTTGGGACAGGGAAATGAATGAGGTGAAATCGGGTGGCCTACAGCCAAATGGCGGCCCTGTTGACGTTGGCGCTGCGAAAGTTTTGGCAATACCGGATAGTACGCCGAGTCGTTTTTGGCTTCACTTTTTTTCTGATCTATACGGTGATCCTGGCGTTGCCCCACCTGTCTTCTCTTGAAACGCTGGAAGTAGGGCAAAAAAGTCAGAAAGATATCAAATCACCGATCACGAAGGAGATCGTTGACGAGGAACGAACCCGGTTGGCTCGCGAACAAAAGGTGAATGCCACACCGCCTGTCTACACCCACGATCCCAACGTGGTCGGACGAAGCCAACAGGATATCGACCGGTTGTTTAAAGCCATCTCTGACTATCAACGGTCGGACGGCGAAACAGCCAACTCATCTGAACCGGCGTCTTCAGGCACCCCGGCGGAACAACGCCGGTGGGAGCAGCTAAAAGTGCAGATGAATGTCCCTATTCCGGAAAACGTGCTGCGCAAACTCGTTTCCATGCGGCCGGAATCGCTCGCTTTTATTCAGACGGAGACGCAGAATCAAATCGCCGATCTGTCTGGCATGCCCGGCTTGACCGATACCCTCGATGAGCTGCCGGAGGGGATGCCGCTCACGCGGTCTGCCGGCAGGGTGCTGCCCTACAGCATGCAGGAAGCGCGGGCCATCGTCCTCGAACGGATCGACGGGTCGGTCCTCACGCAGGAATCGAAAGAAATCCTGCGCAACCTGATTCCGCTTTTCTTGCGGCCCAACTCGACCCTCGATGTGGACGCTACCAAGCGGTTGCGCAATGAGGTGCGCCAGAGCGTCGCCCCGATCACCTTCCTTGTCCGCAAGGATGACGTGATCGTGCGCGCCGGTGATATCGTGACAGAAGAACAGATCCAACTCTTGTCCCAGCTGGAATTGTTGCGGACAGGGTCAGCTTGGCTGAAGCCGGCTGGAATAGCGCTGCTGGTCCTTGTGAACATGATGATCGTGCTCTGGTATCTGCGCACCTACCGGCGCGATCTCTATCTGGATGAACGCATGCTCCTGCTGCTGGCGCTAATGTCCATGTTATCCTTGTTGACGGCGCGGAGCATCGCTTCCATCAACCTCCATGAACAGAGGGAGATCTACAACCAACTGCTTTACGTGATTCCGGCGGCGACAGGACCCATGCTGATCGCCATCCTGCTCGACACCCGCGTGGCCATCTTCATGTCCTTTGTGATCAGTGTCTTTATCGGCGTCATTGCCGACGGCTCAATCCCTCATGCCATCGTGGCTTGGATTGGCTCCCTTGTCGGTGTCTACAGTGTTTCCCGTTTCAGTCAGCGAATGGACTTTGCCCGGGCCGGTTTGACGATGGCTGTGGCCAATGCGTTCACTGTCTTTGCCATCGGTTTGGCCACAGGTGTCAAGCTCCCCCTTATCGCCACCTATGGGTTGCCGATGGCCCTTGTTAACGGGATCCTGTCATCGGTGTTCATGATCGGTTCATTGCCTTACCTGGAGTCTGCTTTTAAGCTGACCACTTCGGTCAAACTGCTTGAACTGGCCAATCCAAACCACCCCTTGCTGCGGCGGCTGCTCATGGAAGCGCCGGGCACCTATCACCACAGCCTGCTCGTGGGCAACCTGGGCGAGGCGGCCGCCGAGATGATCGGCGCTGATGCCTTGTTGGTCCGTCTGGGCGCCTATTACCACGACGTGGGAAAGATCCGCCGGCCGGCATTTTTCATTGAAAACCAGGCGCAGGGGCAAAATCCCCATGATAAGATCGCCCCCTCCTTGAGCACCCTGATTATCACCTCCCATGTCAAAGACGGCGCTGAACTTTGCCGTGAGGCGGGCCTGCCATCTCAGGTGATCGATTTAGTCGAACAGCACCACGGGAACACCCTCGTTTCTTACTTTTATCACCGGGCGCGGGAGGCGGATCGCACTGAATCGGTGCAGGAAGGTGATTTCCGTTACGACGGTCCGAAGCCCCAGAGCAAAGAAGCCGCCTTGATCATGCTGGCCGACACGGTGGAAGCAGCCGTCCGCTCGTTACCCCAACCCACATCGGGCAAGATCGAGGGGCTGGTGCGCAAATTGATCAGAGAGAAACTGAATGATGGGCAGTTGGAGGAGTGCGATCTCACCTTCAAGGACCTTGATCGCATCGCCCAGGCCTTCTGCCGCGTTTTCAACGGGATCTACCATATGCGGATCGAGTATCCGGAGGGTGTCTCCAAAGAATTGGACGGGAGGAAGCGCAGTGGAACTGTATATAGTGGATGAACGGGAAGGTGTCACCAAGGCGCCGGAAATGGAGGAATCGTGGCAACTGATGCTGGAGCAGTTGGCCTTTGCTTGTCTGGAAGAGGTCGGTTATCCGCTGGAGGATACGGAGATCAGTCTCGTCCTGACCAACGATGAAAAAATCCGCCGCTTGAATGCTGAGTACCGGAACATCGATCAGCCGACAGACGTGCTTTCCTTCGCCATGGAAGAAGGGCTTGACGATGAGGCGGACTTCCACTTCGACGATCCCACAGCCGGCAAGGTGCTCGGCGACATCATCATCTCTGTTGAAACAGCAGAGCGACAGGCCCAGGAGTATGGCCATTCTCTCGAACGGGAAATGGGGTTTCTCTTTGTCCATGGCATGTTGCATCTCTTGGGCTATGACCACTGTGACGAGGAGCAGAGGAGCCGCATGCGGGCACTGGAAGAAAAGATCCTGAGAAACCAAGGACTGCAACGGGAATGGACTTGAAAAAATGCCTCCGTTCTTTCTGCTACGCTTGGCGCGGCATCATCTGGGTGATCAAGACACAACAGAACATGCGGATCCATCTTATCGCCGCTGTGACCGCTCTGGCCATGGCCGCCTGGTTTCAACTGGGCGGCTGGGAACTGGCCTGGGTGGTCATCGCTGTTTTTCTGGTCCTCGCCGGCGAATCCATCAATTCCGCTATTGAAGCGGCTGTCGATCGCATCGGCCCGGAACAACACCCCCTGGCCGGCGCTGCCAAGGATGCCGCTGCCGGCGCCGTTCTACTGCTGGCGCTGCATGCGCTGATCGCAGCCCTCATCATTTTCGGTCCACGCCTCGCCGGCCTGCTCCGATTCGCGTTCATCGCTGCGATGCCGGAAGCGCACTGTCTATCATTGGTGTAACACTTACGCTGCGCCAAAATTTCTCTCAGCGGAAATCCTATGAATGACTTGACAGGAATGAAGGGAGGACGCCATGGTATTGACGACCGATCAACATCCGGTTCCATCGGAAGCAGCGCTGAACAATCTGATCGAAGCGGCTCGGCAAGCCCGCGAGCGCGCCTATGCGCCTTATTCGCGCTTTCGCGTCGGCGCAGCGCTGCTAGGGGAAGACGGGGTCATCTACAGCGGCTGCAACATCGAAAACGGCGCCTATGGCTTGACCAATTGTGCCGAACGGACAGCGCTATTCAAAGCCGTATCGGAAGGCTGTCGCCGTTTTAAGGCCCTTGTCTTGACTTCTGACGCGCCGTCGCCGGTTACACCCTGTGGCGCCTGCCGCCAGGTCTTAGGCGAGTTTGCTCCCCTAATGCCTGTCTATATGGTCGATGACCGGGGACGCCGGGAGGTCAGCAGGGTAAGTGACTTGCTTCCGGGCATCTTCCGGCTTTCTGAAGCCATCAAATCGACACAACCGGAATCATGGAAAGACTGAGGTGGTCCCTATGGCGGAAACATATCGGTTTGTACGGCGGTACCAACGAGAAAAAGCGACCCCTCCGTTAGGGAAAGCAGATGCCAAGGTTCCCGCGCCGGATCTCGCTGAAAGAAAGGTGGAAAAACTCCGTTCCGGTTTTATCAGCATCATCGGTCGTCCCAACGTGGGCAAATCGACGCTGATGAACCAACTGATCGGCAAAAAAGTGGCCATCATGTCTGATAAGCCCCAAACGACGCGCAACCGCATCGTCGGGGTGCTCAACGCGCCAAAAGGACAGGCCATCTTTCTCGACACCCCCGGCATTCACAAGCCTAAGCACAAACTGGGCGAGATCATGGTGACAACAGCACGCAAGACCTTGGGTGAGGTGGACCTGATCCTCTATGTCGTAGACGCGTCGGAAGAACCGGGCGGAGGAGAACAGTTCATCAGCCAAATGCTCAAAGACATCAAGACGCCCGTCTTTCTCGTCGTCAACAAGATGGACACCGTCAGCCGTGAAGAGGGGCTGAAGAAAATCAGCCAGTACAGCCAGATGGTGGCTTGGCAAGAACTGATCCCTGTCTCAGCGAAGGAAAAGACCAACCTAGACCGGCTCAAAGACCTGATCTTCGCCAAACTGCCGGAAGGCCCTCTTTACTACCCGGCAGGCTCCTTCACAGATCAGCCGGAACGACAGCTGATGGCAGAAATGATCCGGGAGAAGGTGCTCCATGCCACCCGGGAGGAGATCCCCCACTCGGTAGCCGTCATCATCGAACACCTGCAAGAGACGCCCAAGGGTGGCATGGTCGTCCATGCCACCATCTTTACGGAACGGGATTCCCAAAAGGGGATCCTCATCGGCAAAGGCGGTTCTCTGCTTAAAGAGGTCGGTCAGAAGGCCAGGCAGGAGATCGAGGCACTGCTGGGAACTTCGATCTATCTTGAACTCTGGGTGAAGGTAAAGAAAGACTGGCGCCAGCGCCCCGACGTGTTGCGATCCTTCGGTTTTGACGAAAAAATGGAGTGATAGCCGTGAGCTTCCAAACAGGGGATAGGTGGACCCGCGAGAGGGTTGCGCCGCTTATCGACCATACGCTGTTGAAGCCGGATGCCAAGGAGGTGCAGATTGAAGCCCTCTGCCGCGAAGCAGCAACCTATGGTTTTGCCGCTGTCTGCGTCAACCCCGTCTGGGTGGAAACCTGCGCCGCCCTCTTGCAGGGCAGCCCAGTCAAGGTGGCTACTGTCATCGGCTTCCCCCTCGGCGCCTCCCTGAGCCGCGTGAAAGCCCTGGAGGCGCGAGAAGCATTGCGAAGCGGCGCGCTCGAATTGGATATGGTGATGAACATGGGCTGGGCCAAGATGGGACGTTGGGACGCCATAGAGGCGGATATCGCTGCTGTCGTTGAAGAAGCCCGCCGAATGCCCGGCGCCGTTGTCAAGGTGATTCTGGAGACGGCGCTGCTCACCGACGAGGAGATCACAGTCGCCTGTCATCGCGCCTTGAACGCAGGCGCCGATTATGTGAAAACGTCGACGGGCTTTGGGCCTGGAGGCGCTACAACGGCTCATGTGTCGCTCATGGCGGAGACAGTGCGAGGGCGCGCCCGTGTTAAGGCCTCCGGGGGCATCCGGACGGCGGAAAGGGCTGTGCGCATGCTGGAAGCCGGCGCCGACCGCCTGGGGACGAGCGCCTCGCTGGTCATCCTCGACGGCCTCCCCGGCGCCGCCGGCGTCTCCCTATCGAGGTAGGAGGGCGGATATGCGCCTTTACCGTGCCCAGGCGCTGGTCCTGCGTAGCCGGAGCTATGGCGAAGCGGACCGTCTGCTTACACTGCTCACCCGTGAAAGGGGAAAGTTATCAGCCATCGCCAAAGGGGTGCGCAAACCGACGAGCCGTCTCCGCGCCGGCACGCAGCCGCTAACCCATAGCCAACTCGTCCTTTATGAGGGCAAGAACCTGCAGACGGTGACCCAGGCGGAACCGGTCGAATCCTTCGCTGCCCTTCATGGCGATGTGGTTCGTTTCAGCCATGCCTCCTCTATGGCCGAATTGGTCGACCGGCTCAGCCCTGATCACAGCGGGGCTGACCTTTTCCCGCTGCTCCTGACGGGGTGGCACCTGCTCTCCGTCTTTCCGGGCGATCTGGTTGCCTGTCTGTTTCAACTGCGCCTGCTCGACCGGTTGGGCTATTGCCCAGAGCTATCTCTCTGCCTGGACTGTGGCGAACCGGTCGAAATCGCCGATTCGGGACCTTGGCCGGCCTATTCGCCAGAAATGGGCGGGTTGGTAGGAAACTGTTGCCGCCATCGCCACAGTGAGATGGGTCTGATCGCTCCCGGGGCACTTGCGCTGCTGCGCCATCTGTTGCAGATGGATCCGCGCGATCTCGGCCGTTTGCGAGTCGGTCCCAAACTGCTGCGCCACGTTTCCGCAGTGCTTAAGGAAACCATCCGCTGTCGTTCTGAAGGGAATATGCGTTCCTGGTCGGTCATAGAATCAGTCGGACGTTCCCTGACCGAGGAACCGGAGCTTAAGGCGGAACAGACGGAAGCAGAAAAAGAGTCCCAGAGACCTCGCTAATTTGGTTTCCGGGACTCTTTTCATTTAAACAGGCTTATGTATCAGAAATCGGAAGCCATTTCCTTGAGCTGGCTTTCACTGAACCCGTTTTTCTTGCACCGGTTTGTGACATGCTTTCAGATAGGCTTCTGTCGGCAGCAGTTGTACAGCTGTGCAGCGAATGACATAGTCGCCGTCTTCCGCCGTCACCCAGGGAGAGCAATAGACGAAAGGACGCTGCGGATCAGGATATAGTTCCATCCCTTTGAACGTAATGATTTCGCCTTCCATCAAGGGCGTTAAAGCGTCTTCCGCGTCGTTAGGGCCGAAGACGCGCCCCCGGATGACCGCCGCGCCCGGTTCCTCGGCCCGCTCCTCGATACGAACCCAGAACCCCGGATAGGCCGGAAAAAGAGCACCGCCGGGGACGAGGACAGGCGAACCGCCCCAGAGGGAGCGCACCGTGATGGCGCCGTCTTTCCAGAAGGGGAAGGTGGCGATCACCGGTTCCCCGATTTTCAAACCGCCTACAGAATCAACAGCAATAAAAGTCAGTTCAGGCGGAGCATCGGGATCGACTGGTGGCGGGTCGTTATCGGCCCAACTGGCTTCAACAGCCCTGCTCACGACATTGACGGCCATGATCAGGTCAGGCAAACCCATCCGGCGATCGCGCGGGCTTTCGGCGATGCCGGGGCGACCGCCAGCGCCGGAACCCCAGAGTTCGCGCACGATCAACCGAGCGTCAAATTGACCGCCTTCACAGGCGACGGTGATCGTCCCCTGCCGGGAGTCAAGGACGACCGTGGCTGGCACGATCCGGCCCAGCCGGGGTGAGTAATAGGCAGCGGAGCAACGGGGGCCTTCTGTGACAAAAACGCGGACCAGGGGACTCTCGTCGACCAGCCGTGCTTCGGAAACAGCATCATGTCCCGCCGCCCACTGCCTTCCGGCTGCGATCAGGTCCCGATCACCGCTTAAAATCGCCTGGATGGCCTCACCAGCTTTAACGACATGAACTGTCACATCGATCGTGCGTCGGAAAGGGCCGAGGGGAAGATGGGATTCAGACCAGGAAGACCAGGCGTCCAACTGTTCCCGCACATGCTCAGGAAGATCTCCCGAGCGGTGGGGTCCGCGCACCTGAAGGTAGGCCGCGCCAGCCCAAAAGTTTTCATCTCCCGGTTTTTGCCCCATCAAGGCGAGGCAGGCGCCGATCGTATCTAGGTCCAGACGTGAGACAACGATAGTTCCCTTTTCCAGCGGTGTCAGTTCGGCGATGCATGGTGTGGGACGTCCCACGTAGGCGCCCGTACGAGTGGCAAGGGTAGGCGCGTCTCTGCCCTCGACAACGGTTGAACCATACTCTGCTTTTACCGTTGCCACAGGGAGACCAGCCTGAGACATTTCCTCAACGATCTGAAAAGCGTCAAAGGCCGTCGGCGCCAGAAAGACAGCAACTGACATAAAATACGCTCCCTTCCCTTTGTTGACAATCCGCTCATGGAATTTATTGGTACTAAATGATTATACCGAATGGGAACTTTTTATTCAATGCGCATCGATTATTATTCACTTTCTGCTGGTTGCGAAAAATTCCTGCCGGCGATAAAATCAACGACCAGATTTCCCAGCGCTTTCGTATTTTTGGTCTTTTTGTCAGAACCTACGCAATCGAAATAGCACCAAGCAAATGAGCGACCTCTTACGGTTAACCGATTTAATGGCGATACCAATTCTCTCTTTAAATGTTTAAATTATCCAGTCGACAGTTGCATTTATCCTACGCAAGTTTATGGAAAAAAACACCTTGTTTATACCAGTGCTTCGATAGGCAATCCCACCCTTTCACCCTTGGTCAGCTAGGCAGTAGATAAGCCCCACTCCCAGACCCAACGATATAGATGTAAAGATACCCACCTCGTCGCTTCGCGCATCTCATCAATGAGATATCGAAGCGGCACATCTCGATGACGAGAGGCAGGGAGGTGGTGAAAGAAAAACAATCGCTTAAGATTAAAAGCCAGCACTTGAAATCCGATCATCGCTTTGATCGCCACCGAATCGTGCACGAAGCAGTGGTCCAAGGCGTTGAACGTCTTAAGGTTGCGAAATCCAATATTCTCAATATCCCAACGAGCGGCGGCAATTTGTGCGATCGTCTGGGTATCCGCTTTTTCGGATGAGCATGTGGTTGCTATCCAGCGCTCCACCACATCAGTGACAAAGACTTCTTTGTTTGCTTCGATGACTGTCTTGTTGGTATGACGAATGATTTTTACGATTCGCATGGGCACGCGAACTTGCGGCCATTGTGCCAATCCCTCTTCGTCCCAAGCTTGAACGTAAACGGTATTCCCTTTTCCATCTCTTTCTTCCCAAGTGGAGTCCGGAAGCCGGTTCGCAAAGCAGGCATTTGCCTCTTTCATTATCCGTCGACGTTCTTCTTTCATGCGAACAACTACATGAGCGCCTGCATCCAGAGCGGCATGAATGACGGGTGCTTTGGCAAACAGCGCGTCTAACGTGTATACATCCGTTATTTTTCCATAGGTCTCGGCCATACGTCGGATCAATCGTTGGGCGACGGTGGTTTCTCCTTCATCCTTGTCCACCCCATCCTGAGGCTTTCGCATTTCCCAGTCATAAATCAGGTTCGCGTTGCCGCCAACCTGTTGAGCGACTACGACCGCATGATAATAGTCGGTGGTTTTGTCGCGGTGTTCGCGCGTAAGGCATTCGGGACAACGATAGGCCTTGGTGTGGAATAACTCCACGCCATCGATGGCAGTCACTCGCCAACCATTGATGCTTTCCTTCTGCGGGCCGCGTTGCTCCTTATATCGCTGGATCACACAGTTATGCTGCTTTCGTTGCTCTTTTAGATCCCATTTCATCAAGGCTTGTCGCACCGTATCATGTGATGGCAATCGAATGTTTTTGGGAACCAATTGACGGAATACCCCGGTTTTTTGCCAACGGTCCATCTGCTCCATACTTTCCATACAGAAAAAGGCGCCAAAAAAAGCGACGGTAAAAATGGCTGGGGCTTTGATACGGGGTTGTTTGCGACCATCCTTTGCTTGACGGACCATCTGCGAAAAGCCATATACCTTTGAGGCGTACTGCGTAAAATGTTGAATTAGTCGGCCCGCTTTTTTTCCACCAGGTGTTCTACAAAAAATTTTCTGGACTTCTTCGAGTGGCTGTGCTACGCTTTGCACTGAGGATTCCCCCTTTGTTCAGTGTTTTGCTTTGCAACCACTCACTTCGACAAAGGTAACGGGAATCCTTTAAAATTTTCTGGAAATTAATCTAATTACATCCATTTTCCCGTGGGAATTGTCGCGTTTTCATGACAATTCTCCAACAGCGCCTCAGACAGGGGATTAGCAGACTTTTTTATTAAAGATGCGTGGGTTCTGTCTTTTTGTGTTAAAATTGTGCTTGATTACTCGGAATGGGGGCGGCAATGGCTCGACAGTTGTGACATGAAAGCGGCGATAAATAGACGTTACCATGATAAGGAGGACGCTTGACCGTGAATTTTCAAGAGATCATTCTGGCGCTCAACCAGTTTTGGGGGGAACAGGGATGCATCATTCAGCAGCCCTATGACGTGGAGAAAGGCGCTGGCACGATGAATCCGGCCACCTTCCTGCGCGCCTTGGGACCAGAGCCCTGGAATGTGGCTTATGTGGAACCCTCTCGCCGTCCCACCGATGGGCGCTACGGCGAAAACCCCAACCGGTTGCAGCACTACTACCAGTATCAGGTCATCCTCAAACCCTCTCCTGACGATGTGCTGGAGATGTACCTGGACAGCCTGCGCCGTCTGGGCATCGACCCGCTCAAGCATGACATCCGTTTCGTCGAAGATAACTGGGAATCGCCCACCCTTGGCGCATGGGGTCTCGGTTGGGAGGTTTGGCTGGACGGCATGGAGGTGACCCAGTTCACCTACTTCCAGCAGTGTGGCGGTATCGACTGTCGTCCCGTTTGTGCTGAGATCACCTATGGCATTGAACGGATCGCCATGTTCATTCAACAGAAGGATTCCGTCTACGACATTGAATGGGTCGAGGGCATCACCTACGGCGATGTCCATCACCAGGGAGAGGTCGATTACTCCCATTACAATTTTGAAGTGGCCGATACGGCGGCGCTGTTCACCTTCTTCGATATGTATGAAAAAGAGGCGCTGCGGGTGATCGAAAAAGGGCTGGTGCAGCCGGCCTACGACTATGTCCTAAAGTGTTCCCACACCTTTAACCTCCTTGACGCCAGGGGCGCCATCTCAGTGACGGAACGGACCAGCTTCATCACCCGTGTTCGCCACCTGGCCCGAGTCTGCGCCCAGGCTTATGTGAAACAGCGGGAACGTCTCCGTTATCCCTTGATCAAGGATCCGGCGCAGCGCCAGCGGCTCGGTCTCGATCGGGAGAACACAGGCGAGTAGACGACTGCTGCGGAGGGATCTCTCGGATCCCATGGATATTGAGGAGGTTGACGCGTGAACAGTCGCGATTTGTTATTGGAAATCGGAACAGAAGAAATCCCGGCAAAATTCATACCTTCCGCCCTGGCCCAATTGCGCCAGTTGGCCGAAAAGGGGCTGCAGGAAGCCCGCCTGGCCTACGGCGCCGTTGAAACCTACGGCACCCCGCGGCGCCTCACTCTCTATGTCAAGCAGGTGGCGGCGCAACAGGAAGACCTGCGGTTAGAAGTGAAAGGCCCGGCTGTCAAGGCCGGCTTTGACAAAGAGGGCAACCCAACAAAGGCTGCCCAGGGTTTTGCTCGTTCTCAGGGCGTCGACGTTTCGGCTCTGGTGACCCGTGATCTGGCCGGCGTGCCCTACCTCTATGCCCTCCGTACGGAAAGCGGGCGACCTGCTCGGGATGTGCTGCCGCAACTGCTGCAAGGCTGTATCAGCGGTCTTTCCTTCCCGAAACCAATGCGTTGGGCTTGGGGAGAGACGCGTTTCGCCCGGCCTATTCGCTGGATCGTCGCCCTCTATGGCGAAGAAGTCATCCCCGTCGAGGTCGAAGGGGTTCAAGCGGGCCGAACGACTTACGGTCATCGCTTTCTCGGCGGCGGTCCAATCGAACTGACCCGACCGTCGGAATACCTGGAACGCCTGGAGAAAGCGTACGTCATCGCCGATCCGCACAAACGCAAGGCAATGATCTGGAAGCAGATCACCGAGCTCGCCGCCGCCGTAGGCGGTCAGGTCGCCGAGGACGAAGGGCTGCTCGATGAGATCAACTACCTGGTCGAGTATCCCACGGCCCTTTGCGGCGAGGTGGATGCCGATTACATGCACCTGCCTGAAGCGGTGCTGATCACGCCGATGAAGGAACACCAGCGCTATTTCCCTGTGAAAAGTCCCTCCGGTGGTCTGTTGCCTACATTCATCACCGTCCGCAACGGCACAGCCGAGCATCTTTCGATCGTCCGAGCCGGCAACGAAAAGGTGCTGCGGGCGCGGTTAGCCGACGCCGCTTTCTTCTATGCAGAAGACCAAAAGACACCTTTGGACGCCCAGAAGGAGAAACTGAAAAAGATCGTCTTTCAGGAAAGCCTGGGTACCGTCTATGAGCGGGTAGAACGAGAACAAGCGCTCACCGCGTTCCTGGCTGACTGCATGAACGTCCCGGCGGTGTTGCGGGAAGGCGCTCTGCGGGCTGCCGAACTGGCCAAGGCTGATCTGGTCACCCATATGGTCTATGAGTTTCCAGAACTGCAAGGGATTATGGGGGAACGGTACGCTCTTTTGTCGGGAGAGGCGCCTGAAGTGGCCCAGGCAATCCGTGAGCACTACCAGCCCCGCTTCTCCGGCGATGCCGTCCCGAGCACCATGGAAGGGACCCTGGTCGCTCTAGCCGATAAGATCGACGCCATCGTCGGCTGCTTCTCTATCGGCATTATTCCGACAGGCTCCCAGGATCCCTACGCGCTGCGCCGACAGGCCCAGGGCGTCTGCCAAATCATCATGCGAGGCAACCTGCCATTGTCTTTGGCAGCGGTGATCGAGAAGTCCTACAACCTTTACGCTGCAGCGGGCCGACCGACACGCAGTCTGGAAGAGACACAAAAGGACCTGCTCGAATTTTTCCGCCAGCGCTTGCGCTTCCTCCTCGGTGAAGAGGGAATACGCTACGACACCATTGATGCTGTACTGGCTGAGGGCTTTGATCAACCGGCCGAGGTGCTAAAAAGGGCCAAAGCATTGTCTGACTTCCGCCAGGCCGAGGCCTTTTCGGCGCTGATCACCGCCTACACGCGAGCAGCGAACCTGGCCAAGAAGGGCGGCAGTGAACCCATCCGGCCCGACCTCTTCGAACAGGCGACAGAAGGGGAACTCTACAAGGCCCTGCAGGCGGCAGAAGAGCAGGTCCGACAGGCTGACGGCGACTATAGCACTATCCTAGCGGCTGTAGCCGCTTTGCGTCCGGCTGTAGACGCCTTCTTTGACGCCGTCATGGTCATGGCCGACGAGCCGGTCATCCGCGAAAACCGCCTCGCCCTCCTCAACGGTGTTATCGGACTGACCCGGGGAGTGGCTGATCTGAGTAAACTCGTTGATTAATCATCAAAAAATCACGACGCGCCAGCAGGCGCGTTACTGGGCTGCTGGCTAGGTCAGCGGCCTTTTCTTCTTAAGGATGTAATTTTTGATTAATGTACGTGCATAGAACAAAAAATCTTCCTCTTAAGCAGGAAAAAGGGTGGTCGATATAGTATAGATCATTTTGGGCATGAAACCATATAGTATGACATAATTCTGAACAGTGGGTGAGGACAGCAAGGTGGTGATGATGTATCGAACTCTCTGAACGCCAGGTCAAAATCGTACAGATCGTGAAGGAGAAAGGGCCGATCACAGGGGAGCAGATCGCCGATCTATTGGAATTGACCCGCGCGACCTTACGTCCCGATCTCGCAATCCTTACCATGTCGGGAATTCTGGAAGCCCGTCCCCGGGTAGGCTACTATTACAACGGCAGATCGGGAAACACGCTTGTGGCCCGCGCCATCAGCAAGCTCCGTGTCAAGGACATCAAATCCCTGCCGGTGGTGGCTCGGGAAACGGTCAGCGTCTATGACGCTGTTGTCACCATGTTCACCGAGGATGTAGGGACCCTTTCTGTCGTCGATGGCGATGGCTACCTTTCCGGCGTCGTCTCCCGAAAAGACCTTCTCAAGATCGCCATCAGTGGCGGCGATGTTCACAAGATGCCTGTCGGGATGGTGATGACCCGCATGCCGAACATCATCACTGTGACACCCGATGACACGGTCTACCTCGCGGCCAAGCGGTTGATCACCCATCAAATCGACGCGTTACCTGTCGTTCGCACCTTTGTCCAGCCTAATGGGCAGGAACGGTTGGAAGTGGTGGGACGGCTGACCAAAACAAACATCACCCGCTTCTTTGTAGAACTTGCGAACGACGAATTGTAAACCGGAGCAGATGATCGTTGCTTCGAAAGCGAGGAGGGGAAGCATATCGCTAGCGCGGATGGTGGAAAACCAGTCATCTACGTAGTCTCCGATTCCATCGGTGAAACCGCCGAATTTGTCGTTCGCGCCGCCGCCAGTCAGTTTGACGGCCAGGGGTTCGAGATCAAGCGAGTGCCCTATGTGCTGGAACGGAGCCACATCCAAGAAATCATCGAGGAGGCAGCGGGGCACCGCAGCATCATCGCCTATACACTGGTCATCGACGAACAACGCGAGACACTGTTGCGCCTTGCCCAGGAGCGCCAGATCCCGACGATCGATGTGCTTGGGCCGACGATCGAGCGGCTCCAGAAATTGACTAATCTGAAACCGGCCCAAAAACCGGGACTGTTGCACCAACTGGATGAGCACTATTTCCGCAAGGTCGAGGCGATTGAGTTTGCCGTCAAATATGATGATGGCAAGGATCCCCGCGGCATCCTGCACGCCGATGTGATCCTGATCGGCGTGTCGCGAACATCGAAGACGCCTGTCTGTATGTATCTGGCCCATAAACGGATCAAGGCGGCCAACGTGCCTCTTGTTCCCGAGGTGGCGCCGCCGGAAGAACTCTTTCAACTGCCGCGACGCAAGGTGGTGGGCCTGACGATCTCGCCGCAACTGCTCAACGGTATCCGTACGAAACGGCTGCGCGCCCTCGGTCTGGCCGGCAATGCCGACTACGCCAGTCACCAGCGGATCCTACAGGAGCTGGACTACGCCGACAGCATCATGAAACGCGTCGGCTGTCCCATTATTGATGTGACCAACAAAGCGGTGGAGGAGACTGCCGCTCGCGTGTTGGAATATTATTACCGGGGGGAACGGAATGTCTAAAAAATGGGTCTACCTTTTTGAAGAAGGTAAAGCGGAAATGAAATCCTTGTTGGGCGGCAAAGGTGCCAACCTGGCTGAGATGACCAACATCGGCCTGCCTGTTCCGCCGGGCCTCACCATCACCACCGAGGCCTGCAACGCCTACTACGACGCGGGAAAAAACTTTCCCGAAGGGTTGATGGATCAGGTCAAGTCCGCCCTGGCTGAGGTAGAGGCCAAACTGGGCAAGAAGTTCGGCGACGCCGAAAACCCCTTGCTCGTTTCCGTTCGTTCGGGCGCTGTTTTTTCCATGCCCGGGATGATGGACACAATCCTGAACCTGGGTCTCAATGATGTGACTGTTAAGGGCCTGGCTCAGGCAACCCAGAATGACCGTTTCGCCCTTGACTGCTACCGCCGCTTTATCCAGATGTATTCCGACGTCGTCCTCGGCGCCTCCCACGCCGACTTTGAACATATCCTGGAAGAATATCGGGAACGCCAAGGCGTTCGTTTCGACAACGAACTGTCCGTAGAGAGCCTAAACGCCCTGATCGCAGACTACAAGGCCATGGTGCGGCGTACCACAGGCCAGACCTTCCCGCAGGATCCCATGGCCCAATTGGAAGGGGCTGTCCGCGCTGTCTTCTCTTCTTGGAACAATGATCGCGCACGCGTCTACCGCCAGATCAACCGGATCCCTGACAACCTCGGCACAGCCGTCAATGTGCAGGCCATGGTTTTTGGCAACATGGGCAACGACTGCGGAACCGGCGTCGCCTTTACCCGTAACCCTTCGACAGGGGAAAAGGCACTCTACGGCGAGTACCTGATCAACGCCCAGGGCGAAGATGTCGTTGCCGGTATCCGGACGCCGCTACATATCTCTCGCATGCAGGAAGAACTGCCCGAATGCTTTGAACAGTTCGTCGAGATCTGCGGGATCCTGGAGCGGCACTACCGCAACATGCAGGACATCGAGTTCACCATCGAACGAGGCAAGCTCTGGATGCTGCAGACCCGCAACGGCAAGCGCACTGCCGCCGCCGCCGTTAAAATCGCCGTCGACATGGTCCAGGAAGGCCTGATCAGCAAGGAAGAAGCCATCCTCCGTGTCGAGCCGGAACACCTGGATCAACTGCTCCACCGCCGCATCGACCCGACAGCCAAACTGACCGTCATTGCCACCGGCTTGCCGGCCTCTCCCGGCGCCGCCTCGGGCAAGGTCGTCTTTGACGCCGATGAGGCGGAAGCCCTTGGTAAGGCAGGGGAAAAGGTGATCCTGGTTCGGATGGAGACGACACCGGATGACATCCATGGCATCGTCCAGGCCCAGGGGATCCTGACCAGCCGCGGCGGGATGACCTCCCACGCCGCCGTCGTAGCCCGCCAGATGGGCAAACCCTGTGTCTGCGGCTGCGAGGCCTTGCGCATCGACTACAACCGCGGCGACTTTGCCGTCGCTACAGCTTCCGGCGGAATCAAGACCTACCGCAAAGGCGACATCATCTCCATCGACGGCGCCACTGGGCGCGTCATCGAAGGGGTAGTGCCCATGCTTGAACCGGAACTGACAAAGGAGTTCCGCGTCCTCCTCGACTGGGCCGACGAGATCCGCACCCTCGGCGTCCGCGCCAACGCCGACAAGCCGGAGGAAGCGGAAATGGCCCGCAACTTTGGCGCCGCTGGCATCGGCCTCACCCGGACAGAGCACATGTTTATGGCTCAGGATAGGCTGCCCATCGTGCAGGAGATGATCCTTGCGCAGTCTCTCGAAGAGCGCGAAGCGGCGCTGGCGAAGCTGCTGCCGATGCAGCAAGGCGATTTCTACGGCATCCTCAAGGCCATGGCAGGCTTCCCTGTCTGCATCCGCCTGCTCGACCCGCCCCTCCATGAGTTCCTGCCGAGCCTGGAAGACCTGCTTGTCGACACGACCCGCCTGCGCTGCGCCATCGAGACAACTGATGGCGACCGCAAAGAGGCCCTGCTCGATGAACTCAATGAAAAAGAACAACTGATGAAGAAAGTCCGAGCTCTCCACGAGTTCAACCCCATGCTCGGCCACCGCGGCTGTCGCTTAGGGATCACCTATCCCGAAATCTATGCCATGCAGGCGCGAGCCATCTTCCAAGCCGTGGTTCAACTGGTCGATGAAGGGTTTGACGTAGAGCCTGAGGTCGAGATACCGCTGGTGGCCGAGGTCAAAGAGCTGGCCTACTTGCGCAAGGTTGTCGAAGAGACAGCCGCTGCCGTCATGACAGAGACAGGGACCAAGTTCCACTATACCGTCGGTACCATGATCGAGGTGCCCCGGGCTGCTCTGACGGCCGACCAAATTGCAAAAGAAGCCCAGTTCTTCTCCTTCGGCACCAACGACCTGACCCAGACCACCTTCGGCTTTTCCCGCGATGACGCCGAATCGAAGTTCTTCGGCGTCTATTCGGAGCGGAAGCTCCTGTCCGACAATCCCTTTATCGTTCTTGACCGGGATGGTGTCGGCAGTCTGATGAAGATCGCCGTCGAAAGAGGGCGTGCCACCCGTCCCGATTTGCTCGTCGGGATCTGCGGCGAACATGGCGGTGAGCCGTCATCTATTGAATTTTGCCACCTCATCGGTCTCAACTTCGTTTCTTGTTCTCCCTACCGGGTGCCCATCGCCCGGTTGGCGGCGGCCCAGGCGGCTATCCAGAACGGATAACAATAGTTGGACCGCTCTTCGGGCATACTAGGAACATGATCGAAGTATATGAAGACGACCTTTTTCAAGCCGAAATGCCCGGCGAACGGATTCCCACAGCCACCGAGAGAGAACTTCGAAAAAACCAACTAAAGAAAAGACATAATCCGCCGTCCCTCCTGCATAAACTATAATGGATGATCTTCCCAACGCAGGTGCGGCAGCGGAGCCACTGCGTTCTTTCCTTGGCAATTGCCAAGGATTTTTTTATCTTGACACAAAAGAGGCGGAAGATACATGATTAAGACCCTTTAAGCAGGAATCTTTCCATCGTATAACGAAGTGATAAGTCAGTTTGCACGATACTCTCCAAAGGAGGCAAATCCGTGACCGTAGTTGGAGATGAATACGAAATCTTTATCAAAAAGGTATATGCTAAAAGCGGATTAGACCTGTCCAATTACAAACGCCCGCAGATGGAGCGACGGATCCGGACATTGGCGCGGTCGCAAGGCGTCAATGACCTGCTCAGTTATTTCGCCCTGATCGACCGCGACGCAGAGCAGTACCGCAAGTTCATCGATCACCTCACGATCAACGTGTCGGAATTTTTACGCAACCCCAGCCAGTGGGAAATCTTAACCACAAAAATTCTGCCCATGCTGCTGAAAGAGAATCCTCTTTTGAAAGTATGGTCGGCCGGCTGTTCCACCGGGGAAGAGCCTTACAGCTTGGCCATGACGATGCTGGAATCACGCTGCGACATGCGCAACAAGGTGCTTGCCACCGACTTGGACACAGAGGTGCTCCGCAAAGCCCAGATCGGCATCTACTCAGACAAATCGCTGGCCAACGTCTCGCCGCAAATGGTATCCAGATACTTCGAGCCCCAGGGCAGCGGCTTCCACAGGGTAAAAGATGATCTGAAACGCCACATCCGTTTCCGGCAGCACAACCTACTGAAGGATGACTTCGAATCCGGTTTTGACCTGATCCTCTGCCGCAATGTGGTCATCTACTTCACGGAAGAAACAAAGAGTCTTCTCTACAAGCGATTTCACAATGCCCTGCGCAAGGGGGGCATCCTCTTCACCGGATCGACCGAGCAGATTTTTCAGGCTAGGGAACTGGGCTTTGGTACGGCGGCTACCTTCTTCTATCAGAAACTGTAGCACAGGGGGCATTACACATGGACAGCGGCATATTTGATACCATATGGACAGCCATCACCATCGTCGGTGTCTATTTCGGTTTCGGGTACGCCTTCTGGTACTGGATGCGTGCCGACAAAACGGTAGACCGCCAGTGGAAAGAAGCGAAGCAGCATCATAAAGGACTTTTTTACATGGGCTGGCCCTTTGTCCTCATCGGTGTCCTCCTCGCTGGCGCTAAATCGAAGGTCACTAACAAGTAGACTTTGAGAAGGGCGAGGAAAAAGCCCCATCGTCCACGGTCCGGGGACCGCGGGGCGATGGGGCTTTTTCTAAAATCCCCTCATGAACGACCGGTATATTGAGGGAACTGCCGGGAATGATCCAATCACAGACCTTTTTGAAAAAGGAGTCGAAACCGGATGCCCATCTTTCGATTAGGCTCGCTTGTTCCGCAGATCGACCCGGACAGCTTCATCGCTCCGAGCGCCATCGTGGGTGGTGATGTGATCGTCAAAAAAGGCGCCAGTCTCTGGTTCCATGTAGTTGCCCGTGGCGATGTGGGCCAGCCGATCATCGTCGGAGAGAATTCTAACATTCAGGATAACACGGTGCTGCACACTGATGCCTTTCATCCCACCGAGATCGGCGATTGGGTCACTGTCGGTCATGGCGCTATCATTCACAGCGCTCGCGTAGGTGATCACTGCCTCATCGGCATGGGCGCCGTTCTCCTTGACGGCGCCGTCATCGGCGAACATTCCGTCGTCGGCGCCCATGCCCTCGTGCCACCGGGCAAAGAATTCCCCCCTTATAGCCTGATCGTCGGCAGCCCGGCAAAAGTGGCACGGACCCTGACACCTGAGGAGGCGGAGCGGTTTAAGGGGAACGCCCGCCGCTATGTCACCCTTTGGCAGGAACAATACAAGCAGCGTTTTCACTGGATCACGCCGCCCGGAAGTCTGTTCCCGCAAGAGGGGGATTAGAAAGGGAAACTAGCGCTGGCTGCGCGTCTGCGCCCAGACCATTGTCCCGTTCGCCGTCCCTGGGAGTTTTGCCTCAGGACCGGCCAAGAGGAAAACGCGCACGGGGCGTCTGCCGAAACTGACGGCCGATTCATGGTCGGGCAGGAAGAAATCCATGCGCCGCCCCCGAATCTTGCCACCAATGTCTTGGGCCTCAAAGACCCGACCAAAAGCGGGCACATAGACTTTTGTCCCCAAGGGGATCACATCGGGGTCGACGGCCACCGTATACCAAGGGATCGCCCTCTGTCCTGTTTTGGTGATGCCGTCGCTTTTCCCGCAGCACTGGACACAGGCGTCATATGCAGAGGCGTCGACCTCCATCGGGGCCGACAGGCGGTATCCGTTCATGGCCAACTGGGCCATCGTTCGCAGGGGCACCTGTTCGAAAAAAGGGGCTTCTTTCTCGCCTGTTCCTGAGGCGGCTTGCGCCGCAACAGGATGGACAAAGATCGCCGCAGCCAGCAGGGGAAACAGGAACCAACGGGTAAAAATGACACATCATCTCCTGCAACATAATAGATTCTCCTATGGGCATTTTCAGCAAGCTGCATCATTAGGGTATCACGGCGGCGCGCTTTTATACGCAAATCCGGTAAAAGGGAAAAATGCGGAAAAGAGGAACCGCTAAAAAAGAACCGAATGGACACAATAAGGACGAATCCTGCCGTGCCTCCAGGGGAAACTGGAGGTGACGCTGTTTTGGGGATGTCCGGCCGCTTACCTACGGTGTCCGGCCTCGATGTGGCTAAGGTTCTTTCTCGCGATGGGTTCAAGCCGGTTCGGCAAAAGGGGAGCCACCTCCGCCTTGTGAAGGCAGGAGCGGGAGAACTTTTTGCTGTAACCGTCCCAGGAAACCAGAAAGACCTGAAAAAAGGCACCCTGATGGGCATCTTACAACAAGCCGGCCTCAGTAAAAACGAGTTTCTGGTACTTCTCTCGGCTTGACGGCCCCTGATTGACGCCGCAGTCAGGGAAGTGGGAGGCGCGGCAGGTTCTTTTTAAACAGCAGGAAAAACATGCCGCCGGGGCGAACAAGGTCCTGCGGCATTTTCGCATGCAGGAGGACTGGACATGTCGGATCAGGATCAGTTTATCTTCGCCCTCGATATCGGCACACGAAGTGTCGTGGGGATCGTTGCCCGTGAGGTGGAAGAAGGATTAGAAATCGTACATACCGCCATGGAGGAACATCGCCAACGGGCTATGCTGGACGGTCAGATCCATGATGTCGTTCAGGTGACTCAGGTGGTGCGGCGGATCAAGGAACGCCTGGAATCGCAGTTGGATCGCCCCCTCAGAGAGGTCTCCGTCGCTGCGGCTGGAAGGTCGCTGAAGACATCGCGGGGCCGGGCCGAGCGCAGATCGACGTCCCTTCAGGAATATACGAGGGAAGATATCCTCGGATTGGAACTGGCAGCGCTGCAACAGGCCCAAAAGGAATTGCAGAGCGCTGGCGGCGACGCCGTTCGCGACTACCACTGTGTCGGCTACAGCGTCGTCAACCATTATCTTGAAGGTCAACCTATCGGCAATCTGGTCGGCCAACGAGGTTTAGCGGCGGAAATCGAGGTCATCGGAACCTTCCTGCCCCGGGTGGTCGTTGATTCCATGTTTTCCGTCCTCCAGCGGGCAGGGCTGGAAATGAAAAGTCTTACATTAGAGCCGATAGCCGCCATTAATGTGGTCATCCCGCCAAACATGCGCCAATTGAATCTGACCCTTGTCGATATCGGCGCCGGAACCTCTGACATTGCTATCACATCCGGCGGTACCGTGATCGCCTATGACATGGTACCTGTGGCGGGCGACGAGATCACGGAACAGATCTGCCAAAAATATCTGCTCGAGTTTGGAGAAGGAGAGCGGATCAAACGGGAACTGCAGTCCCTGGTGCAAAGCGCGCCGGGCCGGGAGGCATCCGACCTGGAAGGCAAGCAGGTTTGTGCCTGTGACGTCCTCGGCTTCGAACAGTTGTTGGACGTTCGGGATGTACTGGCTTCGTTGGAGCCGACAGTGGAACACCTGGCCTGCCAAATCGCCGATAAGATTATCACCCTTAACGGTAAACCGCCCCAAGCGGTCATCCTCGTTGGCGGCGGTTCACTGACGCCGTTGCTCCCGGCTCGGTTAGCCCAGGCCCTCGGCCTGCCCCGCGACCGCGTCGGCGTCCGCGGCCGCGAAAGCCTCCGCGATCTGACAGGCAACCTGGAAGACATGAAGGGTCCCGAATTCGTCACCCCCGTCGGGATCGCTGTCACCTCGATCAAGCACCAGACCCTTGGCTTTTATGAGGTATTCGTCAATGATCAGCCGGTGCGGCTCTTCAATATGCGGTTGGGCACCGTCGGCGACGCTCTCCTGGCAGCCGGCGTCAGCCTTCGGCATATTCACGGTCTGCCAGGTCTCGCCATGACCGTGGAGGTCAACGGACAGATAAAAATCCTCAGGGGAACCCTTGGTGAACCAGCCCGGATAACCGTCAACGGTGAACCGTCAAAACTCGACCGCTTTGTCCGGGCTGGTGATCAGATCCGCTTTGAAGCGGCCCGCAAAGGCGCTGACGGTGGCGGGCGAATCGGTGACTTGACGCCTTCCCTGACGCCTCTTGATCTGGTGATCAACGGCCAGCCTGTCCATATCGATCCGCCTGTGACCATGAATGGAAAAAAAGCCACTTTGGACACCCCATTGGAAGACGGCGCCCGGATCCGCTACTTCCACCTTAATACACTGGCCCAAGTGCTTGACGCCGTCGGCGACTTGGCGGCGCTGCAGACAGCCCATTCCATCCGCTATGTCCTCAACGGCGTCGAAAAAATCGTTCCTGTCTCGCAGCCGGAGGCGTGGATAAACGGTCGGGCGGTCAGCCTGGACAGCCCGGTCAAAACAGGTGATCACATCGATATCCGCCCATCTAAGGTGAAGGGCTTGCAATTAAAGGAGATCGTGGACTTGAAGCAGTGGGAAGGCCAACCGCTCCATGTGACCGTCAACGATGCCGAGTGGTCTTTTCCCGGACAAGCGCCAGCCTTCTTCCTCAATAACCGGCCGGCTACAGGGGAAGAACAGGTCAACGACGGAGATACCATCGTCGTCAAGGCTGGTCGTTCAGCCAACCTGATCCTTTCAGAACTGCTGGCGAGGATCAACTTCGATCCTACGCCTCCGGAGGGGAAGCATAAACTGGACATCCGTGTCAACGGATTTCCTGCCGACTACGCCACGCCCATTCCAGATCACAGCCGCGTCGAATTGATCTGGCGGTAAATACTGGATAAGATTCCTGCTCGTAGGCAATGCTACCGGCAGGAGGGGATTTTTTGATGCAATCCTTTATTTTACGCCTCTTAGCGGTCATACTTCCCGTCTACCTCTTCTTGTCCCTAATCTGGCCCGGTGGGCCCGGTCAGGCCTATCTGCTGGCCATGCTGGCTGCTATCTTTGTTTTTCCTTTCGTCCAACAGGTATGGCCGATTTTCAGGCAGCCGGACCTATTGGTGGAGCAGGCGGCACCGCTATCCCTGACCCTGGGGGAAGGAAGTAGCGAAAGGGCAAATGAAATGCCCCGGTTGAAAGGGCCGATCATCCGTCTGTTTACCGTCAGCCTCTGTCTGTTCTTCCTCGGTTGGTGGTGGAACATGCCTGGTTATTACGGGTTTGTTGCGGTCGTTAACCTGATCCTGGCCGGACTGTTGCTATCGAGATCCTATGGCGGCGCATCACGGCGAATCTGACAAATGCCGTTCCTGTTGGATAAGCAACAGTAGGCGATGATGAAAAATAAAGAAAAAAGAACCTGGGCAGGGCAGATTCTTCGACCCGCAACCTTTAGGCGGCGTTGATCCGTCTTGCCCGTCGCATTTTAGGAAAGAACGGCGTGATGGAAGAGGAAGACAGGGTGAGCGAGAAGGAAGAACCGTAGGGCACGTCGAAATTGAAAACACTGTATACATACCGATAGAAAGGGCGTTTTCCATGAAAGTACAAATAAAACGACTACATCCAGAGGCGATGATTCCCGAAAGGCAGACGAAACTGGCGAGCGGATTTGACCTGCATGTGCTCGACGCCGTTCTCCCGGAAAACGCCAGCGATCCCTATTACGATCATTTTGAGGCCATTCGGATCTTCCCGGGGGAGCGCATCTTGGTCCGTACAGGAATCGCCATTCAAATGGGGGAAGGGATGGAGGCGCAGGTCCGACCTCGCAGCGGGCTGGCCTTACGGCATGGCATCACCCTGCTGAACAGTCCCGGCACCGTGGATGCTGACTATACCGGTGATGTGGGCGTGATTCTGATCAATCTTGGCGACAAGCATGTAGATATACGAAAAAAGGACCGAGTGGCCCAACTGGTTTTTCAACCGGTCTTCCACCAGGTGGAACTGGAAGAGAGAGAAAGTTTGAATGAAACGGAACGCGGCGATGGGGGATTTGGCCACACAGGGGTCAATAGTCAACCCTGAGATGTATCGTTCTTCTATCAGCTGCGTGTGTTTGTTCACAATTGTTCAATTCTTCGTCTATGGACTCATGGGACCGCGTCACCTTCACCGGTTTCCTTTGCGCCTTTAGCATTGCCTCATTGGAACCTTCACCATAATCGATCGTTCGTCGGTAAGTGCCGGGCTGGAAAAACAGCTCTCCGCAGAGGAATCATAATATTTCTTCAATGACTGAACCGTAAAACATGAAGGTCTGTTCTTGACATTATATGCAATTGAAATTACTATTCTTTGTATGGGAAAAACGGTGTGAGGGTTAGGGAATGGAGATAACGGACGTACAAATCACACGAGTACAGTTGGATAAAATCAAAGCGATTGCGTCGATCACACTGGATGACGCCTTGATCATCAATGGGATCAAGGTGATCGAAGGGTCTGAAGGGTTGACTGTGGAGATGCCTCGACGCAAGCCCTTTACGGAGGGGATCCGTTATTCAGCCCATCCAACCAACAAAGAAGCCTGGGAGTATGTCACACAGACAGTCATCGACGCTTTTTATCAAATGGAGTGCAGGCAAGAATATTGCGCCATCCCACCGGTCTTCACCGGCAAGAAAGACAAAGAGGAAGGTGTGCGCCGATGAAAATCACCGATGTGCAGATCCGGAAGCTCTTCGATGACAGCGAATTGAAAGCTATCGCATCCATGACGATTGACGATATGTTTGTCATTCATGACATCAAGGTCGTTGAAGGGGAGAAAGGGATCTATGTCTCTCTACCCCCCATCGCGCAGCCGGTTTCTCCTCAAATAAACTCGACGATTGCTGAGGTCGTGATCCGGAGCTATCAGAGTGCTCTGGCTGATGAAGAATTGTCTCTAAAACAGTAGACGATTTAACACAAAATCCATCGCCCATCCCATCTCCCAGGAAGCTCGCACGATTCTTTCCCAAGCAGTTCTCGAGGCTTTTCAATCAGCAGTCGGTGAGAAAGAGCAGCATGTATGAGGCCCTGGTGATACAGAAGATAAACAAGTGGGAGGACTTTCATCTTCGCGTTATCGCCCATGCCGCGACCGGCATGGGCGTTGTCTCTAAGGTAGAAGCCCCAAACAAATACGTTAAATGGAACAGAAAAGGGAATGATATTTCTGGAAAAGCAGAACGGAAGTGGTGAAGGAGTCTTGTTGAATCGTCAAAAGGAGATACGAAAAGAGCGGGAAGCCGATCAACTCGCCGCCTTGACAGGAACGCTCGTTGCCTGTGAAAATACGGCCAAAAGGATTCAGGACTTTATTGACGAGGTCAAAAAGGCCGGCATTAAGACGCCAGTAGAGGTATACAAACTTCTGGAAGAAGAGATCGACACATTGAAAGCGCTAGCGAAGGAATTGGAAGGGGATGTCGAAAAAATGAGGCAAACTTGAAGCGATCAACGAGACCTGTAGGGTGGTCAAGGCGTATCGGAGGGGCGTGGTCGCGGATAGGGTAGCCGGGGGCGGATATATGTATGATTTTCGTGGTTCAAGTCATGGTGGCCATAGGCGTCCAATAAATCACATCCTCATAATGTACATCATATGATCTTATCATAAAATTATGAGGGGAATGAATCTCATGTATTATGGCCAAAATGTGCATCAGTGCCCTTGCTACGCTGACGTTCCGATGTGCCCCGCATATTATTATCGGAACCAGCGTTCCATCCAGTATTTTCCTTATTCTGAAGCAAGGGCTTATCCTCCCATTAGTTTTAGGGATTATGGAAAAGAACCCTTTATTGTAAACATCGAAGCAGCAACGAAGCAAAACAATACTTTTCGCACCGCTTTATGGACAGGAAACCATTTGCAGCTTACCTTGATGAGTATCAATGTCGGTGACGACATAGGCTTGGAAATTCATCCCAATCTGGATCAATTCATACGTATTGAAGAAGGTCAAGGACTTGTCCAAATGGGTGACGCGAAAGAACGATTAGACTTTCAAGCATATGTTCGTGATGATTTCGCATTCATTATACCTGCTGGCAAATGGCACAATCTGATCAACACAGGAAATATACCGCTTAAATTGTATTCTATCTACGCTCCACCTCAACACCCTTATGGCACAGTCCATGTAACGAAAGCAGATGCCCTAGCTGCGGAATAAGCCTGTCATCTTCCCTAACCTGCCGAGACGCTTTTTCTTTTGCCTAGGGACGGACAGCGAAAACCCGTACCCCCACCGTGTTTTTCCACCACAAAATTCATTACCGGAAACGCAAAAAACCGCCGTCAGCCCAAAGCTTCCGTCGGTTTTGTTTGCGTACCGGATCATTTCAACCCCATGGCTTCGCCAGAGATGCCCCTCCGTAACTACAAAGGTAACTACATTTTGGTTCTCTCTTCCACCTGGTGATCCCGCTGACCCGCATATGTTGTGGAGCCGGCGACAGGACTTGAACCCGCAACCTACTGATTACAAGTCAGTTGCTCTACCGATTGAGCTACGCCGGCTCAAACATCATTTAATATAACTGATTCAGCGGAAACTGTCAATAGATGAATGCGAAAAGATAAAAGGGATCTCGAAAAAATCAAGGACTCCTCTGGCATGACTTTATATTTTATACCAAAAAAGTGTATACTGGTAATAGAATCTGATATGGAATCGCGGGATCCTTCTTGAATGCCGCTACTTCCTCGTCTGACCTCAAGCAAAAAACGCTGAAAATAGCCACGCCCACCCTTTGGGCGGGCTTTTTTTTACCAAAGCTATTTTCATTTCATCATCGCTTGTGACCCGACGGGGCATGAAATTTGAAAGGCATCCCCTGCGGACTGCCCTTCAGACCGTTCTGTTATCACAAAAGCACATCCTCAAAAAAGGAAAAAGACAGAAGGCGCCGAATAAATGGTATATAATGGAAAAATAGCGGAGGTGTGGGCATGCTTCGGCTTACCTGGTTATCGACTGTGTTGGCGCTGGCTTTTCTGATCCTTTCCTGCGCGGCGCCGATTGAAAAAGAGGTAGAAAACCGAGGAAAGACAAAGGCCGATGAGAGGATTCAGCGCGGCGCGCCAGCTATGGTCGGTTCGCAGACCGTCGCGGTCATTATCGACGGATCTGCCGTTGCAACAGAACTGGACTTCAGCGAGAGCGCCGCTACCATCGATGACGATGAGCTCCTGGTCGTGCGCGAACCAATCATGGCGCGGGCTTGGAAAGGGCAATTTGACGAGATGTGGGAGGAAGAAGACAACTATGTGGGCGTGAAATGAGAAAATTGAATAGGAAGTTACCTTTTCCCCTTTCCCTGAGCGATGCGCAGCATCTGCTCTTTTTTGTCTTTCGGCGGGATATGCAGTTCACCGCGGCGGACGAGGGAGATGGCGCTGGGTCGGCAGCCCTTGACACAGGCGCCACAGCCGATGCATCGATCCGTCAAGACGAAAGCAACCTTAGTTGGTCCGGTCATCACAGCTCCAGTCCTTCCACCACCTGCCCCTGACGGCCAAAAAAGATCTCCATCACCGGAACCGGCGACCGGACGAGAGCGGTTGTCACCGCCTGTGGAACGTTCGATCAGGGAGATCGCCCGCACATGGCAGCGCTTCAGGCAGGCGCCGCAGCCGGTGCAGCGGTGTTCGTCGATGGCAGGGATGAAGTTGCTCGGATGGACTGAGGCGATGTTATGTTCGTTGATTGTCCGCAGTACGCCGCAGCAACAACCGCAGCAGTGGCAGATGTAGGCCGGGTTTTTTTGCACATTGTCGGCCAGGTGGACAAGGCCCAGAGACTCCGTATGGTCGAGGACGCGCAACAGTTCGTCCGTGCTGGCCGGGCGGGCAAAACCGCGCCGGATCAGCCACTCGGCCGCAGCGCCCAGGGACGTGCAGACATCGTCGATGGGGGCGTCGCAGGCCTTGCCCAGATGATCGGCCTCATGACGGCAGTAGCACATGGACAGACCGCCGCCGCCGGAGTCGCGGATCATGGCTGACGCTTTCTCATAGTCGAGGACCTCTGTCTCCACCTCATCGGGCATGACACTCTCATAAGCCCAAGTGTGAAAAAGCTTCGTATCGCCGCCGAAAAACTCGCCGGCGACGCGCCTGTCCCGGAAGTATCGCTCAAAAAGTTCAGCCAAGTCCTTCTGGGGCAGTTTGTCGGTGACCCGCATGAAGGTGTACTCGAAGAATCCGATGACGAGCGGCGAGAGGACGTACATGCTCCGTCCTTTGCGGGGAAAGTCCATGACCAGACCCTTGTCGGCCATGTTGTTTAAATGGGAGACCAGTTCTGTCTCTGCGATTCCCGTCAACTCCGCCAGCCGTTCCACCGTCGTAAAGCCTTGCGGGAACTGGCTGGCGATCTCCGCCTCCCTGTAGGTGTACATGGTGTGTAAGATCTCCATCAGCGTTTCGTTCATGGGCGCCCCGATAGGGTTTTTGTCCAACCGGCTGGCGAGCGCCCGAAGAACCTCTTCCTTTTTCATGCCTAAGTGACCGATGGGAAACACCTCCCTTTAACAAATTCTTTTGACGAAGAGGAATAAAAAATGAAGAAACCCCCTGGCCATGCAACCGACCAAGAGATTCCTCCGTCTCGCGCCCAAGGGCAGTCTGATCCTATCAAAAGAAAGCACGAGATACAAGGGGGGAGCGCCAAGTCACTTGATTGAGACCCAAAAATTTCTATATCAAAAAATCAGATGCCTTCTGCTGACCGGCATCACAATTATTCTTCCTCTTTTTTGTCGCTTGCGCCTTTTTTCTCGTCGCTTCCAGCAGTGTCTTTTTTCTTCGTGGCGCCCTCGTCGTCGCCTTCCTCGCCGCTACCGCCTTCGCTGCCTTTTTCTCCGCTTTTCTCACGTCCGCCTTCTTCGTTCTCCTCGTCGCCGCCTTTGCTTTTCTTCTTCCCGCCCTCTTGCTCGCCCTCGTCGCCTTTTTTCTCCATCTCCTCGTCCTTGTCTTCCACGTTCATGCCTTTTTTCTCGCCTTGCTCACCTTTGTTCTGCTGCTGTGTCTGGTTTGTCTCCGGCGGTCGCCGTTCCGGCGTGCAGCCGGAGACGATCATATATAAAAAGAACAGGATGACCACAGTGATCTGCCGTCTCATCAGGCCACCTCCCGAAGCAAGTTTTCCTCAGTGATAAGAACCCCATACCGGATCATGTGAATTCCTGCCCAACGCATTGACACTGTTCCCGGCGATCCTGTACCATCTTCTTCGAAGAAACTTTGAATCAGAGGCTGTATTCGTTTCCGGGAAAGAATAAAGGATGGGTGGCTATGTCGATGGAACTTCAAATCAACCTTGCGCAGGCGAGAAAAGAAAAACCAGCCGCCGATAAGCTCGGTTTTGGTACGATTTTTACGGACCATATGTTCGTCATGGACTATTCGGTCGAACAGGGCTGGCACAATGCCCAGATCATGCCTTATGGTCCACTGCTCCTCGAACCCTCGATCATGGTCTTTCACTACGGTCAGGCTGTCTTTGAAGGCATGAAGGCCTTCCGGACCAAGGATGAGCGCGTTGTTCTCTTCCGCCCGGAACGATACATCCGCCGCATGTCCTACTCGATCCAGAAGCTTTGTATCCCTGCCTTCGACGAGGCTTTCGTTGTCGACGCCATCAAAACCCTCGTCGATATCGAACGGGACTGGGTCTATGGCGCCGAAGGGACGGCGCTCTACATTCGGCCCTTCATCATTGCCACCGACCCCTACCTGGGCGTGCGCCCGTCGAATACATACAAGTTCATGGTCATCCTCTCGCCGGTGGGTGCCTATTACAAGGAAGGCTTCAACCCTGTCAAGATTTACATCACCGACGAGTTCACTCGGGCGGCCAAACAAGGGCTTGGCGACGTAAAGACGCCGGCCAACTACGCAGCCAGTCTGTACGCTGGCGAACAGGCGAAAAAAATGGGCTTTACCCAGGTGCTTTGGTTGGATCCGATCGAGAAAAAATACATCGAAGAAGTGGGCACCATGAACGTCTTCTTCAAGATCGACGGGGAAGTGGTGACCCCGGCGCTCTCCGGCAGCATCCTCTCCGGCGTCACCCGCGATTCGGTGCTGCAGGTCCTAAAATCCTGGGGGATCGCCGTGTCCGAACGCGCTATCTCTGTCGATGAGATCTTTGCAGCCTATGACGAGGGACGATTAGAAGAGGTCTTTGGCACCGGCACGGCTGCCGTGATCTCGCCTGTCGGGCTGCTTCGCCACGGCGAAAGGGAGATCAGCATCAACGGTGGCGTGACCGGCGAACTGTCGGCGCGGCTCTTTGACGCCATCACCGGTATGCAGTACGGGAAATGCAGCGATGATTTCGGATGGATTGTCGAGGTCTAATCGAAGCAAAAGCGATCTAGTCAAAGACAAACAGCTTCACAAGCGGTTCGCTCCGAGTTCAGAAGTAACTTGCAGGCTAGCGAGAAGCTGAGAAAATCCGCTCAGACCTGCCAATCTTAATGAATACAGTTCATCAAAAACAGTTCATCAGCAGAAAAAGCCAGCCCATCGGGCTGGCTTTTTTGGTGACAACTTTTTTATTTGTTCGTTTTTGGCATGGCTGTGGTGCCAGTGGCGGTCGTTCCAGCAGGGTTCATACCGCCAGCGGTGGAAGCGGTCGTTTGCGGCGCCGTGGTTCCCAAATTGGTTTTCGTCTTGTCGGCGTTCTTGGCCATTGCTGCGTTCACCTCCCGCCGATAGTTTGTTCCGTCTGCCCGAATCAATGCGCCCTATCACCGGATGTAAAGAAACAGAGACTGCCAAAGAGCGCCACAATGACGATGAGCGCCACGACCAGACTGCTCTTTTCCCAACAGGCGCCATAGGTGCTCATAAAGACACCCCCTCAAGGCTGACCCTAACCAATTTCATCCCCTCTGACCAGAATGTTCCTTTGATGCATCATATGTCCTTTTTCTCTCTACCGTCAGTCACAGACACACCTGAAAAAATGACTTGCGCAGCCTTTGGCTGGGACTGCTGGAACTCATAAATGATGCGGGAGATTCGGGCAATGGCCGCATTTGCCTCGGTCTCGCTGGGATGATGGCAGAGGATGGCCAGCACATAGGGACGGTTGGGGAGCAGCACGATAGCGGCGTCATGAAAAAAACCGATCTGCGATCCGATCTTATTGGCAACCTTAATATCATCGGGAACACCTGCGGGGATGCGGTTATCGATCTTGCTGTGAAGCAAGTACTGGAATATCTCCTCCCCGAAGCCAGGGTTGAGTTGCCGGAAAACCCAAATCCCTTTGAGGTAGAGGGCCATGTCGCGGGCGCAAGTGACATTACCCTTTCCTGGACCGGCCGGCACTGTGCGTGCGCCGGCAAGTCGCAGAAAGAGGTAGAAATTGGACCGCCCGACTCGGCGCATGAGCATGTTGGCAGCCGTGTTGTCACTGTCCTCGATGACGTGCTTTGCCAGTTGCCGGAGGGTGTACTGGCGACCGGGGAGATAGCTCCAGAGCCCACCCGAACTGGGCGCCAGATCGCTCGAGGTAAGGGTCATCGTTTCATCCAGGTCGAGTCGTTTGTCAAGGGCCAAAGCATAGAGAAAGAGGACCAGCGGCACTTTGATGGCACTGGCAGCCTGAAAGTTTTTGTCCGGTTCAATGGCGAATTGGTTGCCGTTCTCGAGGTCTTCGAGAAACAAGGCATAGTCGATCCCCGATTCAGCCATTTCTTTGCGGATTCGCTGGCGCAATTTGTCATACTCCGGTCCAGTGACAACGGTCGTTCTCTGCGTCTCTTCAAGTTGCAAGAGGAATTGCAGTTGGGCGATCTGCCGCTGCTGCCAATAAAGCCACCCCCAGGCGGTGGCGGCGAGCAGGAGCAACAAGCAGGCAATCCATAGGGCCTGTCTTTTCACTTTGGACGCCACCATCTGCGCGGCCAAACCGACCCCTCCTTTTGAACGCCTTTCTCCATCATACGGTAGCGCAAAAGGGAGTATGAATGAAGGAGTGTTAACGATGCCGTGTTAGGGGGACGCTTTGTGTTTTTCACCATTCATTTGCGAAGCCGTCGCTGGCGATGGATCGCTGGAGGACTATCTCTGTTGTTCTTGGTCCTGCTAGCCTCGGTGGCTTTCCGACTGGGCGGCGAACGGGAGGAAAACCTATCCGAGTCGCCGGGCTCCGCCTGCGCCGACCTCGATCGGCTGCTCTATCCGGCGGCGCCGCCGCTGAAAGGCAGTGATGTGGCCGAACTGCAGGAGCGGTTAAAGGAACTTGGCTATTACAGCGGACCGCTCGACGGCCTGTACGACAGGAAAACGGTGGATGCGGTGACGCAGATGCAGCGGCAAAAAGGGCTGAAGGCCGACGGCTGCGTTTCGTCCTCCACCTGGCTCGCGCTATCACCGCCGGTGATGACGAACCAACCGGCGGAACCGCGAAAGCCCCCCTCGGCGCCCGTAGGCGTCATCACTCTTGTCGTCGAACTGGATAAAAACACCCTCTCTGTTCTCATCGACGGGAACGTCTATAAGACCTATCCGGTGGCCACAGGAAAACGGGACACCCCATCGCCCGTCGGCGAATGGCGGATCGTTGACAAGCAGAAACATTGGGGCGACGGTTTTGGCAGCAGATGGTTAGGGTTCAACGTCCCTTGGGGCATTTACGGGATTCACGGCACCAACAAACCCTGGTCGGTCGGCAAGAGCGTGAGCGGCGGATGCTTTCGCATGCACAACCGCGACGTTGAGGAACTCTTTGAATGGATCCCCTTACGGACTGTCGTCCGTGTCATTGACTCGCAGAAGGTCAAATTGTCTAAAAGCGCCTATAAAATCGGCATGACCGGTCAGGAGGTGGCTCGGATTCAATTCCGCTTACAGGAGAAAGGGTTTTCGCCTGGTTTGGCTGACGGGCGTTTTGGGGCGGAGATGGAAAAAGCCGTCCGTAATTTCCAAAAACAGCAGCAGATTAGCGAAACGGGTGTCATCGACGAAGCAACCCTCAGGCTCCTCGATTTTCAGGTGGAGAAAAAAGAAGGTACTTGACGGGCAAGCCAACCATAAGTATAATTCACATTGTTATCGCTCAAAACAACAAAGAGCGAGAACCAAAAGGCGGTCGTGGCGGAATTGGCAGACGCGCTAGATTCAGGTTCTAGTGGTCGCAAGGCCGTGGAGGTTCAAGTCCTCTCGACCGCACCATTTGATGAAAAAGACGGGCTATGCCGTCTTTTTTTGTTCTTCCGTTTGATTTTATTTGCAGTTCTCTCCCAATCCTCTCCGGGGATATTTCGTTCCTCCTGTCCCAGACTAAGAGGTAGACCGGAAGAGAAGGGGGGGAGGAAGCGGCATGTGGGAACGAGACAAGACGCTGATCCATGACTCCGGATTTGAATTCGGCCACGCCGGATGGTTCGCTTTTCATGCAGTTGCGATTCCAACCATGATGTATATCGGTTCAGTTCTGACATCCCGGAAAAAGCGGCGCCAGTTTCATTAAAGTCCCCTTTTGGGGATAAAGCTATCTGATGCAGACGAAACAAACAATCCCCGCCGGGCCGATATCGCCCGGTATTTTTTAAAAAAAATCCAGCGCATGCGCTGGCAGGGAGAGATATATCCACCAAAAAGCGGAGCATCAGTAGTTTGCCCGAAAGAAGAACGCTTATTCAGGATTTTTTCAGCCGCCCTCGCTGATTGTTCGTTATATTCCGGACGATAGGGCAGGCAACGGTCTTTACAAAAATAAGTTAAATTGGCACCCTTCAGTGGTATAATGAATAGTAGAGGCAGCGATATTGGCCCTGTCATTGCGGTTCATGTGGGGCCGGGCACCGTCCTTGGCTCCATTGGAAAAATACGATAAAAGGAGTGTTGCCTATGTTGGACATCGTACGCAAAGCACTGCTGGCCGGCCTCGGCGCCGTCACCTTGACCAAAGAACGAGCCGAGGTCATCGTCGAGGAATTGGTAAAAAAAGGCGAGATGAGCAAAGAAGAAGCCGCCAAGATCATTGAAGAATTGCTGGAAAAGAGCAAAGAGCAGCGCGAGGTCGTCTCCGAAACGATCAAGAGTGAATTCAGCCGCCTCCGCAACGACTTCGGTTTAGTCACCCGGAAGGAATATGAAGCCCTCGAGGCGCGCATTGCTGCGATCGAGGAAAAGCTGGGCATCCGACCGAAGGAGGAAGTTGTCATCGACGCGGAGCCGGCCCCTGCTGAGGCTTCGGCCGCCGAAACGACAGGGGAAAAGACAGAGTAATTCTTAAGGAGTAGCTTTTTAGTCCTCAAAAAAAGGAGAGATAAGGAGCGCCATGCCGACCTACGATTTCGAATGCACCCACTGCGGTCACCAGTTTTCCGAGTTGGTATCCTACGATAAACGAAGCGAAGTCCCTTGCCCTAAATGTGGACAAAAAGGTGCCAAAGCGCTGATGACTGGCTTTTTTGTCGGGAAGTCCAGTTCACCGTCCCCCTGCGGACCCGGCGGATGTCCCGTGCCGACACCGGGCGCTTGCTCTAGCGGCGGTTGCGGCTGTCCTCTTTGAACGCCTTTCCAGCCCATCAATATTAGACTAGGCTGCCGAGATGATCGATGCCTGTCCGAAAAAATTTTTCCGGACAGGCATTTTTGTCATTCATAGTCCTGCCTTCACGCCCATATACATGCAGCAGAATCGGGACAAGGGTGAGGGGGGAGTTCATGAGGCCTCTATTTTACCGGTGGCGTCAGATGGTGCTGCTGCTGTTCCTGCTCCTGTTCTTCCAGAATTCCGGCGTCGCCCTGGCCGACCCGGAACCACCCCCGCTGGAAGACAAATCTCAGCGGCAAGTCAAACATGTCCTCATTATGGTCATGTCTGGTGTGGGAATGGATGCACTGCTGCACACCCATGCACCGGCTTTTCATGACGTATCCAAGGAAGCGGTGAAGGTAGAACAGGCGGTTGCCGTCTATCCGCCGACCAACCCGTCGGCACTCGCCTCATTGGCCACTGGCGCCACGCCCCGTCGCCATGGCATGCTCAACCCCCTCCAGCCCTTGCAGGCGGAGACGATTTTTCAGATCTGGCAAGCCCAGGGGCAGCAGACCTTGTTGGTCGCCTCGGCAGAGGAAGATGTGAAGCCGCTGGTGCCCGGTTTTCGCCAAAAAGTATTCCTTCGCGACGGCGCCGCCAAGGCGCTCACTGACCAAGCTCTCGAACAGTGGAAAGCTAATAAACCTTTCGCCACCCTAGTTGTCTTCTCTGACCCGGCGCGAGCAGCTAAGAAAGAAGGTCCCTACAGCCAGGGACACCTGCGCGCCATCAGTGAGGTCGATCAGCAGATCGCCCGCTGGATCCGCGCGATTAAAGAGGCCGGCCTCTATGAGGATACTTTGATCATCATCACATCTGACCATGGGCTGGCCCCACGCAGCAGCGATCGCACCGATAAAACGGTCGACCGGGAACTCGTGGTTCCCTTGCTCCTGCGCGGTCCCAAGCTCAAAACAGCCGTCACGTTGCCGCCTGCGGGCACTGTCGACGTAGCAACTACCTTGGCCCAACTGACAGGGGTCCGCCGTCCGGCTCAAGCGGAGGGAGATGTCCTGTGGAACGCCCTGCTCCCCGGCGCTGAGGTGAGCCAAGAAGGGCTATATGAAAGACGGGTGAAAGACCTCAGCCAGCGCAATCTGGAGTTGTCGCGCAGCGCCTTCCAATTGGCCGAAGACAAGATGAATATCGACGCTCGCATCGAGAACCTGCAGGAACAGAAACGGCAGATGCAAACGTTTACGGAAGAGAAAGAACAGGTGATCGCCGCCCTGGAAGATAAGGTCTTTTGGCTGCGTTGCCTGATTGGCGCCATCATCTTCCTCGCCATCATTGGCTTTATCGTCGAATACTGGCTGCTTCGCAAACGATTCTTGCTCTTTGATTAGAGACGGCTATGCCAGTATATAGAAAAGCAACAACCATGGGATCTGAAAAACAAGACAGGTGAAGCCATATCGATAGGGCGGGTGCCTCCCCGTCCTTTTGCTTTTTCTAAGGATGTCCAGCATCAACGAACCAGAACTGTATCATGCAAGAACCATTTTTTTTGCATAATGCATGGAAGCAAGCTATAATGGCAGTCAGAACAAGAATGTTGGAGGGAGACGGATGTCCTTTTGCCGGTTTCCCTTGACCGTTATTAGCAAGGAGGAAGCCCGCCGGTACGCCGGAATGGCCGGAACGTCTGGAGAGGAATTTCAATTTCCCGAAGAACGGCTCCTCGCTGCCTGTCAGGAGGGGCTTCTTTATGCCGAGGGAAAGGCGCTCTGGAAAACCTTTCCCTATGATCCAGAGCGGAGTGCTGTCGGCACTGATCCCGTCATCATTCTGGAAGGGCGGGATATTGTCGCCCATCTCGCTGGCGCCGAATCGGTTGTCATCATGACAGCGACGATTGGTCAAGCCCTGGAGCGGGCAGTGGAGGAACATTTTGCTGCCGGACGCTATGTCCAAGGGATGCTCCTCGACGCTGCCGGCACGGCTGCCGTAGAGGCGGTGGCCGATCAGGCGAATCGCTACATAGAGGAAGAGGGCGCCCGCCGGGGATACCGCGCCACTTGGCGCTTCAGTCCCGGCTACGGGGATTGGCCGCTGACCGTGCAGCCAGCCCTGCTTGCCGCCGTAGAAGCCGGCAAACTTCCCGTCTCGGTCACGGAAGGACTTATGCTCAACCCGCAAAAATCAGTCACGGCCATCATCGGTTTGGTTCCACGCACGGTTGCCTCGAACAAGAAAACCGATATCGTCTGTCAGAGAGGTTGCACCGCCTGCCCAAAGAAAGATTGCCTCGCTAGAAAGGAATCGTGATAGGATGATAAAGCTTTTTGACGGCGCCATGGGGACTATGCTGCAAGCGGCAGGTCTGCTGCCGGGCGCTTGCCCGGAACGGTTCAACCTAGAACACCCCGAACGAGTGACCGCCATCCACCGGCGCTATGTGGAGATGGGCGCAGAGATCATCGAAACGAACACCTTTGGTGCCACTCGGCTCAAACTGGCCCACTACAGGATGGCCGACCAGGTCGAGGCCGTCTGTCATGCCGCTGTTCGGGCTGCCCGTGCCGCTTGCGGGCCAGCGACAAAGATCGCCGGCTCTGTAGGACCGACAGGGAAACTGATCGCGCCGCTCGGCGAACTGTCCTTCGAAGAGGCTGTCGATGTATATTCGGAACAGATCAGCGCCCTTGCGGCGGTTGGCGTAGATTATATTCTTATCGAGACCATCATCGACATCCAAGAGATGCGGGCCGCGCTGCTGGCGGCGAAAGCTGTGGCCAAGGTCCCCGTGATCTGTCAACTCAGTTTTGGCGCTGACGGTCGAACCGTCACCGGCACCGATCCGGCGACTGCCGCCTACCTGTTGGAAGCTATGGGGGCTGACGTGATCGGCGTCAACTGCTCCCTGGGACCGGCCCAACTGCTGCCGGTTATCGAAGCCATCGCCGGCGCCACAAACCTCCCCATCAGCGCCCAGCCTAACGCCGGGATGCCTGAACTGATCGACGGGCGCACCGTCTTTCCCATGAGCCCGGAAGAGTTTGCCTCCTGGGCGCCCAAATTGGCAGCCGCCGGTGCCACTTATCTCGGCGGTTGCTGTGGCACCACGCCGGAGCATATCGCCGCCGCCAAGGCTGCGCTGGAAGCCGCCTATCCCGGTGGCGCCGCCCCTGCCCGTCTAATAAAAGACCCGGTGACGGCGCTGACGAGCCGCAGCCGCACCGTCTTTCTGGGACCGGCATTCTCTCCGGTGATTATCGGCGAGCGCATCAATCCGACGGGCCGCAAGGCCCTGGCCGCCGAAATCAAAGGCGGAAGCTGGCTGACGGTGAAACGGGATGCCATCGAACAGGTCCGAGCCGGCGCCCAGATCCTTGACGTGAACATGGGCGTTCCCGGTATCAACCAGGCTAAGGCGATGGAAACAGCCATTACGGAATTGTCCTTGCTCGTCGATGTGCCTCTGGCCATTGATACGACCGATGCAGCCGCCTTGGAAGCGGGGCTTCGGGTCTACCCCGGCCGCGCTTTGATCAACTCGGTAAGCGCCGAGCCGGACCGGCTCCGTGAATTCCTGCCGCTGGCAAAAAAATATGGCGCCGCTGTGCTCTGCCTGCCCATTGCGCCAGGCGGCGTTCCCCAGACGGCGCAGGAACGAGTGGCTATCGCCCAGCAGATCGTCGACGCCGCTCTAGCCGCCGGTCTCCGCCGTCAGGACCTTCTGCTCGATCCCCTCGTCATGACTGTGGCCACTGACGCGAATGCCGCCCGGGAAACGCTGGAGACGCTCCGCAGCTACCGGAAAACCTTCGGGTTCCCAACCGTCATGGGTCTTAGTAATGTCTCCTTCGGCCTGCCACGGCGCAATCTCGTCAACGCCGCCTTCTGTGCATTGGCTCTTGACGCCGGTCTGGACGCGCCGATCATGAACCCCTTTGATGAAACCCTCTCTGACTGCTGGAACGCTGCCCAGGTATTGCTCGGCCATGACAAGCAGGGACAGCGCTTCTGCATCCGTTACGCCCAATCTGCGGGGGCACCTTCATCGGCGAAGGTCGCAGGCAACGCCGCAACCGAAGGCGATGTGCTCACCTGCATCCGCAAGGCTGTCATCGCCGGCGAGAAGGAGAGCGTAATCCCCCTCGTCCGCAAAGCATTGGCCGAAGGATTGACGGCCATCGCCATCACCGAGGGAGGGCTGACAACCGCCATGACCGAGATCGGCGAGGCCTATGGCAGCGGCCGCTGCTTTCTGCCGCAAGTCATGCTTGCAGCTGAAACGATGCGGGTAGCCTTCCAGACTCTGAAGGCGGAACTGCCCAGCCAGGACATGGCCAGCAAAGGGCGGGTACTCCTGGCGACGGTGCGGGGCGATATTCACGATCTGGGTAAAAACATCGTAGCGGCCTTGCTGGAAAACAACGGATTTACCGTCATCGACCTCGGCAAGGACGTGCCGGCTGAACGGATCGTCGCCGAGGCGCGGGCGCAACGAGCCGACGTAGTGGGTCTTTGTGCCTTGATGACGACAACCTTGCCGGAGATCGATCACACCATCGCCGCCCTCAAAGCGGCCGGAGTCGAATGCCTGACTATGGCCGGGGGCGCCGTTGTCACCGCCGAATACGCCGCGGCAGCCGGGGTTGACGGCTATGCACCGGATGCTGTCTCGGCTGTGAAATTGACGGAAGAACTGCTTAAAAGGCGAAAGAGAGGAAAAACGCGAGGGCTGACGTGAAGTCAGCCCTTTTCAATGGTCATATTATCGTTTTCGGGTACCGGCTTGGCTTTTTACCCTCTCACTGAAACGTGTTACCGGCTAAACCGCCTGGTTGCGCAGCTTTTCCCGCAACCGGTCGACATGAGCGGCGAAAAGCTCCAAGCGCCGTTTTTCCGTCTCCGCGTTGTATTGACCTGACTCCAGATCCAACGTGGCGATCAGCTTCGCATAAAAGAGCTTATCCTCCAGGGACATGTTTCGGTTTTGAAAATACTTGTCGATCCGGTACAAAACTTGATCTTCTCGCATTATGGCCACCTCTTTCACTTTCGAACTATACCCTATAATCGTATGCATCAGTTGACAGCCGTAGAACCGGTTCTATACTATTTATCCCCTACATAAATTTTACATATAAACGGCCGATTGGACAGGGAGGAGGAACCGGTCTTGCACATACAGGAACAACGGAAATTGGAACAACAGATCCTCGGCTTGCTCGACCAGTTGATCGATGAAGCGAGCCAGGTCAGCATGCTCGTGGGTCCTTATCGGGAGGAGCGCTTTGAAGAGGGTGCACGGCTATCGGCCCAACTGGCAGTGCTCTGTGAATTGCTGGTAGAGGGAAGGCGCGAATATGTGGAACCAACCATGCGTCAGCTTTTGCAACAAAAGCTTCCCCATCCGGCCGTCTTGCGCAGTTTCGGCGAATTCCAGCGCACCCTCGAAGACTACCTGAAAGCCGGCATTGCCCGACGGCAGGCAGAATGGAACAGCGGTACTGTTGCCGTGGGCGGTGCGATGCCGCTGTTGCCGGAAAAGGACGTAACGTCTGATGCTGGGGCGCTTTGCAGCGCTGCAGCAGAGCAGGCCGCGTCAGCGAATCGATCTGGCCCGGCCACGGCAGCGGCCCTAAGACAAGCGCCATCGAAACAACACGCCTGCGCTGCCGCCAATACGCCCAAGTCTACCGCCAAAGCCGCAGGCAAGGAGGAAAAAGAATCTGGTAAAATCATCGTTATGCGCGCCCTGAAGGATATATACCCACAGATGGAGGTGATCGCCGGCAGCCCGCCCGGCCTATCAGGCATCGCCGCCTATGTGCCGGCGAAAGGGCTTGCCGTCTGTTGCGACCCTGAGCCGAAAGGGGCGAGCCGCCTCGAATTCGCCTGCCGACAAAGGGGCCTCAAATTAGCCTATATTTCTCCGACAGATATGCACAGCCCCAGCCGATTGAAACGGGCCTTGTTGCGCACAGGAATCCGCTGATTTTTTCCTTGACCCTTTTTCCGGGACGGTGTAGAATACAAGTACATCTTGAATAATCGATCCAATAGTGATGATGGGGAAGAGTAACCGTCTCATCCGCACAGACAGCGAACCGGGGTAGGTGGGAGCCGGACTGGCGGAAACGGTGAAAGCCACCCTTAAACTGCAACCTGAGCCGCTGAGCATAATATGCTGGTGGGGTAAGGGATGCCGGCATTCCTCCGTTATCGGGAAATTGAGTGGACCGGCGCATTATCGCCGGTAACCAGGGTGGTACCGCGAAGCCAGGCCTTCGTCCCTTTTTGTGGACGAGGGCCTTTTTTGTCGAGTAAAAAAAAGGAGTGACGTACCATGGAAGCTGGGGCCAAAAAACAAATCCTTGACATCCTCCAAGAAGACTGCCGGAGGAGTCCCGAACAGATCGCCCTGATGCTGGGCCTGGAAGCAGAGGCCGTAAAAGCTGCCATCGCCGAGATGGAAGATGAACGCCTCATTCTCAAATACCCGGCTCTGATCAACCCGGAAAAACTGGGTGATGACACGGTCACCGCCATGATCGACGTAAAGGTTGTTCCCCAACGGGATCTGGGCTTTGACCAGGTGGCCGAGCGCATTTACCGCTACCCGGAAGTGCGTTCCGTCTTCCTCATGTCCGGCGGTTATGACCTCTCTGTCGTGATTGAAGGGCGGACAATGAAGGAAGTGGCCCTTTTCGTGGCCCAGAAACTAGCCGTCTTGGAGCATGTCCAGTCAACGGCGACCCATTTTGTCCTCAAACGGTACAAGAAAGACGGCGTCATCTATGATGAAGAAATAGAAGACAATAGATTGCAGGTGAGTCCATGATGAAGCCCTTCAACGACTACATCAACCCGGTAATCCTTAACCTTCCGCCCTCGGGGATCCGCCGATTCTTCGATCTGGTGGCCAATACGAAGGGCGTCATCTCCCTTGGTGTGGGCGAACCGGACTTCGTCACCCCCTGGCATGTGCGCGAATCCTGTTTTTACGCCCTTGAACGAGGTTACACCATGTACACATCCAACTTCGGTACGCCGGAGTTGCGGAAAGAAATCACCCGCTTCATCCAGCGTTCCTATGGGGTCGATTATGACCCCCTCTCGGAGGTTCTGGTCACCGTCGGCGCCTCTGAGGCTGTCGATCTGGCCATGCGGATGCTGCTCTGCCCCGGCGATGAGGTGCTTGTTCCCGAGCCGAGCTACGTCTCCTACTCACCAACTGTCACCATGGCCGGCGGCGTAGCCGTCGCCGTCCCTACCTATGTGAAAGATGACTTCCAATTGACTGTTGAGGCCCTGGAGAAAAAGGTGTCGCCTCGCACCAAGATGCTTGTCCTCTGTTATCCGAATAATCCGACAGGCGCGATCATGACCCGGCCAGAACTGGAGGCCATCGCCCGCTTCGCAGAAGAGAGAGACCTGATCGTCCTGGCTGACGAGATCTATGCCGAACTGACTTATGAGGAACAGCACGTCTGTTTTGCCGGACTGCCCGGGATGCGCGATCGCACCGTGCTGATCAACGGCCTGTCCAAATCACACGCCATGACGGGTTGGCGTATCGGATATGTTTGTGGGAACAAGGATTTTATCGCCCAAATGACGAAAATACACCAATACACGATCCTCTGCGCGCCGATCATGGGGCAAATGGCTGCTCTCGAAGCGCTGCGCAACGGGGATCTGGAAAAGTCGCGCATGGTCAATCAATACGACCAGCGCCGCCGTTTCGTCGTTGCGAGATTCAACCAGATGGGGTTGACCTGTTTTAACCCGCGGGGCGCCTTCTACGCCTTCCCCAGCATCACCGCCACCGGACTGTCCAGCGACGATTTCTGCGAACAACTGCTGGCAGAGGAGAAGGTGGCTGTCGTGCCTGGCACCGCTTTCGGCGCCAGCGGAGAAGGATTTATCCGCGTCTCCTACGCCTCATCGATGGCCAATCTCACGACCGCCTTGGACCGCATCGAGGCTTTTGTCCAGCGCTGCAAGAAACGGCAGGCGTCCTGAAAGGAAGATGCCTGATGAAACTCCGCTTTCTGGGAGCCGCCCAGACGGTCACCGGTTCTTGCTACCTCATCGACACCGGGAAGACCAAACTCCTCGTCGATTGCGGACTCTACCAGGGCCCCAAGGAGATCAAAGAGCGGAACTACGGCGAATTTCCCTTCAACCCGGCTGCGATCGACTTCGTCTGCCTGACCCACGCCCATACAGACCACTCCGGCTTACTGCCCAAACTGGCCCGCCTGGGTTTTAAGGGCCAGATCCTGGCCACTGCGCCGACCATCGACCTCTGCAACATCATGCTGCCCGATTCAGGCCACATCCAGGAGATGGAAGTGGAGCGGAAAAACCGCAAAGCCTCCCGTTCGGGAAAACCACTGTTGCAGCCCATCTATACGGTCCGCGATGCTGCTGAAACGATGAAATATTTCCGACCTGCGGGCTACCGCGAAACCATCCAGTTGACGCCGGAAATCCGGGTGCGTTTTCAAGATTCCGGGCACATCCTCGGTTCGGCTTCTCTGGAGATCTGGGTGACCGAAGCGGGGAAGGAGGCCAAGATCGTCTTTTCCGGTGACTTGGGCAACACCAACCTGCCCATCGTCAATGAGCCGACGCCCATCACCGATGCCGACTACATCGTCGTTGAGTCCACCTACGGCGACCGCGACCACGACCGGAGCCGGTCTCGGCTGGATCTGCTCCAGGAGGTCATCCAGGAGACTTATGACCGGGGCGGCAAGCTACTCATCCCGTCCTTCGCTATCGAACGCACCCAGGACCTGCTCTATGAATTGGCCCAACTGTTCCAAAAAAAGCTGGTTCCTGACATCGACATCTACATCGACAGCCCCCTAGCCATCGCTGCCACTGAAGTTTTTATGAAAAATATGTACTACTTCGATGACGAGGCTAAGGGCTTTTTTACCGCCAACAACGGCGTCTTCTCCCTGCCAAACCTGCACTACTCCCGACGAGCCGAGGAATCGATGGCTCTCAACAGTCTGCAGGGACGGGCGATCATCATCGCCGGTTCGGGGATGGCCGATGCGGGGCGGATCAAGCACCATCTCAAGCACAATCTTTGGCGCAAAGAAACAACGGTTCTCTTTGTCGGCTTCCAGGCAGAAGGCACTCTGGGACGGCGGTTGCTGGAAGGAGAGAAGCAGGTCCGCATTCACGGTGAGGAGATCACGGTCCGCGCCAACATCCGCAATGTGCCCGGTTTTTCCGGCCATGCTGACCGGAGCGGCTTGATCAACTGGCTAAAGCATTTTCAGAGGCCGCCGAAAACCCTCTTTATCACCCATGGCGAACCGGAGGCGATGAACAGTTTTTCCGACCTGATCCGGCAACAGCTGGGCTGGAAGACCCATATCCCTGCCTGGCTAGAGGAAGTGCCTTTGCTGGCGGAGCAACCTGCCGAAGTACCGGCAGCAGCGGCGGCAGTGACTTCAACCTCTGTTCTGCCCTCCGTCGGCGATCTGGTGACGCCAGAAGCCGCCGAGCGGGCCTATCTGCAACTGCGCATGCTGTTGCGTGAACTGGTTGAAGAGGAAATGGACCGCCACGAATATGCCCGCCTGCTGGAACACTTCAAAGAATTGGAAAAGGTCATCCTCTCCATGTTGGGACGACCGCTCGGTGGCGCAGGCAGTGGTCGCGCGACCGGGTAAGCCTAGTGGTATAGGAAAGGAACGCCTTTGGACAAATTATGGTATGGAGGTGAGCCTTTAATGACCCATATCATCAACGACGATTGTGTCAACTGCGGCGCTTGCGCACCTGAATGCCCGACGAATGCCATCAGCGAAGGCCCTGACAAGTACATCATTGATGCGGACAAGTGCATCGATTGCGGCGCCTGCGCCGATGTCTGCCCCGTTGGCGCTCCTCGTCCGGAAGGGGACCAAAAATAAACGTTCTCTACAAAAAACCTTTCCTGCCGCTGTGCAGGGAAGGTTTTTTACCCTGTTGCCAAGCCGATCAGGGGAGAGTACAATGGGACTGACAATCATTTGCATTCAGGGGGCTGTATCCCATGCGACTCTCGCTCGACCAGGTCAAAAGAGGCCAGCAGGTCGTCATTCGTTCCCTTCCTGACGAGCGGATCCGGGCACAGGCCATCCGCTTCGGCATCGCCGAAGGCGCCGCAGTAGTCTGCCAGGAGATCATCCCCGCCGGTCCCATTGTCATCCGCAAAAACAAACAGGAAATAGCTATCGGGCGCGATCTGGCCCGGCGGATCGATGTAGAACTCGTCAGTTGATAGGACTGGGATATGATGAACCAGGAACCAGGAATTTCTTCCTATTTGCGTCGTCTCCCCGCCGTCCATCTCGTAGCGGCGCAGGCCGATCTTCGAGAAAAAACGGACGCTTTCGGCCAAGCGAGATTGGTGGCAGCCATTCAGGCTGCCCTCGATCATCTGCGTCAGCAAATCCGGAGGGTCAGTTCACTCGAAGCGCTCGAACAGATCGATATCACGCCGGAAGGCGTCAGTCGAGCGGCGCTGGCCTTGCTGGAGGCGCAGGAGCGACCGCATCTCCAGCAAGTGATCAACGCCACCGGCGTGATTCTCCATACGAATCTCGGCCGCGCACCCTTGGCTGACGAGGCATTGGCCGCTATCCAAAGAACTGCATCAGGCTACTCGAACCTGGAACTTGATCTGGCCTCAGGCAAGCGGGGGGAGCGCTACGACCATGTGCGGGACTTGCTCTGCCTTTTGACCGGCGCCGAGGCAGCCCTCGTCGTCAACAACAACGCCGCCGCGGTCCTCTTGGTTCTCACGGCCTTAGCCAGAGACCGGGATGTCATCCTTTCGCGGGGCGAAATGATCGAGATCGGCGGTTCTTTCCGCATCCCTGACGTGATGGTCCAGAGCGGCGCCCGGCTCGTCGAAGTGGGCACGACAAACAAGACCCGGCTCTCCGACTATGCAGCTGCCATTACTGAAAAGACGGCGCTTCTGTTGAAAGTCCACCCCAGCAACTACCGGATCATCGGTTTTACCGAATCGACAGCGCGAGAGGACCTCGTCCGTCTTGGGAATGGGCGGGGCATCCCTGTTGTGGAAGATCTGGGCAGCGGGGCCTTGCTGGATGGCGACGGTTCTGGATGCTTTTTGGGCGAACCGACTGTCTCCCAGGTGGTCCGCTCCGGCATAGATGTCGTCACCTTCAGCGGCGACAAGCTCCTCGGCGGACCTCAAGGGGGGATCATCGTCGGCAAGCGCTGCTGGATCGACCGGATCGCCCAGCACCCGCTCACACGAGCGTTGCGTGTCGACAAATTAACCCTAGCCGCGCTGGAAGCGACCCTTCGTCTCTACCTGCGACCAGAAGCGGCCCGAGAACAGATTCCCGCCCTTCGGGCGCTGCTTCGTGATGAAACGGAAATCCGTGAAGAGGCGGAAAGGCTTGCCGCATCGCTGCGATCGGCCTTGGCAGCCGCCTCCGCACCTGATCCGGCAACAAGCCCCGCAGCGACTTCGGTTCCTACTCCCAGGGCACCCTCGTTCATTGCGCAGGCAACGGTGCAACCGAATGGGGAGACGATCGCTCGCAAAGAGAGAATGCCAGCAGGAGACAGGCTTGTTCGCGTGGAAAAAAGCTATGCCCAGGTAGGCGGAGGCGCCTTGCCTGAGTTGCAGATCCCCAGTTGGGCTGTTGTCGTTACGCCGCGAACCGGCGCCCGACATTTGGCGGAGGACCTGCGCTGCGGCGAGATCCCCGTCCTCGGGCGGGTGCAATCGGAGGAACTTTGGCTGGATCTGCGAACGGTCACCTCGGCGCAGGCAACCCTGTTGCCTCGTCTTGTGGCGGCTGTTTTTTAAAAAAGGGCGGCTGTTTTTTTATCATCTATGTGTAGCTTTTCGCAAACGCAGGAAGGGGGGAGCGCCGTGACCTTAGATCCGATTCGCCTGACGGCGATGTCCAGTAAAGCTGGGTGAGCGGCCAAAATCGGTCCTGCGGACCTAGCCCAGGTCTTGGGCTACTTACCTCCAAAACCAGACGACCCGAACCTGCTCGTCGGCTTGGAATACAGCGATGACGCCGGCGTATACCGGCTCTCGCCCGATTTGGCGCTGGTGCAGACCGTTGACTTTTTTACGCCAATCGTGGATGATCCCTATCTCTTTGGGCAAATCGCCGCCGCCAACGCCCTCTCCGACGTGTACGCCATGGGCGGACGACCGGTGACGGCTCTCAATCTTGTCGCCTTTCCCACCAAAACGTTGCCCATGAAAGTCCTCGGTGAGATCCTGCGCGGCGGCGCCGACAAAGTGCGCGAAGCCGGTGCCGTCTTGCTCGGCGGCCACTCCATCGAGGATAAGGAACCCAAATACGGTCTTTCCGTCACTGGCGTCGTCCATCCCGACCGGGTCTGGACCAATGGCGGCGCCCGGCCCGGTGACGGGCTGATCCTGACCAAGCCGCTGGGCATCGGCATCATCTCGACGGCCATCAAAAAAGGCAAAGCCTCCCCGGACGCCGTGGCAGCGGCCACAGAGGCGATGACTGCCCTCAACAAGACGGCGGCGGAGGTTCTTTCCGACTTTTCCGTCGGCGGATGCACCGACATCACCGGCTTCGGTCTTCTCGGTCACGGCCTAGAGATGGCCAGAGCGTCTCGATGCAGCCTTCGAATCCATGCCGGCAAGGTTCCCATCATACCCGAGGCCCGCGACTACGCCATCGCCGGATACGTCCCCGGCGGTTCCAAATGCAACCTTTCCACCGTTTCGCCGCAGCTCCATCTTGCGGCGGATCTGCAACCAGAAACGGGTATCCTGCTGGCGGATGCCATCACCTCCGGCGGCTTGCTCGTCTCCCTGCCGGAAAAAGAGGTAGAAGCGGCGATCGCGGCGCTTCATAACGCTGGTGTGACCAGCGCCCGCTACATCGGCAGTGTCTCCGGCGACGCGCCGGGCACGATCTCTGTCCTTTCAGAATAGGAAAGAAGGGTCAGCCTTGTCTTTCGAACGAACCGGTTCCATCTTTTCTGGACTCGCAGGCGCCTATGTCCAAAGGGAGGCCCATGTGGTCTCCCTTTTTCCTTACGCCTTCCCCGATGAAAACGCTCTGGCGCTCCGCGCCCGCCGAATGACCGCAACAGACTCCTATCCCCGCTCGGAACTATCGTCTCTCCTGGAAGGGTATCAGCGCCGGCTGGCAGATCTTGCAGGGTTGGAGGGATCCTCCAACCGGGCTGCCGACCAGGCGCGCCGCCTGGCCGAAGCAAATAGCCTTGCTGTGGTGACCGGTCAGCAAGCGGGTTTGTTTACCGGTCCCCTGTACACGATCTACAAAGCCGTCACCTGTATCAACCTGGCCAAGCGGTTGGAGGCAAAAACTGGTCAGCCCGTTATCCCAGTCTTCTGGGTCGCCTCGGAGGACCATGATTTTGAGGAGATCTCTCACATCAAACTTCTTCAAGGGGAAAAGACCGTCGTCATCACAATGACCAGCCGCCCAGATGAGGACCGCTTTGCCATAGGCCACCGCACCCTGCCGGAGGACTTGGCGGTAACCCTTGAATCTTTTTTATCTCATTTACCCCAAAGCGAACATAGGCTGCCATGGGAGGAGACCTGGCATCGTTTGCTGACCGGTCCCACTGGTCCCCATGAGCACTTCGCCGCCCTGTTGCACAAGCTGTTGGGTCCTTACGGCCTCGTCATCCTTGATCCGCTCCTCTCGGGCCTGAAGCAACTGCCGAGATGTGCATCCTTCTTCGCCAGTGTTCTTGAAAACGAAGTTTCCCTGCGGGAAGGACTATCCCGGGGCGTCGAACAGATCCGGAGACTGGGATATACGCCACAGGTGGAAAAGGGGCCGGAAGAGACAAGCCTTTTTTACTTTCATCAAGGCCGCCGGCTGGCCATCTTGCGTGACGGCAGAGGCTACCGACTCCGGGGCGCCGAGATTACCTTCAGCCGCGATGAACTGCTCGATCTAGCGCAGCGTCAGCCTGACTTGTTTTCAACCAATGTGGTGACACGCCCGCTTCTCCAGGATCAACTCCTGCCTACGACGGCTTATGTGGCTGGTCCCGGCGAGATCGCTTACTTTGCCGCTTATCGAGATGTCTATCGTGCCATGGGCATGGAGATGCCACCCATTGTTCCCCGGTTGAGCGTCACCATCATCGAAGGCTTTGTCGACAAACTGCTTGAGCGCTATGCCCTTTCCTTCGCCGACGTGCCGGCGGGACTCGAAGGGCGGTTGAGGGAAGAATTGGCCGCCCAAGACGAACTGGGCATCGGAGCGCTCTTCGAGGAACTCGAATCGCAGGTGCGGGCGGCCTATCTGCCGGCAGTCGAACGGATCGCCCGCTGGGATCGGCAGATGGGAAATCTGGCCGAAGAGAACTTAGATCGCGTCATCGCCCAAGCGCGCTTTTTACGCCAGAAGGTTGAACACCGGCACCGCCAGCGTTGCCAAGACAAGCGAAATCACTTCCGCAAGGTGGAATTACACCTTTGGCCGGGTGCCCCACAGGAGCGGGTGTACAACATCTTCCCTTATCTTTTGAAATACGGTTCCTCTCTGATTGAAACGCTCCTGGAAGCGCCCGTCGAGTGGCTCGACTCCCACTGCTTGTTCCGGTGCTGAATGAAAAAAGCCGTCCCCGTTGAGCAAAATCTTCTGGGACGGCCTTCCTATTGTCTTGTTTGATACCTTTTGACGAGGCAAAAGAGTTACATGGCGAAGAGGTGTCCGCCAATTTGAGTGGTAATCACCCGCTGACGCATCCAGCCGTCAGAGGACTTATCGGGGTTAAAGAAGAAAAGGGCGCCTTTAGAGGGATCCCAACCAGCCAGGGCGTCCTGCGCCGCCTTTTGGGAGAGGGCGCTCGCTGGTCGATTGATCATGCCGTTTCTCACCGGCGTAAACTGCAAGGGATCATAGATGACGCCGGAGATGGAAGATGGGAACTTTCCGCTTTTTATCCGGTTGAGCACCACAGCGCCGACGGCCACTTTGCCTTCGTAAGGCTCGCCGGAGGCCTCCGCCTCGATCAACCGCGCCAGCAGGTCCAGGTCAGACTGGCCGACGCCGTTGCTTGCCCTCTGACTTTGCCGGTCGATCCCCGTAGGCACCTTGAGCACCTGGCCGGGATAAATGTCGTTGGTAATCATCCCGTTCAGCTCCTTGATCGCCCAATCAGTGGAGCTGAAGCGGTTGGCGATCAGATAGAGGCTGTCGCCCGATCTGACGGTGTAGGTGGAGACATCGGGAATGTTCAGCACTTTGCCTGTTGGGAGGTTGTTAGGCGCCACCTGATTGGCGCCTTGAATCAGCGTCCAGGGGAGGCCAAAGCGCTGACCCAACGAGTAAAAGGTGTCACCCGGTTGAATCGTATACTGCCAGGCATGGGCCGGCGTTGCGGTGGCGCCTCCCCAGATCAGGAAGGTAAACGCTGCCGACAGCATCCCGGCACGTAGCCAAGAGCGACGAAAGACCATGTAAAGGATCATCCTTTCCAAGCGCCTTCGGAGTTAGCTGACGGGTTGGGCCAGAAAGGTTGGCCTTCTTCCGAAGAAGATTCACCCCTCGCAACCGGAAATCGGCTGCAGAACGACCTAGTGAGGGCCGCGGTTCCTCCGTACCCCAGCTGGGGATTCGGCGTTTTATTTTTGGTTCCCCGCAATTATACCGGCTTGGACAGACACTGTCATGACGATCATTTTTCCTGAGGCGGTAGGGCTTGGACAGTTTCCCAGGTTTGACGCCTCTATAAGAGCCATGTTGACGCTCTGTCTAAAGATCGCAGCAGCATTTGAGCAGGAAAAGTGTCCAATTTGTTGAAATGTCGGAAAAATGCAAATAGGAGGTGTGCCTTGTGCAACAACGGCATGAGATCGTCACCCAACTGTTCAATTGGGTGGCCATCATCAATGCTTCTCACAACCCCATCATCGCCACTGACCATGAGGGGCTGGTGCGCGTCTTCAACAAGGCCGCCTCCCGCGCCTTTGGCAAAGAAACCCGCGACGTCATCGGAATGCCCTTTGAGGCTGTCGTCCCCAAGTGCCGCCTCCGGGAGACGATTCAAACGGGCCAACCCCTAACTGGCCTGCGTTTTAGCTACCAGGAGCGGGTCTTTCTCGTCAACCTGACTCCCATACTGCGAAAACAGCAGCTCGTCGGCGCCGTGGCGATCTTTCAAGACATGACCGAGTTGGAGTCTGTTGTGGAGGAACTCAATCGGGTCAAGGAATTAAAGGGCACCCTGGAAGCGATCTTGGAGGCCGCCTATGACGGGATCATCGTCGTCAACGCCGAGGGTATCATCACCATGGTCAATCAAGCCTGTTGCAATTTCCTCGGTTTTCGCGAGTCCGATCTGCTGGGCCGCCATGTGGCCAACATGGTGGAGGGGACGCGCATGCATATCGTCTTGCAGACAGGACAAGCCGAAGTAGGCGATTTACAGCGCACCGGCGGCCATGACTACATCGCCATGCGCATCCCCATCGTGAAAGATGGACAGGTCGTTGGGGCTGTCGGCAAGATCATGTTCAAAAACGTAAATGAACTGAACGCGCTGGCTTCGAAGATCAATTCCCTTCAAAAAGAACTCCATTACTACAAGGAAGAACTGCAAAAGTACCGGGGCGCCCGCTACAGCTTTGACGCCGTAGTCGGAACCAGCTACGCCATCCGGATGATCAAGGATACGGCCCGGCAGGTGGCTCGCACCGATTCGATCGTCCTGCTCCGGGGAGAGAACGGCACAGGCAAACAACTGTTGGCCCATGCTATGCACATCGAGTCAGAACGGAGAGAAGGCCCCTTCATTCAAATCAGCTGCAGCGGAATCAGACCGGAGTCCCTCGAGATCGAACTATTCGGCAGCGCCGTCGACGCACCCGGGGCATCATCGTCAGGCAAGTTTGCCCTTGCCCACCGGGGGACGCTGTACATTACCGATATCGGCGACATGCCGCTGCCTGCACAAGCCCGGTTGTTCCGGCTGCTGCAAGGTCAATTGCCCCTCGTCGACAGCCCCGACGGCCCGGTGATCGCCGATGTTCGACTGATCGTCTCAACAAACCGCCATCTCGAGGAGATGGTCCGCAAAGACCTCTTCCGAGAGGATCTCTACAACCGGTTGAACGTGATCAGCCTCTTCATCCCGCCGTTGCGTGATCGCAAGGAGGACATCCCTGAACTGGTCTCCCTCTTTATCCAGAATTTCAACCGCCAATTTGGTTTTTCTGTCCAGAAGGTGACACGGGAAGCTATGCAGGTCCTGATCAACTACCATTGGCCGGGTAATGTGAGGGAACTGCACTCGTTGATCGAGCGGATCTACGACCGGGTCAAAGGCGACACGATCGATGTAGGCCACCTGCCCATGCACCTGCAAAAATTCAACCACACGGACGCGACAGCGCCTCAGTCACAAAGCCTGCAAGCCCTCCTGGAAGAGACAGAAAAAACGGCGATCCTGCAGGCCTTGCAGTCCGCCAATGGCAACAAGGTGCAGGCGGCCCAATTGCTCGGGATTTCCCGTGCCGGCCTCTACCAGAAGTTGGCTAAGTACCAAATTGAAGAGTGATCCGCGAGCAGCGCCGACTTTCATTGGGCAGAGCGAACCGATCGAGCATAGATACCCTGAACCTTCTGGTTCGGGGTTTTTTCCGTTTCATGCATAGAGAACTTCAGTGAACCAAAAAATAGGGCAGACAGGTCTAATAGGAGGGGAGAACAATGCGCTGTTGCAATGCTTTTTTCGCCATACTGCTCACGGCGGCCTTCGCGTTCGCCGGGTGGCAGGGCGTGAACCAACCGCTGTCGGACGCCCCATGCGGCTTCTCTGCTTGGAAAGCAGGCGGTAACGCTGACGCGAAGGCAGTTTGGAATCTGCCTGCCGCTGAAGCAGAAACAGGACAAGGGTATCCAAAACGGGGAGACGAGACGATGCTGGCTCGGGCAATCCACGGTGAAGCCAGGGGCGAACCGTATGAAGGACAAGTCGCCGTTGGCGCCGTCATTATCAACCGAACAAAACATGCATCCTTTCCCAATTCGGTCCACGGCGTCATCTTTCAACCGGGCGCCTTTACGGCCGTCAATGACGGTCAGATCTGGACACCCTTAAAACCGACTGATTCGGCCAACAAGGCGGCACGCGACGCCCTGGCCGGCTGGGACCCCACCGGCGGATGCATCTACTACTGGAACCCGGCGACGGCGACGAGTCGGTGGATCTGGAGTCGGCCCGTCGTCAAGCAGATCGGCAAACACTATTTCGCCAAATGAGCCGTTACGACGATGTTCCTACGATCTATACCAGAAAGGATGAGCGCTTATGAGCGAAATCCGAGATCGCGATGAAACCCCTGTTGATGATCATCGTCTCATTGAAGAAACGAACCACCTACGCAAGGTCAAAAAAACGCTCAGTGTCGTCGCTGGCCTGCTGGGGGTCACAACAGCGCTCTTCGGCTACCTTGGATACCAACAGTACGTGCAGAACCAGGCGTATCAGATGGCCGTAGAAAACCGATACCAGCGCGCCTTTGCCGACCTGTCAAGCAACGTGGAGAATATGGAGTTGGAAATGTCTCGCCTGCTGGCCAGCAATTCGCCCAATCAGGCCGTCATGGGGCTCCAGCAGGTGTCACGCCAAGCCAGTGAGGCATCGGCCAACATGGGGCAACTCCCCCTAGCGACACTCCTGTTGAGCCGAACCCATCGCTTCATCAACACAGTCGACGATTTTTCCACCACGTTGGCTGAACGCAAAGTCGATGGAAAGGCAGCCCTCACCGCTGCTGAAAAGAAAACCCTCGGCGAACTGCATCGCCAGACCACCTTCTTGCGCGATGAGTTGGGCAAGATGGGCGAACAATTGAACGAGCGCCGGGTCACCTGGGTCGCCCTGGAGAAACAGGCGCGGCAGCAGGAGCAGCAAGGATCAAAACAACAGACGGCCTTGGGACAGTTCTGGCAGCGTGTTGTCGCCGCCGTGGCTGGTCAGGGACCAGAGACACAGGCGCCACCTATTTTGGCTAACTTCCAGTTTGTCGAGAATGAACTGCAAAAATATTCACCTGTCGAGTACGACGGTAGACATTCCGAGCAGATCCAGATCACCCCGCGCGGGCTCGGGTCAGGTCAGATCACGCAAGAGCAGGCTATCTCCATCGCCCAGTCTTGGATCGGTCAAGGTCCTCTCGCCGGTCACCAGGTACGGGTGACCGGGGAAGGAAAGGCCGCCATTCCCGCCTACGGTATTGGCGTATATCCCAACGACGCCCCTAATGAAAACAGGATCGCCATGGAGATCTCCAAAACAGGCGGCCATGTGATCTGGATGCTAAAAGAACGCCCAGTCGGCACACCAGTGATCAGCCGCGACGAAGCCGCCGCCGTCGCCCGTGACTTCCTAAGCCGCCGCGGCCTGAACAACTTTGAAGCGACAGCAGTCGAAGAGTATCAGAGCCTCGCCGTCGTCACCTTGGTTCCGCGAGACGGCAATATCAGCCTTTATCCGGACAAGATCAAGGTCCGCGTTGCCATGGATGACAAAGAGGTCCTAGGCTATGACGCGACTGCCTATCTGACCTTCCATACCAACCGCAACCTGCCAGTGCCTAAGATCAGTCGAGAAGAAGCCCGTAAGCGCGTCGCTTCCGATGTAACCGTTACCGGCGACAAACTGGTGTTGCTGGCTAAGGACAATTACCAAGAGCTCCTCTGCTGGGAGTTCAAGGCCGTCCGGGATAACATGACCTATCTCGTCTATATCAACACCCAGACAGGCCGAGAGGAGCGGATCTTCCGAGTGATCGAGACGAACGCGGGCACTTTCATCTTCTGAACCATCTTCCACACTTCCCGACCATACTGACTGCCCAGCCGTCCAAAAATCAAGGCGTTCCAGTCAAAAATCACCCATTTCTTTGCTGCTGCAGGCAGACCATCCTCTGCCTGCAGCTCTTTTCTGTTGGGTCATTTACCCTTCCCTGGAACGTATGGTATAAATAGAGTAATGGAAGACCAGCGGGAGGAGGTTCCCCATGCTCATTGCCGTCGGTGTTTCCGCCAGGCACCTTCACCTCAGCGATGAACACCTAGAGATCCTCTTTGGCCAGGGCTACCGCCTGACGCCGAAACGCCACTTGTCCATACCGACGCAGTATGTCTGTGAAGAGCGGGTTAGCATCCGGGGAGCCCGCGGGGCCATCCACAACGTGGCCATCATCGGACCGACCCGCGCCCAAACACAGGTAGAGGTGACGCGTACAGACGCCGTCACCCTTGGCGCAAACCCTCCGATCCGCCTCTCCGGTGACCTGGATGAAAGCGCCCCTGTCACCATCACCGGACCGAAGGGCCAAGTTGAATTGCCCGAAGGCTTAATCGTAGCCATGCGTCACATCCATATGACTGAGAAAGACGCCGATGAGCTCGGTTTCAGTCACAAGGACTATGCCATGGTGATCGTTCCCGGACCGCGCAGCCTCGTCTTTGACCATGTCGTTGTCCGGGTTGCCCGGGAAAATACCCACACGGAACTGCATATCGACACCGATGAGGCCAACACGGCTGCACTCTCCAATGGAGAAAAGGTCAATCTCCTGCGCATCAACGATAAAAAGATCCGTCTCGAACAACTGATCGCAATGTTCGATGAGCGTCAGTTGAAACAGGTCGAGGCTTGCATCGCCAACATTGTCGCCGAAGAGCGTCGCAAGGTGGCGGAAATGGAGGACATGCTGGCCTTGTTGCGCAAAGGCTAGCTGCATGAAAGGAACGACAGCTGTGCGTCTGGGAGAACTCTATCAGTGGCTCTTGCAAGAGGGCATTGCCGCCGACCCCCGCTCCCGCGAGGAGGTGGAAGCGCTGCTGGCAGCGCGAAAAAAAGCCGTCACTGGCAGCATGGACAAGGCGACCCGCCTTGCCGATGACGGTCAATGGGATAACCCCTATGGCGACACACGTATCCTCTACGGCGAGGCAGATAGGGAAGTGCGCAGGGTTCTCGCCGGCATCGACATTGACGGAGCGGAGCTGCTTTTGGCTGACCGCTGGCGCGAACGGGGCAAGCCGATCGATCTGGTCATTGCTCACCATCCGGCGGGACGCGCCCTTGTCCAGCTGCATCAAGTCATGAAGGTCCAAGAAGACCTCTTGGCCGCTGCAGGCATCCCGATCAACGTAGCAGAAGCCATTATGGCAGACCGTATCGAAGAGGTACGCCGATCGCTTTTACCGTCGAACCATCAGAAGGTGGTCGACCTGGCTCGCCTTCTCGATATTCCTTTTCTCTGTGTCCATTCGCCGGCTGACAACAAAGTGCAAAGATACCTCAGCGAGTACCTGACAGCAGACCGGATCGGTCCGGAAAAGACGCGGACTGTCCGGGATATTGTCGATGCCCTCCTCGATCTTCCGGAATTTCAACTGGCCGCCGGTCACGGCGTAACGCCGCAGGTTATTGCCGGTAAGAACGATGACCGGGCAGGAAAGATCTATATCAAGATGAACGGCGGAACATCAGGTCCTGAACAATCGATTGAGGCACTGGTTAAGGCGGGCGTCGGGACAATGGTCTGTATGCACCTCCCAGAGTCGCAGCGCAAAAAGGCGGCAGAGGCTAAACTGCGCGTCGTCATCGCCGGACACATGGCCTGCGACTCTCTGGGCATGAACCTTTTGCTGGATGGTCTAGAACGCCAAGGCGTCGAGGTGCTGTCCTGCGCAGGATTGTTGCGGTATCAACGCGATAGCGCCTAAACTTCTTATGATCCATAAGGCCAGGTCATATTCTATAACTGTAAAGCCATCCCGTCGGTAATCACCAACAAAAGATAGATCTTGCCGAAAAAACTACCGCAAGTTATACTCCTGTTGTAAGGACAATGGTGTCCTTTTGAGACGACGGCGTTTCCTCCGAATGAAATTAACGCATTCGGTCGATGCGTCTTTTTATTTTTGCTGAGGAGGGGACGCCGTTGAACGGGTTACGCATTTTTTTGGCGATGCCGGCCGGTCCTCTTCGCGATAAGGTAAAGGACTCCCTTAGCCGGCATGGATACGTCATCATCGGCGAGGCCGCCGATGGGATGACAGCATTACGGTCGCTGCACAAGTTGCTGCCTGATCTCGTTATTATTGAGATGCAGCTGCCCGCACTGGACGGATTAGAACTGGCCAAGCTGTGCCAGGAGGAGCAGTTGGGCGCTGCTGTCTTGCTCACCCCCTACAACCAGTTAGGAACTGTGCAGAGGGCGCTTGAGACCTGGCTTTTTGAGCCACTAATCCGCCCTATCCGTGAAGAAGCGCTGCTAGCCGCCGTTGTCACCGCCTATACTCATTATATGCGGGAAGCGCGCCTCACAAGAGAAGTTCATGAACTCAAGGAAGCCTTGGAAAAACGGAAACTGATCAACCAAGCCAAACGACGGCTCATGGAGAAGTTGCACGTCAACGAGGATGAGGCCCATCGCATCCTCCAGCGCTATGCGATGAACCACCGCATAGCGAGCAAGGAGGCAGCCTCACGGATTCTTAAAGTTTACTCCCATGATGAAAGGGCGTAATGATTCCCGGGATGTTCTGACTGTGTGAAAAACCGGCTTGAGCTTCGATAAAAGCCCGGCCGGTTTTTTCATTCCTTCCAGATAGTAGGGTGAAAAAAATATGAAGCAGAAAAATGTAATTTTTTTCATGCCCTCACGACATAAGGCATAAGATGTGACAGGGAAGCAAGGGTACTGCTCCGGCAGTTTGCCGCTTTTTAATCTTGGGACTGCGACGATGTAATCACAGTTGAAGAAGAAATATTAAAAATTTTAAAAATAAAACTTTTGTGTCCCGTCGGTTGCAAAGCAATGATGAAAATGACTTTTTACAAAAAATGGATACCTTGGTCACAAATAAGTACTTTGGTCTAAAACAAAAAAGCTTCAAACGTTGCGTTCAAAGCCTTAAACACACGAATATGGTGGGCGATAACGGAATCGAACCGCTGACCTCTTGCATGTCAAGCAAGCGCTCTAACCATCTGAGCTAATCGCCCCTATTGGTAGCGGTGGTAGGATTTGAACCTACGACACTACGGGTATGAACCGTATGCTCTAGACCAACTGAGCTACACCGCCACGACCAAATACAAAAAACATTATAAAATAAGGCGATATTTGTGTCAATAGTTTTTTGCGAACGAATACGAAAATTCGCCTCAATATCCCATGAGAAGATGGCGCCTGAGAAGGATTATCGAGAATGATGTCGAAGAGGTATCTGGTACAAGATGGGCGGGAAAGGGGAGCCAAAATGGAAGAATGGGTTTTGCAGCCTGGGGAGAAACCGTACCGGATCCTGACCGCCGCCGGTGATAGTTCACCTGATGGCTTGAAAGGTATTCATTTTTATTCAAAGATAAAAGAAACAGGCATGATCGACTGCCTGCTGATTTTCAGCTACGATGAACGCCAGGCCGTCCGCCAAGCTAAAGACTTTCCGCCTGACCAGTTTGAGCACTTCCTGCGGGGAGTGGCGAGCCGGTCGCCCTATCCCTGCCAGATTGTGGACGGCATAAGGGAAGAGCAGAAGGCGCTGGCCCTCTGGGAATCCTTTATCGGACCTTCCGTGGAAAAAGCGGTAAGTTGATAAGGCTGTTACATCTGCGGCTTATAGCTACGGCATAGAATTATCGCCTACTGCAGTTGCTTTCTTGTTTTTGAGTAGAGAAAAACCCTGGACGACAGTCCCGGGTTTTCCTTTTTTCCTGCACCTATTATTACGTAGGAATAGGGCTTCATAGCTGTATAACCCATAGAGAAAAAAATAAAAAAAACTCAGGCAATCCTGAGTTTTTCTGTTATGTTGGTGCGAGAGGGGGGACTTGAACCCCCACGGTTGCCCACACGCCCCTCAAACGTGCGCGTCTGCCAGTTCCGCCACTCTCGCATTCACGTGGAGCCACTGACCGGGATTGAACCGGTGACCTTATCCTTACCAAGGATACGCTCTACCTACTGAGCTACAGCGGCATATGCTAGTAAGGAAAATGGCAGGGGAGACAGGACTCGAACCCGCAGCCTACGGTTTTGGAGACCGCCGCTCTACCATTGAGCTACTCCCCTGTAATCTACTGAAATGGAGCGGGTGATGGGAATCGAACCCACGTATCCAGCTTGGGAAGCTGGTGTTCTACCATTGAACTACACCCGCAACCGATAGTAAATAGAGATGGAGCGGGAAACGAGATTCGAACTCGCGACCCTCGCCTTGGCAAGGCGATGCTCTACCACTGAGCTATTCCCGCAACATCATGGTGCCGAAGGCCGGGGTCGAACCGGCACGAGGAGTGACCTCACTGGTTTTTGAGACCAGCGCGTCTGCCAATTCCGCCACTTCGGCAAGACAAATGGTGGGCGATGAGGGAATCGAACCCCCGACCTCATGCATGTGAGGCATGCGCTCTAACCATCTGAGCTAATCGCCCGCTGTCAACCAGCGTTTGCCGGTGACGAAATATAATCTATCAAATTTAGAGGCTAAAGTCAATAAGTTTTTTCTGATTTTACGGAGAAAATCAAGGAGACGCAGGAAAAGTATGGTCGTTTTCCTTGTCGACGATGTTTTCCCTGTTCTACGCATTATGTTGTCTTTAGCATCGATGAAAAGGGGCTTAATCCAAATGGGATGTAGGCAGGTGAGTCCCGACCACAAAAAACAAGCGGGCCTCTTTCGCTTGACTTCTACAAACGTTTTATAGTAGAATAATTTTCGTTCAGTCGGGGCGTGGCGCAGCTTGGTAGCGCGCTTGGTTCGGGACCAAGAGGCCGCAGGTTCAAATCCTGTCGCCCCGACCATTGATCTTATTGGGTTTTTCGGGTGTGTGGGCATCGGTTGCGGTCGGGTTTGACGCCTGGCGTGACGGCTGTTGAGAATTTGAAGATGAGTTATGTTGGAGCCCAGGATTAATTCCTGGGCTTTTTTACTTTGTGTTGCGAAGGTAAGCGGTGGGGGGGACAACAGGTCGTTGGCTCAACGCCGCTAAAACAAGAGGAAAGGGAAAAGTATTTTTTTGCTCTTATGGCCATAATTTAGTACAATAAGGTGTGATTCAGATACTCAAAAGTTGATTAGCTTGGATCACTGCTTCGTGCATGAATTCGGTCGCGAATCAGTCTACCAGCTTCTTCGTGACCGATGCGATTTTATCGGTCGTTTCCTGGATCGTGCAAATCGTGGCGGATAATTCCTCGATCGAGTCGGTTTGCGCTTTTGCAAAATCTCCCAATTGTTCAAGTTTAGCGGCGATATTGTTTAGCGAATCGATCATTTTGTTCAATTTTAAAGACATGTCGGAGACGCTGTGATTCGTATTTTGCGCAAGGCTACGGACCTCTTCCGCAACAACGGCGAAGCCCCTCCCGGCATCACCTGCCCTAGCTGCCTCTATGGCAGCGTTGAGGGCGAGTAAATTCGTCTGATCCGAGATTTTTTTGATCAATGCGATGACATCACCGATCGTCCCAAGTTCCTTTTTGATTCTCACCGTTTCACCGACGATTTCGTGCATCGCATTGTTGAATCTGACGGCCCCGGAAGCGATGGCTTCACTGGAAGAAGTTGTGTGTAACAGCGTAGAGTATAGCCTGTCCGTATTCTCCTTCAATTCTTCATAGGCTACCACAGGCGCAGTCATTCCGATCGCGCCTATGATCTTCTTATTATGATCATATATCGGCAATCCGATAGATGTGTAGGGAACACCAAAAGGGGAATTTTCCCTAGAAAAGGTTTTTTTCACCCTCCTATTCTGCTGGATAGCCTCCCGTAGCACTGTCGTGTCCGGATATTTGTGACCCAGTTCGATGGGTATCTTGAGGGAGCCCTCAAATTTTCCCACGATCACTTCCGTATCCGCGACCAATATCGTGGAAGCCGAGTGAAACATCCGAAACATCAGTTCTGCGCATTTGAGCGCCTCTTGCAAAGCGACAGGTAGTTGTAACATGATTAAATCTACCCCCGATCGATTCATTCGAACTATCCAGCATATATTCTATCAGGTCATCTACCCTAAGGGATGTAATTATAACAATTTATGCAAACAGGGGTGACCGGCATGCGGGGAAGCTGATACAACAGTATCCTTTCATTTTACCATGACAGTAGTGTTTTTTCGAAGACATGGCACCAGCGAAGGATAGCCTATGTTAAATGATTTCCGCTGCTTTCAGGATAGTCTCTTGGCCTTGCAATTCGCTCCGGTCACTCTGTCAGAACTTTTCGAACAGGAATCGGAATGCATCTCCCAGGGTATCGCTGTCGTGATCGAAATCACAGGCGGATTCAATCAAAAGTGATCGACGCACAGGCAGTTTTTCATATCTTCGCAATAGCTATCGTCGAATCCCAAAGAAACAGTTCGTAGATAAGCCAAGGGCCTTCAATTATGATATGATATCTTCGATAGCTGTTGCGAGAGGTGAAAATCGTTGGAACAAGAATATCAGGTGGCCCTTTATACGTCGGATCCTGTGCTGAGTAAATCTTACTACGGTTCTTATGATTTGGATGAACGGGCTGAGGTGCATGACGGTGGGTACGCGCGCCAACCTGTAACCTTCGCCCTTGTCCGAACCGGTGACGGTTACATGGCGCGCAACGTAAAGCCAGTGATCTTCCCGGAAGCAACGGCACCTTGGGGGATGATCACCCACATGGCTCTTTTGGTTGCTGGAAACCGGGGATTCTGCACTCCCCTCAGCGCGCCCATAGAGGTCCTGGCAGGGGAGACAGTCGAAATCCCTCCTGGTGAATTGGCCTTGCTGATCCCGCAAGAAAGGTGCAATTGCTGTAACAAGGAACCTAGCCATTCTGCCTGAAGGGCCGCCTGTTCCAAGGCCTGGCGAAGATGCGCCGGGCCTTGGCATTTGATAAAAAATCGAAACGGTGGCGCCTTTTTTTCGATCGCCGCTGGTGACCGTCGGGGAACTGGCGCCCCTGCTAACCCCCGCGCCTACATCAAGCACCGTAAAGGTTTTCCTGTGAAAAAGCAGACCGGAGGCGACCCCATGCGGTGGATCTTTCCATCAACACAACAAATATCCTCCTATCCTGGACTCACCCCTTTTCAGGCGGCGTTGCTCGCCCGGCGAGGAATTGGGCCTGCTGAAGCGGAACGGTTTATCCGTTCCGGCATTGAAGACATGTACGATCCACGGCTGATGAAAGGCGCTACCGCTGCGGCAGCGATCATTAGTGACACCATCGACCGGCAAGTTCCTATCACCGTGTACGGCGACTACGACTGCGACGGTGTCACCGGTACAGCGCTCTTGGTAGAGAGCCTCACCAAACTGGGCGCTTCGGTAGACTGGTACATTAACAGCCGTTTCGTGGAAGGATTCGGCATGCACCCGCTCGGCATCGAAGAGATCGCGCGAAGGGGAACACCCCGGTTAATCATCTCCGTCGACAACGGGATCAGCGCCGGCGACGCCGTCCGGCGAGCCCGGGAATTAGGGATGCAGGTCGTCATCACCGATCACCATGAACCGAGCGAGGAATTGCCGCCGGCTGACGTCATCGTCAACCCGAAACAAGCCGGTTGCGCTTATCCCGAGAAACACCTGGCCGGGGTCGGCGTAGCTTTCAAGGTGATGCAGATCCTCTTCCAGGCGGCGGGGAGACCGCGCGAAATCCTGCGCTCTCTCGACCTCGTCGCCATCGGCACGGTGGCCGACGTGATGCCTGTGACAGGAGAAAACCGTATATTCATCAAAAACGGCCTGAAGTTGATCAACTGGGGCAACCGGACGCGGATCGGCTTGCAAGCCATCAAAGATGCTGCCAACCTGAAGGGGGATGTGAACGCCCACTACCACCTCGGTTTCATCTTTGGCCCCATGCTCAATGCCACTGGCCGCATCGACGGTGTGCCCGCAGCGGCGGTGGAACTCCTGCTGACAGCGGATCGTCACCGGGCCGCCGGATTGGCTGCCCAACTGCGGAAGGTCAACGAGGAGCGACAAGAACTGACCCGCCGCCAAACCGAGGTAGCCCTCACCCAGGCCCAGACCAAGATGCAGGGAACGGGAGCACCGGGGTTTATCGTCGTCTACAATCCGGCCTTCCATGAGGGGATCGTGGGACTGATCGCCTCCCGTCTCAAGGAGGTCTATCACAGGCCGGTGTTGGCGCTGACCGACAGTCACGAACCGGGAGTGCTGAAGGGCTCTGTCCGCAGTGTAAAGGGGTTCTCTGTCAAAGAACACCTCATCGACGGCTGCGCCGACCTGTTGCTCAAAGGTGGCGGTCACGAAATGGCAGCGGGCTGTTCCCTGATCAAGGAGAACTTGGCCGCTTTGTGCTGCCGCCTCGATGCGGCAGTCCACCAGGCGCCGGCCGATCTCTTCGTCCCCTCCGTGGGTATCGATTACGTCCTGGAGCCTAAGGAAATGGACAGGGGGCTGGTGACGCAGATCGAGGAGTTCGCCCCCTACGGCGCCGGCTTCCCCCGGCCCAATTTTCTCCTGGCGCCTTTCTGGCCTGAGCAGGTCCGCTTTGTGGGCCGAGATGGCAACCACCTCCGCCTCAGCGGCCAGGGGGTGATTGCCATCGGCTTTAACCAAGCCGAGGCCTTCCGCAAGGCCAACCCCCAAGGAACGCTGGCTCTTCTCGGGCTGCCGGAGATCAACGACTATGACCGTTCCGTTCAGTTCCGCCTGCGCAATGCGGGCTGGCGAAATCTGGCCGATCTCCCCGGTGATATCGGCTTCCCTGAGGACGTTGAAGCCGCAGGATAGCAGGCATCGCCTCGACAGCAGCTGCGACTGGCAGTTCCATCGAAGCAGTCACTCTCACCGCCCCATGTCGCTTACCGGTCATTACCGGTAATGGCCGCCGATCTTTACGGCCCGATCCCGAGCCTGGCCGGCCGGCAGGAGGGAGGAGGCGCGGACGATGGCCGTCGTTCCCATGGCGTCGCGGATGCGGTCCATGGTCCGGCTCACCCGGTCCTGCCGATCCATATCACGGAACAGTTCCTGCTGGAGGGTGCCGTCTTCCTCAAGACCGCTGAGATCGACGGTGACCGTGCGGACAGGGCGGCCGTCCCAGTGCCGGCGAAAGAGCAGCTGCGCTTTTTCAAAAACTGGCCCTGACAGGTTGGAGGGGGAAGGCAGTGTCGTCTGGCGGTAGAATCCCCGTGTCAGGTCATAGGCGCGCAAGCCGACGGAGACGGTCCGACCCGCCTTGCCCAGTTTACGCGCCCGTCGGCAGACCTCGTCAGTCAACTCCAACAGCACCAGCTCGATATCGTCGCTGTGATGGTAATCGCGAGGCAGGGTGACGGAATGACCGACGCTCTTGGTCTGTTCCAGCGAGTCCGGGCGAACCGGCGAGCCGTCGCGCCCCCAGGCCAGGTTGTGGTAGACGGCGCCGCGAAGTCCGAAGCGCCGCATCAGGTAATCGACGGGGTAGTGGGCCAAATCGCCGATAGTGAGCAGGCCCATGTTGCGAAAATGCCGCTCCATCCGTGAGCCTACCATGAACATCTTGCCTATCGGCAAGGGATGCAGCTTTGCTTCCACATCGTCGACTCTCCAGAGCGCCACGCCGGAGGGGCTTTTTTTCGCCTCCACATCACAGGCCATCTTAGACAGGAACTTGTTGGGGCCGACACCTACGGAGCAGGGGACCTTTACCGCCTCCCAGACCCTTTGCCGGAAAATCCCGGCCGCCTCAACAGCGTCACCCCAGATGTGTTCGGCGCCTCGTACGTCGATAAACAGTTCGTCGACGCTGTAGGGCTCCACCAGGGGCGAAAGGGTGCGGGCGATCTGCTGGATCTGCCAAGATACCTCCAAGTAAAGGCTCATCCGCGGGCGCACACAGACCGCATCAGGACAGATCGCCCGGGCCTCGCCGACGGTCATGGCCGTCTTTACTCCGCGACGTTTGGCCTCCCGGGATGCGGCTAAGATGATGCCATGCCGCCGTTCCGGATCGCCGCAGACGAGCACCGGCTGTCCCCGCAAGGTCGGGTTATGGGCCATCTCGACGCTGGCATAAAAAGAATTCATATCCGCCAGGAGGACCGTCGGCTCAACCTTCACGGCTCTTCCGCCCCCACGATGGCCATAATAGCCAGCCCTTCAACAGTACCGGCCCGGCGCCAGCGCAGCGTTCCCGGCGGTTGCCCTACACTCAAGGGAATGCCGGTGAGCTTCTCCAGCCGGCCCTCGCGGTTGACGAGCAGCGTGACGGGGCGGCCTGCTTCGCGCGCTGCGAGGACCAACGCCTGAATCTCCTCCAAGTATTCCTGGGTGGGGCAAGGAATCGGCGCCGCTTCCCGGACATGCACAACAGCGCCAGCCCGGTGTTCCGGCAGAATTATGCGGGATCCCTGCCAGAGCCGGTTGTGGGTGAAAAAGGCGCAGATACGTTCATCCAAGGCGTTCCCTCCCACGTTAGAATATATGTTCTCAGAACACCAGTTCTATTATACGAACATGCACTCCTCTTGTCATGGGGATCGGGTTAAAAAAATTTCAAGCAATAAACAAAGGAACCCGGTTCCTGCTCCCGAAGGAGGAGGGAAACCAGGTTCCTTTTGTCGTCCAAATTACTTTCGCGAAACATTGTTGTCATAGAGGCGTTCGAGCAGGAGGAAAGCCTCTTCCCGGGCGATTGGGTTCTCAGGACGGAAAGTGCCATCGGGATAACCCTTGGCCAACCCATTGACCGTCGCCGCACTGACGGGGCCCCAAGCCCAAGAGTTCTCCATATCGGCGAAGGTTGGTGTCGAAGGGTTGTCCCATTGCTGTGCCCGTGACACCAAGGTGACAGCCTCCGCTCGGGTGATCGGCGCGTCCGGCGCCAGCCGGTGCCCTGGGCGTCCAATCACTAAGTTTTGCTTCACAAGACCGGCCAAACGGCCTTGCAGTTCTGGCTTCGTTTTATCTGCATCGGTAAACGAACGCAACTGTTCTGCTTCCTCGCCCTTAACGCTCTCCTCAATCTGCTTTAATGAGGGAGAGACGTCTATGAAATAAGAGAAGAACTCCTGCCGGGTCATCCCATCGGAGAACTTGCCATCTCGGTCCGACCAGGTCACCATCTCAGAGACACGCACCATGCTCAGATCCTTTGAATGGAAAGTAAATTCAACAAAAGGGACCCCCGTTGGGCGCATGTTGGCGATTTCCACCGTCAAGGAACGAGGCGTGGCCGATACCAGGCGAAAGGCAGGTCGATCTCCCTCCGTAGTAATGGCGTTAACAAGCCAGTTAATCATGGATGGACAGGACACATACTTGTCCAGCCTTTCCGCCGTCGGGACCTGCATATACTCGATACCAAAAGGCAACGTTACTGTGATCCGGCTGCCTACACCGACAGATTGAGGTCCCTCAGTGGGGGCGACCAAAAAGACAGAACGCAAAGTCTGATTATCGCCAAAGTTTACTCGCGGAACCGATTCCGATAGGTTTTCACTGGTCATCGTTCCGGCGGATTGGACAGCCACGGGGCTCCAGACACCGGGCCTCTCTACGTCCTCAAAACGGACCCGGATATCACCTGCCTCAGCCATACCCGCTCCGAGAGTGACGAGAGCCAACGTTGTGAAGAACAGCAACCGTTTGCGCAACAGATTCCCTCCTAAAGCTTCTAAAATATACATGATCGGATGAATCGTCGGACAATCAGGCGTCCCGTACTCACTTCGCACTTTTTCTATTTTTTCCTCCTTTTTAGCCAGAAGGCTTACGGAAAATGCTATAGGTTTCTTTCCCCTTTATCGAGGAAAGCGATGCCTCGCTACTGTTCCGTTTGCTTGGATCTCCCTGAGGCGGGTATAATGGTGGTAAAAGAAGGGAGGGGAGCGCATGGCCCTCTGTGACAAGTGCCGGGAATGTCGCCGCGACAAGGAGTTTGAGTTAGAACGCTTCCGTAAAAACTACATGGATGGCGGTGTCGTCGAGAAATCTCCTCAGTGTAAAGACTGCGACAACGTGGAAGGTGACGATCTGGAACGGTGCCTGGTCTGCGGTGCTGTAATTAGAGACAAATAACAGGCGATGGAACAGGGGGCGCAAGCCTCCTTGTTTCATGTACGCCCTCTGCCCGCCTTTAATGACCGGGTCGTGCTCAGCCTTCGCTTTGAAATTCTTTATTAACAAAACCGTTTTCGTGGTAGAATGATGGGCGACATCTTTTTCATCGCCAAGCGACACCAAACACGAATAAATCACGCTTCGCAGAACAATTCAAGGCAGGTGATTCGATGCAGAAATGGCAGGCCAGACCCAGGCTGATGATCTTTTTCGGTCTCATGCTGCTCCTGGTGGTGACGGCAGTGGTTACATACGGGATCTTGAGTCCCGATCTTTCCCTGCGCGATCCTTTCAGCCCTGACGGACCCTTGACGGAATCAGAAATCAATCGGCGGATGAATGTGCTCCTACTGGCCGTGGATAACCGTCCTGGGGAATCGGATGGACGCACTGACACGATCATCGTCGCCAGTGTTGATCGTCATGATAAAAAGCTTTATCTTCTCTCTATCCCCCGTGACAGCCGAGTCAAAATCAGCGGCCACGGCATGGACAAAATCAACGCGGCCCACATGTACGGCGGCGTCCCCTTGACAAGGAAAACAGTGGAGGAGTTATTGGGGATACCGATCGATTACTACGTGAAGACCGATTTCAACGGCTTTCGAGAGATCGTCGACACGCTCGGCGGCGTAGAAATTGATGTCGAAAAAAACATGTACCACAATGAAGGAGATCCGGAAGATTTAATTAATTTAAAAAAGGGTCTCCAAAGGTTGAGCGGCAAAGAGGCGCTCCAGTATGTCCGGTTCCGCTCAGACGAACTGGGTGATATCAGCCGGACCCAACGGCAACAAAAATTCCTCCACGCCCTCGCCAAACAGTCCTTGCAGGTCAATACGGTGTGGAAGCTTCCGTCCCTCGTTCCTCAACTGGTAAATCACGTCGAGACCAATCTGAGCGCCGGCGATCTCGTCTCCCTAGCGATCATGGCCAAGGACTGGAACGCAAGCAACATTATCGCCCACACCTTACCGGGAAATTTTGTCACCCTCAACGGCGTCAGCTATTGGCAAGTCGATCCGGCGAAGTCCCGTCAGGCCGCCCTTGATTTCATGCGTGGTGTCATCAGCACCTCCATCATCGACGAAAGCATCGTCGTCCTCGAAAAACCGAAAAAGAAGTCAAAAACAGCGGATGGAGAAACAAAGCCGGAAACTGACCAAATGCAGCATCCTGTTTCAGGATCACAACCAAGTGACCAAATCGGTGCGGACCAGGCGGGAAAACCTGCTGCTTTTTCCGGGCTGAAGGACGGCTTAGAGCAGAAAGCCGGCGCTGAGAGCCCCAGCGCCCCTCAGTCACCTGTTCCGCTTGACACTCCTGACACTCCGAGCAAGCCGCCAACCTCTCCGAGCACCCCCAAGAACCCGCAACAGCCCGGTCCTTCTGTCACCCCGCCAGCGCCGTCGCGCCTGCCCGATGCCCTCAATCCAACTGCGCCCAATCGCGTCGTCCCGGGCGCCCCTCCGGTTCCCACCGATGTTCAACCGCACTCCAGCAGCGGGATTGAGTAACCAGTACTATTCTCGAGGAGGCTTTATTTGTGGATTCGATGATTCGCGACATCAACCTTGCCCCCCAGGGTCAGCTGAAAATCGACTGGGTCGACCAGCACATGCCCATCCTGAACCAGGTCAAGAGAGACTTTGCGCAGCGCAAGCCCCTAGCCGGTAAACGGGCCGTCATCTGCCTGCACCTGGAAGCGAAAACAGCCTACCTGGCTTTGACCGTCAAAGCCGCCGGTGCCGAGGTGGCTGTTTGCGGTTCCAACCCACTCTCCACCCAAGACGACGTGGTTGCCGCCTTGGTCAAAAACGGGGTGACCGCCTACGCCTGGCACGGCGCCACTGACAAAGAATACAAGATGCACCTGAATAAAGCCCTCGATTTCCAGCCCGACATCCTCATCGATGACGGCGGCGACCTGGTGGCCACCCTCCATGCGGAACGGCTGGAGCAAGCCAAAGGGATCATCGGCGGCGCCGAGGAAACGACGACAGGCATCTTGCGTCTTAAAGCGCTCGCCCGGGAAGGCAAACTCACCTTCCCCATGATAGCCGTCAACGACGCCCAGATGAAGTACCTCTTCGACAACCGCTATGGCACCGGCCAGTCTGTCTGGGACGGCATCCTGCGCACAACCAACCTGACCGTCTGCGGCAAGGTGGTCGTTGTCGCCGGCTATGGCTGGTGCGGCAAAGGGGTAGCCGCCCGGGCCAAAGGCTTGAACGCTCGTGTTGTTGTCACCGAGATCGATCCAATTAAAGCTAACGAAGCGCTTATGGACGGTTTTGAAGTCATGCCCATGGTCGAAGCCGCCAAACTGGGAGACATCTTTGTCACCGTCACCGGCAATCGCGATATCATCCGCCGGGAGCACCTTGAGGTGATCAAGGACAAGGCCATCCTCAGCAACGCCGGACACTTCGATGTAGAAGTGAACAAGGAAGATCTGCGGGCCATGGCCACGAGCGTCCGCATCGCCCGCAAGAACATCGAAGAATACACCTTCCCCGATGGTCGCAAGGTCTACCTGCTCGGCGAAGGCCGCCTCGTCAACCTGGCCTGTGCCGATGGTCACCCTGCCGAGGTGATGGACCTGACCTTCGCTTTGCAGGCCTTGTCTCTCGATTACCTCGTCGCTAACCGCGACAAGCTGGAACCGGGCGTCTTCTCCGTGCCCGATTCGATCGACCGCAAGGTAGCCGAGTTCCGTTTGAAAGCTCTCGGCGTTTCCCTCGACGAATTGACGGAAAAACAGGCCAAGTACCTGGCCAGTTGGGCAGAATAGCCGCGTCCGAAGAGGCTTCATGTGACAGGGGAGGAGAAGCGGATGCTCGTTTTCTTCGATGTGGACGGCACCCTCACAGCAGGATCCAACGTGTGGGAGGTTATCTACCGGCGCCTCGGCTTGTGGGAGTCTGCCGGGATCCCGATTCAGGAGGCCTTCCTGAAGGGGGAGATCGACTACCAGGAATTCGCCGCCCAAGACGCCGCCTTTTTTGCCGGTACCCCTGTTGAAGCGCTCGAACAGTGGATCTCGGAAATCCCCCTCCGACCGGATGCTACGGAAGCCCTTGAAAGTTTGCAAAAGAACGGTTGTCGAATCATCCTCCTGTCGACCGGTTTGACCGCCTTGACGGACCATCTGGCGAAGCGCTTTGGCGCCTTCGCCAGAATGGCCAACGAGTTAGAGGTGGTCGATGGCAAGTTGACGGGACGCGTCTTCGTCCACGTGTCTGCCGATGATATCCACAAGGACAAGGGAGCCTGGGTCCGCCGTTTCTGTAAAAAACACCGAGTAAGTATGGAAAAGACAGCGGCTATCGGCGATTCCTCCGGCGATATCCCCATGTTCCGCCAGGCAGAACTGCCGATTCTGTTCAAGGCAACCGATTCCTTGATCGACGAAGAACCTGTCCTCCAGGCCATCCCCGGCATTCTTCAAGTATCTACATTGCTTGAGGCTGCTCAAGCGATTATCGATTTTGTCCAGCCAAACCGATACTGGCTGGAATGGAGGAGCAATGCCCGCTGAGCGAATCATATGGTGATCCGAAAACCCTCTGGCGTCATAAAGACTATCCCCTGATCACCTTTCTCTCCCCCCAGGAAGCCATGGCCGCCGAAGACAGGCTGAAAGCAGAGACAATCTGTTGCCTCGTCGTTCCGACGCCACGCGAACTGGGGGAGGGATGCGGTCTCTCCATCCGAATCTTTCCCGGTGATGTGGAACGTTGCCGAAGTGTTTTGGGAAAGGGGAGTATCAAGGCGCAATTTTTTACCTGGAATGGACAAACTGCTCACTGGCGCGAAATATTCGAAGCACCTTTTGCCGGGGCAGAAAAAATGTTAGAATGAACCCATATGAAATGTCGATCAGCCGAGCGGAACCAGCCATGGAGGTTTAGTTGATGAATCATAAGGCGGCCATTCCCAATGCCTTCACACTCACCAACCTATTATTGGGAATACTTTCCATCATTTATACTATGGATCAAAACTACAGCATGTCCGCCATCATGATTCTGCTTGCCGCCATCCTAGATGGGATGGATGGTCGGGTGGCCCGGAAGCTCGAAGTATCGTCGGCATTTGGGAAAGAGTTGGATTCCCTTTCCGACCTGGTTTCCTTCGGGGTGGCTCCGGCGATCCTCATCTATGCGGCGCACCTTGAGGTGCCCTACCAGTATTTCGGCCTGGCTATCGCCATCATCTTTGCGCTTTGTGGTGCCATCCGCTTGGCCCGGTTCAACATCCTCAACATTACAACCCACTTCCTGGGTATCCCTATAACCGTCGCTGGTCCCTTGATGGCAATTTTTTCTCTTGCCGGAAACCGCCTTCCCACGCTTTTTTTCCCTGTTGCCATGCTGCTCCTGGCGGGATTGATGGTGTCCAACCTGAAAGTACCCAAGCTCTAACAACTGAGGCGAAAAGGCAAAACCCCTGGCCCGCGCCAGGGGTTTCTTTCCACCATAAAATAGACAAAGCGGAAGCCCTCTTCGCTGGTCAGGCTAGCCGGGAAGGGACCATCTTGCCGGCAGGGGACTTCCGCACTCCTAGTATGTCCCCGCTCGTCAAGCTCCATACAGGGAGGTGAAGGCGACATGAAAATTCCCTACTGCGAAGGCTGCGGCGTCACCGATACGCAGGGGGCGGTCTGTGGGCACTGCGATACCATGTATTGTTATGATTGTATGGAGAAAAAGCAGATCAACATGTTTGTCTGCAAAAAGTGCGGGCGCTTTATCTGCGCCGCCTGCCGGATCGGCATGGACGATTGTGGTCAGGTGCCTGTTGGTCAGGAACGGTAACATCAAGGAGTACGCATAGCCGTCAAGACCGGAGCATACACATTACTACCGTATTCTGGGAGGAATGGGTGTGTTTACAGTCTTGACGCTTTTTATCTGCGCCTACCTGCTCGGCGCCCTTTCGCTGCCCTACTGGATCGGCCGAATCAAGGGCAATTTGGCTGCCGCTGATTACGGTCCCGGCTCGATCGGCCCCGCCAAACTGCTGCGCCTGACGGGACCAGAGAGCATGGTCGCCGCCCTCTTGGCTGAACTCGCAAAAGGCTGGCTGATCGGCTGGTTGACTGTTTTTTTTCAGGTCGGAGAAATGCCCCGGTGGATGACCGCCTTGTTCTTATTGGTGGGATATGCTTGGTCGCCGGTGATCGGCGGGCGAGGGGGGAACGTCTGGATTCCATTTACAGGTTTTTTGCTCCACCTCGCGCCTTCGTTGGGCCAAATTTCGCTCGCCGTCGCCTTATCAGCGCTGCTGCTGACACGCTCACCTAATTTTGCTGCCTTTTCGGCGCTGTGGATCGTACTCATTGTGGCCTGGATGAAGGGCTTTCCTGCTTCTGCATTGACTGTAATGGCCGTCGCGGCCGCCATCGTAGCCTTTCAATTTTGGTTGGTCCGCTGTCACCGACAAAGGGAATCGACAATATAATAGGGAAGAACGTGAGAGGCCAGCGACAAAAAGGGGTGAAGACCATCATGCGGATTTACTTTGTCCGGCTGCCAGGTTTTTTGCGGACATTGCTCTTGAAGGTATGGGGATAAAGAGCGACGGGGAGAGGCAGGCCTCTTCCCGTTGGCTTTTTTTCGACCCTGTGATAATATGACAAAGGGTACTCATTCTCTCCAGGCGATCCCGGCGATGCCGCCGGCGGAACCGCCGGCCAGAGCGTAGAGCATTTTTTTCCACCATGCTGTCATCGGGAAGGCCGGGGCCGGCACGAAATATCCGACGACAACGGTGAAGGCAAAAAAGCTCAACCCCGCCAGCAAACCGTAAATCAATCCCTTGGCGCCGGCTTTCCGGGAAGCCACCCAGCCGGCTCCCAATGCACAGAGTCCGTAGGCGCTATGGACAACTGGCATGATGTATCGTTCGGACAAGCTGGTATAGAAGAAAAAAAGGACAAGCAGCACGGAAACACCCAACGACGCTGCCAAGGCGTAACCCGTTCCGACCAAAACGGGGGTCGCCGACAGGGTTGCCGGCTCATTTTGTTCTGCCATCAGGTCCACCTCCTTGCCACCACTTTATTCAACGATGCTTCTGTTTAGGACGAGATTGCAAGACACAGGAGGACTGATCGCCACGAAGAACCGTTCGACCGCCAATAAAGTCGCCCTTATATTTTTCTCCATCATCGTGCTGACCGCTTTTTACCTATCTACCCATCGCGTACCTGCGCCACCGCTCGATTCGGCCATCGCTGTCGATCCTCGCGATGTCCATATCAAGGTGACGGGAACATCCGATCTGCCGGCAGAACTCTGGCGGCTGACCGTGGCTGTCCAACAAGGAGGACGCACGTCAAACGAGGCAGTGCAAGCCATGCGCCGTTCCGTCGAAAAACTGCTCGACAGCATGACCGATGCCGGCCTTTCCCCTGACAACATCAACTGCGTCGATCAGAAGTTGACGCCGCAGTGGTCAGTCGCCGGCACCAAATCGCCCCAGGGCTATATTGCCGCATCCACCATTGAAGTCAACGGCATTCCCGCAGAACAGCGGGAAGCGATCTTGTCTACTGCGCTGGCCAACGGCGCCAATCAGATCATCAAGACGGAGCCACTGGCCGTTGGCAATGCTGATGTGCAAAAACTGGCCGTCAAAGCCGCTCTTGATGACGCCCACCGAAAAGCAAAAGCCATCGCCGCCGGCATGGGTCGGGATTTAGGGGACGTCGTTTCCATCGACCAGGCGGAAATAGATGGTCATTTACAATTGACAGTGCTTTACCGGCTGAAGTTTTGAGTTTGACAGTACTTTTCCAGGGCGGGTATAATGAAGAGAGAGTATTCAAGAGTCAGGGGGCCAGGCATTGGACCGCTTCCAGGATTTGTGCGAACGGCTCCATCAGAAAGAATACAAGCTGACACCCCAGCGCAAGATCATCCTGCGCGCGCTGTTGAACGGCGATGATGCCCATTTGAGCGCTGAAGACCTCTACGGCATCGTAAAGCAGCAGAACCCGGAGATCGGTTTAGCTACTGTCTACCGGACCTTGGAACTGCTTGCCGAGATCGACGTCCTCCAGAAGATAGACTTCGGCGATGGACGCCTTCGCTATGAACTGGCCAGCGAGGAAGCCCACCATCACCATCACCTGATCTGCACCCGTTGCGGCAAGGTGCTGGAATTTGAAGATGACCTGCTTGATTCTCTTGAACAGGCCATCCAGTGCCGCAACCAGTTTCGCATCCTCGATCATCAGTTGAAGTTCTTCGGCGTCTGCAAAGAGTGTCAAATCGAGTAGGAGGGGGTGATTAACCCCCGTCCTCTCACACCACCGTACGTACCGTTCGGTATACGGCGGTTCATGCTGGTTGACGATGAGATTGGTATGTTTCGACTAAACTGACTAAGCCCTGTTCCCGCCAGTAGGCGAGGCCAAGGGCTTTATTCATTTGCGGGGTCAAGGACAGACGCCAATATCCTTTTCGTGAGCCGCTGATGTTGCATGCCCATTCCTCCGGGATCCCCAACGCCACTAAGTTTCGTCTTCGTGTCTTCGGGCGCTTCCATTGCTTGAGCAGGCACATCCGCAGTCGTCGGCGAAGCCACTCATCCAACTCTTTAAGTACGCTTGGCGTGTCAATGAGTCGAAAGTAGCCCATCCAGCCTTTCAGGTATTGGTTGAGGGTGACCAGTCGGTCCTCCATCGCAATGCTTCGGTTCCGCCCAGTGAACTGGCGGATCTTCTCTTTCACCCGTTTCACCGTTTGGGGGGCGAGCCGAATCTTTGCTGCCTTATGCCACGTAAATGAAAACCCCAGAAACTTTCGGTTCCAGGGTCGGTCGACTGCGCTTTTCTCCCAGTTGACCTGCAGTTTTAACCGCCCCTCCAGAAACTTTGCCATACCCTCCATCACTCGTTGCCCTGCCCGTCGACTGCGGACGTAGACGTTACAGTCGTCGGCGTACCGGCAGAAGCGATGTCCCCGGCTTTCCAGTGCCTTATCCAAATCATCCAGGATGATGTTCGCCAGCAAAGGGCTGAGTGGACCTCCCTGGGGTGTTCCTTCCTCGCTCTTCACACGAATCCCGTTGAGCATGACCCCGGCCTTGAGGTATTCTCGGATCAACTTCAAGATTCGTTTGTCCTTCACCTTGCGCGCTACGCGCGCCATGAGAATGTCGTGATTGACGCGATCAAAGAACTGGGCCAGGTCCATGTCAACCACCCATCGGTAGCCGTCGGCGATGTATTCCTTCGCTTTCTTCACCGCTTGGTGCGCACTCTTTCCCGGACGAAATCCGTAGCTGTTCGTGGAAAAGTCAGGGTCGAAGATCGGCATCAGGATCTGGTTCAGGGCCTGTTGGATCAGTCGATCGACGACAGTGGGAATGCCCAGCTTCCGTGTTCCGCCTTGGGGTTTGGGAATTTCAACCCGCCGGACCGGTTGCGGTCGATAGGTCCCCTCCAACAATTCCTGTTTAATGCGCGACCATTCCTCTTTTAGGTACGGGCGCAGGGATTCTAGCCCCATACCGTCGATTCCGGCCGCGCCTTTGTTGGCCATGACTCGCTTATACGCTTCCGTCATGTTCCCTCGTTCGACGACTTTCTCCATCAGGTCATACGTCTCTTCGCGGGGTTGCTTCGCTTCTTGTGCCGGTAACGCGCTCGGCACTCCACCGGTCCCCTGCGGATTCACCGCTTCCTCCCGTTGGCAGTTCCCTTTCGGGATATTCGGCTGTCTCTGCGCGTCACGCGAACGCATCGTCGCTTCCCCTTCCATCATGTTCGGTCCTTCATCTGGCCGGACGTCGGGCCAGCCTACTATGACCTCTGCTGACTCCTGCCGGTTCAGCCACGCCTTTCGGCGTGGTTTCCCAAGTTACTTGGTCCCCCGGCAGGCCTCCCCGGGTAAGAACGTTGCCTTTCCCTCCATCTACCCGCCCCATTTACTCTCGGCAGCCTTCGGTGACAAGGACTTCGCTTTGTTCGGCAAGCTCATCCAACTGCCGCTAGCCTCACCTGGGGTTCGTGGTCCTCGGGCCGGAGGTTTGCCGCTGGCTTCCTTCAGATTCCGCCTCGCGGCGGACACCCTTGCCTTAAGCTAACGCCTACTGCCACCTTCGGCGTTCGGGACTTCCACCCTAGAGACAACGCCCATGCCGGGCGCACCGAGCGGAAACCAGGGATTGACTCCCTGGTTTCTCACTTTGCATAGCCTCGATGAAACGCCTCTTCTCAATGCCCAAAGGTGTTTTCGCACCGCCGATTCGATGATAGAATAAAAAAACGGGGGATAATGAGAGGAGTAGTGACCGGTGCTGAAGACATACTATCATCCAGAACCGATGACCTACGATGGAACACAACTGCGCTCCCTATGGACATACCGTCATTTTCACATCATGGGGGACAGCATCGTCACCTTCCGAGGGCCCTGTAAAGTCAGCCTAGACAAGATGGTCGATCTGGAAGATGTTCTCGTCGGTGACAGCATCTACAGCGCCGAGATGCTGCATTTTATCATCGAACATTTCGATATGGACCTCGAGAAGACGGTCTACCGACAACGACTCTTCATGGCCATGATCAAAGAGGATCTGGAAGAGGTCTGTGGCGGCGCCCTGATTCGTCGCGGAGACGACCTCTACTGGCGGGAAAAGAAACTCTCCGTCTCTATCGCTACCTTGTCACCGGTGTCCACCCTGATCCATGTGGGGTTGAACCTGCGGACAGAGGGGACGCCAGTGCCGACAGCTTCGTTGGAGCAGATCGGAGAAAAGGACCCTGAGGGATTTGCTCGCCGTCTGATGAATCAATACGCCGCGGAAGTGGCTGATATCTATCTCGCCCGCTGCAAAGTTCGAGGAGTTGAATAATTCATTGCCTACGGCCGATCTCGTCGAAATCATGGTTTCTGCTCAGGGGGAGGGACCCTGGATCGGTTGCCGGCAGGTCTTCTTACGCTTTTTCGGCTGCAACCTCTCTTGTTCCTACTGTGACACCCCGGGTAGCCGGGGGCCGCGTCCATCGGCCTGCCGAATCGAAAAGGAACCCGGCAGCAGCCTCTTTGATCTTTGGGAAAATCCAGTCACAGTGGATCGGGTCGCCGAATACCTCTGCCATACCGTTCCCATCCATTCGGTCAGCCTGACCGGAGGAGAACCATTGCTGCATGTCGAATTTATCCAACAGCTGATCCCATTGCTGGGAGCGCAGCGACCCGACCTGTACCTGGAAACAAACGGGACACTGCCTGAACAGTTAGCCCTCATCGTAGATGACCTGGACTATGTCAGCATGGACCTCAAGACGCCCTTGGACAACCACTGGGATCTGCATCGCCTTTTTTTACGTATCGCCTCCCGTAAAAAAGGTTATGTCAAAATCGTTATTACCCCGACTACGGCACTTGATGTGGTGCAGCGAGCGGCTGCGATCATTGAGGAAGAAGCCCCGCATTTTCCGCTGGTGTTGCAGCCTGTCACGGGAAAAACGGGACTGCCCCTGACCGTCCCTGGTCACCTGCTTAACCTGCAAGGAGCCGCCCTGGCCATCCATCGCGACGTCCGCATCATCCCCCAGGTCCATCCGATTTTGGGTATCTTATGAATAGCAGGTGAATGATATGGATTTGATGAAGATCGAACAGGCGGTCTATATGATCCTTGAGGCCATCGGCGAGGATCCCCGGCGGGAGGGTCTCGTAGATACGCCGCGCCGAGTCGCCCGCATGTACCAGGAGATCCTGGGCGGCCTGGAGGAGGATCCGAAACGCCATCTGGAAGTGATCTTTACAGAAGAGCATGAAGAGATGGTTTTAGTCAAAGACATTCCCTTATACTCTGTCTGTGAACACCATCTGCTGCCCTTCTACGGTGTCGCCCATGTGGCCTACATCCCCCGTTCCGGCATGATCACCGGTTTAAGCAAGTTGGCTCGCCTGGTGGAAGGGTTTGCCAAGCGTCCTCAGCTGCAGGAGCGCCTCACCGCGCAAATCGCTGACGCGATCGTAGAAAAGCTGAATCCCCAAGGTGTACTCGTCGTCATTGAAGCCGAACACATGTGCATGACCATGCGTGGCGTCAAGAAACCGGGATCACGGACGGTCACCTCGGCGGTGCGAGGGATTTTCCGAAGCCGCCCGGCGACGCGCAGTGAAGCCATTTCCCTGATTCGCAGTTCGCGGAACCTTCCTTAACGAAATACTGAGCCGGGAGGAATCGCGATGGCGCACAGGCTCTTTACATATGGCACGCTGATGGACCGCGACACCATGGAAGGCTTGCTGGAGCACAAGGCCGGCATCACCCGTCCGGCCATCCTGACCGGCTACCAGACCTACCCCTCTGCTTATGGCTACCCCTATATCTTACCGGTTCAGGAGGGAAAGGTGGAGGGGGTGCTCTGGAGCGATCTCAGCGATGAAGACCTGCTTCGCACCGACGAATACGAGGGTCTCCTCGATGAAAACCCCATGTATTTTCGAAAATCAATCACCGTGGATGTCGATGGCCAACCGGTAGAAGCCTGGGTCTACATTGGCATCCCGGAAGCTTTTACTGATGTTTCCGTCGATTTTGAACCGCTGGCGACGAAGGAGATTCCCGATAACGTCGACATATACACCCTGGTCGATTTCCTCAACGACACCTTGAAGGACGATGGTCTGCTCTTCAGGGTGAAAAAAAAGGGCGAGACGATGACCATTTCCATCTACAAGGTATAAGATGTAGTAAAGTTTTCCATAAATGGATCTCGCTGGGGGATAGCTCCATGATCGATCTGGATCTCTGCATCAATTGTTACCTTGATTTGCAGCCGTCCCAATGGGAAATCATATGGGCACGGGATTCGCGGTACATCCTTCGATGTCCCCGGTGCCGCGCCTTTCATTCCTGGGCGCCCGGGACCGGGCTTTGGATCGGTCCGAGAAAAGGCAGCTCGGGTCATATCCGACTGGAGGAAAAATGTTGCGCATTCTGCTGACCAATGACGACGGGATCCATGCGCCGGGCATTCATGCCTTATGGCGCATCTTCGATGATTGGGCTGACATCTTCGTGGTCGCTCCCGATACGGAGCGGAGCGCCACTGGTCACGGCATCACCGTTCACCAACCCCTGCGTGTGGAAAAGCTGTCCTTTGCCAATCCTCATTGTCACGGTTGGGCCGTCAATGGCACACCGGCTGATTGTGTCAAACTGGCTATGGAGGAACTCCTGGCAGAACCGCCTCACATTGTTATCTCTGGCATCAACCGCGGCCCTAATCTGGGAACTGATGTGCTCTACTCTGGAACCGTTTCAGCTGCCATGGAAGGGGTCATCTACGGCGTCCCGTCAATCGCTGTTTCGGTCACCGGCTGGCACACAGCAGACTATACCGTCGCCGCCGAAACGACCCGCTTGCTCTGCGAAAAACTGGTGGCCCGGGGGCTGACGCCGGATACTTTTCTCAACGTGAATGTGCCTGATTTGCCCCGTGAACGCATTGCCGGCATCCAGGTGACAAAACTGGGAAGCCGTCGCTACCAGAACATCTTTGACAAGCGGACTGATCCGCGCGGCCGTACCTACTACTGGATGGCTGGAGAGGTTCATGACGTCGACGCCGGCGAAGGCACCGACATTAGCGCCGTCAACGCCGGCGCCATCTCGGTGACACCGATTCATTTCGATCTCACCAACTACTCCCTAATCCAAGAGGTATCAGATTGGCTCGGCGGGGGATCATCTCCCTTCGCAGATAGAAATAAAAAAGATGATGTCGAGACAAAAAGGAAGGCCTAGCCTTCCTTTCGCGATCTGTTCCGTCCTGTTTACCTCCCAGCGCCTTCCATCGGCCAATGATCGACCGGTCCGTTACGACGTCGGCCCCTTGCCATCCTGGACCAACAACGCCTCAGCCCGGCGGACCATGGCCTTTACCATGCTGCCCCCAATCTTGCCCCCCACACGGCCGCAATCGCTGGTCGTCAAAGCGCCCCAGTAGCCGTCGTGGATTTTTGGCGTCAGCCCCAATTCCTCGGCAATCTCGTACTTAAAAGCATCACGTACAGACTCGGGAAAAATCTTTCCTCGCGGAAAAAACCGGGCCAGGGGGAACCACCTCCTCCGTGTATCTAGTATCTTCCACCGAGTTTTCCGCTATGACGAAAAAATCATGGCCCATCCGCTAAAAAACGGGTCATCTAGCAGGCGCCTCCACATGTAAAGCGCCTGCTCATTTTTTCCGGAGCCATCCAAGCAACCAGACCCCTCCTGGAAAACTGCGCAGATCAGCAGCAGTCAAACCTCCATATGCAGCCAGCGTGACGAAGTAGAGAATACCCATAATAGCCACCATCGCTACCAAGGCCGTTACGTCAGAGCGCCCTGCGAAGGCGGTTACCTGAAGGCACACCCATAGGCCGGCGGCCGCGACGAGAGCAGCAGGAAGGGGCAACAGGGAAGAGGACAGTTCCCTTCCCGTGAGACCGAGTCGTCGGTGAAACCAAAAAAGATGCAACAGAGCCGCCAGGATGTTGGAAATCGTAAAGCCATAGGCGATGCCATTCAGACCAACGGAAGGCAAGGTGGCCAGGGTGAGGAAGAGACCGACGCGGAGCAATGACGTGGCCACTGTAACGAGGAGTGGGAAAACGACCATTCCCAGGCCTTGCAAGATTCCGCCGGTGGTGCTTTGCAGGTAGAAAAAAGGAGCGCCCCAAGCTAGGATTTGAATCGTATCGCCCATATGGTCCAAACCGAAAAACAGTGACGCAAAACGATCGCCGATGATGCCGAGCAACACCGCCGCCGGCCAGCCGATCACCGCCGTCAGGCGCAGCGCCTTGACAGCCCGGTAGCGCACCGTCCGCTCCTGCTTGAGCGCCCAACTTTCGGCAATGCCGGGAACTAAGCTGACCGATAGGGGCGCCGTGAATACAGCAGGAATAGCGATCAGGGGAACTAAGCCACCGACGAGACTGCCGAAGGCGGTCGTGGCTTCTGATAAAGAGAGACCGGCCTGTTGGAGGACGCGCGGGATCAGGTAGGCGTCAAGACCCATGATCAGACAGGCCGCAATCCGAGAAGCGGCTACCGGGCAAGCCACCGGCCAGAGTGAACGCAGCGCCTGTCCCGTGCTGATCGTTGCCCGGGCACGGTAGCCAGCCCAGAAGAGCTTGAGCCGGCTGAAGAACAAAGGACTTGCAAATATCAGCAGGGTAACGAGACCGAACAATTCGCCGAGAGTGATCCCCAAGGTCATTCCGGCAGCCGCCCAGCCGGCGCCGCGGGGTAGCAACACCAGTGCCAGGGAGATTCCACTGACGATGCGCACTACCTGCTCGACAAAAGAGGCGATCGAGGATGGTGCCATCTCCTGCATGCCTTGACAGAAGGAACGGATCGCCGAGGCGAAACTGATCAGTACGATGCTGGGCAAGAGAGGCCAAAAGGCGGTCACTGCACGATCATCAGCCACCAACGCCGGAAAGAGGGAACGGGAGAGCAGAAATGCCGCAGCCGTCACTGCCATTCCGCCGGCAACCAACAGCAGTACGGACACCTTCATCAGGCGCCGCACATTGCCCCAGCGGTTATAAGCAGCTTCCTCGGCGATTCTTTTCGTCAACGCCACCGGAATGCCAAAAGTGGCCGCCACCAGTAAGAGTATGTAGACGGGATAGATCATCTGAAAGAGCCCGACCGTCTCTGCGCCAATGTATCTCATCAGTACAATCTGGTTATAAAAGGAAAGCAAACGGTTTAACAACGTAGCCGCCATCAGGACGAGGGTGCCATAGGTCAAGGCGGTGGCCATGGCCCACCTCCTAAAAATTCAGTATGTTCCTACAAAAGTGAAAAGGATTTTTATACCTTAACGTATAATTAATAAAATAGTTCAAATCATCCCTAGGGAAGGAGGGTTCCAGTTTGACGACACCGAGAGAAGCCATACGCAACATCGCTGTTCTCGCCCACACCGGCGCAGGAAAGACCTCCTTGGTGGAATCGATGCTGTTCAATGCGGGACTCATCAACCGAAAAGGTCGAGTCGAAGACGGCAATACAACGACCGATTACCTGCCCGAGGAAACGAAGCGAAAAGTAAGTATCCAATCGGCGATGGCGCTGATCAAGTGGCAAGGGGCAAAACTAAATATCATTGACACACCGGGATACAGCGATTTTTTTGGCGAGGTCATCAGCGCCGTATCGGTCGTTGAAGGGACTTTGCTGGTCGTCTGCGGCGTCAACGGCGTCCAGGTCCAGACGGAGGCGGCCTGGCAGTTGAGCCAAGACAAGGGGCGTATCCCTGTCGTTTTTATTAACAAACTAGATCGGGAGAACTCGAACTATGGCAAAGCGCTGGAGCAATTGCGCGAACTCGGCGGTCCTCATGTTCTTCCCTTACAATGGCCTCTTGGCGCCGCTCCCCATTGGCAGGGGATGGTCGATATCCTCGACGGCACTTTCGTCCCGACCAATCCTAAGTTCAAAGATATGCCGGCTTTGTCCACAGAAGAATCGGAGAACATAAAAAGCTGGCGCGACAAGTTGGTCGAGGCTATCGTCGAGATGGACGAGGAACTGCTGATGCGCTACCTCGACGGCGAAGCGATCGATCTGGAAGAACTCCGTCCGGCCTTGGCAGTTGCCGTCAAGGAAGGCAAGATCGTCCCCGTCCTCGGCGGCGCCATTAACGCTGATGGAACCGTCAAGCGCCTGCTCGATGACCTGGTCGCACTGCTCCCAGCGCCTCTCGATGAAGAAGGCCAGGAGCCGTCTGCCGGAGCGCCCTTAAAAGCCCAGGTATTCAAGACCGTCATCGACCCCTACCTGGGCAAAGTCAACTTTGTCCGCATCTATCAGGGTACACTGCGCGCAGATACGCCGCTCTACAACGGCACGAGTCAAAAAGAAGAAAAGCCGGCAGCGCCGCTGTTCATGACCGGCAAGAACCAGCAGCCCGCTGATGCAGCCGGCCCAGGCGAGATCATCGCCCTTGTGAAACTCCAACATACCCATACCGGTGACACGTTGTTTGCCAAAGGCACTGGCCTGACGCCGCTCAGACCTATCGAGTTCCCCAATCCCAGCCTGTCCATGGCCTTCTACCCGGCCACCAAAGCCGATGAAGATAAACTGGGCACAAGCCTGCAACGCCTGTTGGAGGAAGAGCCCTGCTTAAAGATTCACCGAAACACGGAAACGAAGGAAACCATCCTGACCGGCATGGGCACCCTGCACATGGAGGTCTGCGTCGAACGACTACAACGCAAGTACGGCGTGAATGTGACCACCAGTTGGCCAAAGATCCCCTACCGCGAGTCGATCCGCAGAACGGCCAAAGCCGAAGGAAAACATAAAAAGCAAACCGGCGGACACGGCCAGTACGGCCATGTCTGGCTGGTCTTGGAACCGAAGCATGACGGCGATTTTGAGTTCGTCGAATCTATCTTCGGCGGCGTGGTGCCGAAAAACTTCATCCCCGCAGTCGAAAAGGGCGTTCGCGAGAGCCTTCTGGAAGGGACGTTAGCTGGCTATCCCGTCATGAACATCAAGGTCAACCTTGTCGACGGCTCCTACCATCCCGTTGACTCTTCAGAACTCTCCTTTAAGATGGCCGCTCATATCGCCTTCAAAAAAGGCATGGAGATGGCCGATCCCTACCTGCTCGAACCGGTGATGCAGGTGGAGATCAATGTGCCCGAGCACCACCTGGGCGACATCCTGGGCGATCTGAACAGCCGCCGGGGCCGCGTCCTCAGCAGCGATATGGTTGGCAAGCGCCAGATCATCCAGGCCCTCGTGCCCCAACAGGAATTGATCCAGTTCCCCCTGCAGCTCCAAGCAATTACCCACGGCCGCGGCAGCTACCGAGCCCAATTCCACTCCTACCAAGAGGTACCTGCCCGGCTGGCTCAGACCATCATCGAATCGGCCCGCAAGAACGGCCATTAATAGGGAAAGCACTAGCTGATTCCTTGCGTAAACTGCTTCGTACCCATAAACGGGCAGTTCCGTCGTTGGCCCACAATGGGAGGGGAAGAACCCTTTCGATTCATCAGCCAAGGGGAGACCGTGAGCAGAGGGGGAGACCCTCTGCTCACGGTCTCCCTTCATCGTCTTCGTCGATTTTTGCGTTAAGAAAAAAGGTTTTTTTTTATCTACAGGGAATACATGAAGGAAAACGCGGAGACAGGGGAAAGGCCTATGACCATCGACCTCCATCTGCATACAACAGTCTCCGACGGATTGCACAGCCCCATGGAAATCCTCGACATGGCTGTCCAAGCAGGATTGACCACGCTGTCGATCACCGATCACGAATCCATCGAGGGTTGCCTAGAGATCGCCGGCGCTGCAGATAAAAAGGGCATCCGCGTCATCCCCGGCGTAGAACTGCTCGTTACCTATGCAGGCAATGAAATCCACCTGCTCGGCTACGGCATGGACCTGACCGACGGTTCTTTCCTGCAGCGACTGGCCGAACTCCGCCAAGCACGCAATATCGTTGCGGAGCAGACGGTTCGAAACCTGCAAAAACTCGGCATCCCCCTTGCCTGGGAAGATGTAGTGTCCATCGCCCACCCACGGGGTGCCATCAGCAAAGGTCACATCATCCACGCCCTGCACCTGGGCGGCCTGTTGACCCACCCTGCTCAGGAATTTATCCGCCTCTATCTCTCCCGCGACGGGCTGGCTCATGTAGAATACAATTCTAACAGCTTTGACCAAGGCGTGGAGACGATAAAGTCTGCCGGCGGGGTACCTATTGTGGCCCACCCGGGCCTGATCCAGAGCCAGTCGCTACTGTCGGAATTGCTGCTTCGCCCTGATGTAGGGTTGGAGGTTTTTTACGGCTACTACGGTCCCAACCGAGAGCGGTGGATTGAGAATTACCGCCGCATCGCCCAGGAGAAAAACCTGGTCATGACCGGAGGGACCGATTACCACGGCCCCTTCGCTCCGTTCAAACCGGGAAGCGTGCCCATTCCCGATTGGGTTGTACCTAACCTGGACCGGGCCATCATGATGGCCAAACAGTCTCGATAAGCCGCCCGGGTGTGTTTTTGAGCGGCCAGTAGCCGCCAAACCATCATAGAGATCAAACATCGAAAAAAGACGAGCTGAGGAGAGTGACTCATGATCTGGAACCGACCGATGGAAACGATGGCCCGCAAGGAATTACAAGCATTGCAACTCCAACGGCTGAAAGCCCTCGTAGAGCGGGTCTATCACAACGTGCCTGCCTATCGGGAAAAGATGCAGGCCGCCGGATTGACCCCCAGGGATGTGCAAAGCCTGGAGGACCTGCGTCGACTGCCTTTTACAGTAAAGCAGGACCTGCGCGACCACTACCCCTATGGACTCTTCGCAGCTCCCATGCGCGAGATCGTCCGCGTCCACGCTTCTTCCGGCACGACGGGCAACCCGATCGTCGTCGGCTATACCCGCAGGGATCTCGACACCTGGTCAGAAGTAACCGCCCGTACCCTGGCTTGCGCCGGCGCTGACGCCGACGCTGTCGTCCAAGTCAGTTACGGCTACGGCCTCTTCACCGGCGGTCTCGGCATCCACTACGGCGCCGAGAAGATCGGCGCCACTGTCGTGCCCATGTCAGGTGGAAACACCCAGCGGCAAATCAAGCTGATGCAGGACTTCGGCGCCACTATCCTGGCCTGCACGCCTTCCTATGCGCTTTACCTGGCTGAGGCGATCCAGGAGATGAAGATCCCTCGAGAAAAGCTGCGCCTAAAAGCGGGCATCTTCGGTGCTGAACCCTGGACCGAAGAGATGCGGCGCGAATTGGAGTACCGTCTGCAGATCATGGCTATCGACATCTACGGCCTGAGCGAGGTCATCGGTCCCGGTGTCGCCAGCGAATGCCCTGTGAAAAATGGCCTACATATCTTCGAGGACCACTTCATTCCTGAGATCATCGACCCTGAAACGGAGCAGCCGCTGCCCTACGGGGAAAAAGGGGAACTCGTCTTCACCACGATCACCAAAGAGGGTTTTCCCGTCATCCGCTACCGCACTCGCGACATCTCAGTCCTGCATGCCGAACCCTGTCCCTGCGGTCGGACTCATGTCCGCATGGAAAAGGTGAGCGGCCGCAGCGACGATATGATCATCATCCGCGGCGTCAACGTCTTCCCGTCTCAGGTGGAGAGTGTTCTCCTCAAGCTTGGCTTGACAGAGCCTCATTATGTGCTCGTCGTCGATCGGGTAGGCTCCCTGGACACGCTGGAGGTGTGGGTGGAGGTTTCAGACAAACTCTTCTCTGACGAGGTGCGCAACCTCGAAAAGATCGAGCGGACGATCCAGCGGGAACTGGAAAGCCTGCTGGGGCTCACCGCCCGCGTCCGCCTCGTCGAACCTAAGTCGATCGAGCGCAGCGAAGGCAAAGCCAAGCGCGTCATTGACCGCCGAAAAAAACAATAACAAAACAGGGAAGGGGAGGGGTAACTTATGAAGGTGCAGCAAATCTCTGTCTTTCTAGAGAACAAATCAGGTCGCCTCGCCATGCTGACAAAGGTGCTGGCCCAAGAAAAGATCAACATCCGGGCGCTCTCCATCGCCGATACAACCGACTTCGGCATCCTCCGCCTCATCGTCGACCAGCCTGATGCCGCTTATCTGATGCTGAAACGGGCCGGCTTTACCGTCAGTGAGACAGCCGTCATAGCCGTAGAGATCCCTGACCATCCTGGGGGCCTCGCCGAGATCCTGGACATCCTGGCCGGCGCCGAGATTAACATCGAATACTGCTACGCGCTGCCTCAGAAGAGCAATGACAAGGCTCTCGTCGTCTTCCGCGTCGAGCGGTTGGACGAAGCCATTCGCGTCCTCCTGGAAAAAGGCGTCGGCGTTTTGAAGGAAGACTCTGTATACGGCATCTAATTTCATGAAATGATAGCGGATATGGATGCTCATCCCAAAGGGCATCCATTTTCCACACTGATTTTCCCCATGTAAGGAAAGGAATGGGCAATTGACTGTGAAACAACGCCGCTTTCGAGGTGCAGTCTTCCTGGCGGTCATCTTTTTTCTATTGCCTCTGCTTTCCGCGCTGCTCCGTCTCTATGTAGAGTGGCGCTGGTTCGGTTCCGAAGGGTTTGGCAATTTCTGGTTAACCCGCTATGCCACGGATTGGGGATTGGTCCTAGGCACAGGGCTGCTCGCCTTTCTCTTTTTCTACTTCAACCTGCGCCTAACCCGTGACGTTGTCGACAAGGCGTTACAGTACGCCTGGACGACCGCCGAGGATCACCCTAGGCTGTTTGCGCTGGGCGATTGGTTAAAACCAGAGAAGGTTCGTTATATCGTTCTGCTCCTCAGCCTGCTGCCGGCGCTCCTCGTCTCCCAACTGGCGCAAAACCGCTGGCAAACGCTGTTGCTGGCACTACAGAACGAAAAATTCGGCATTGCCGATCCGCTGTTCCAACTTGACGTTGGTTTTTACGTCTTTCAACTGCCGCTGCTGCAGTTCATCTACGGCGTCGTGCAGTTTGTGCTGGTTGTAACAGCGATCATGCTGGTGCTCGTCTATCAGACCGCCAACATCCTTGGTTTCGGCAAAGTGGGGTGGAGGGATCTTCCGCGCGCCCGTTTTCACCTGGCTGGGATCGGCGCGCTCTTTTTCCTGATCAAGGCCTTTGGGTACCGACTGGACATGTACGATTTGGTCTATTCGCCCCGCGGCGTCGTCTTCGGCGCCAGCTACACCGATGTGCATGCCCAACTGCCGGCCTACCAAATCCTTTCGGTGATCGCCCTGATCACGGCGGCGATGCTCGTCTTCGCCCTCGTCCGCCGGCGCATCCGTTGGGCCGCCTATGGTGTGGGTCTGCTCATCTCCGCCTCCGTATTGGTCGGGGCTGTTTACCCGGAACTCGTCCAGCGGTTCAAGGTAGAACCGAACGAGTTTGTCATGGAAAAACCTTACATCGATATGAACATTGCCTTCACCCGCCGAGCCTTCGACCTGGATCGGATCCAAATCCAGCCTTTCGCCGTCAAGAACGATCTCTCAGCGGCCGACATCGTCGCCAACAGCGACACGATGGCCAATGTGCGTCTCTGGGACTGGCGTCCGCTCCAACAGACCTACAGCCAGTTGCAGGAGATCCGCCTCTACTACAAGTTTAAGGGAATCGACATCGACCGCTACCGCATCGACGGCGCTGAGCGTCAGGTCATGTTGGCGGCCCGCGAACTGGACACGGCTGCGCTGCCGGAGACCGCCCAGACCTGGATCAACAAGCGACTGCTCTACACCCACGGGTACGGCGTCGCCATGAGCCCTGTCAACGAGGTCTCCTCCGAAGGACTGCCGAAGTTTTTCTTAAAAGACATCCCGCCGAAGCCCACTTCACCTTCTCTGGCGATCACTCGGCCTGAGATCTATTTCGGCGAGACAGAAGGCGACTATGTGATCGTCAAGACGGCGACGAAGGAGTTCGACTACCCCTCCGGCGATGACAACGTTTACACGACCTATGAGGAAGAAGCCGGATTGCCCGTCGGATCCTTCATGCAAAAGCTGGTCTATGCCCTGTATTTCGGCGACATGAAGCTGCTCCTTTCCTCGGAAATCCTGCCGGAGAGCCGCCTGCTCATGGAGCGCAATATCGTCGACCGCCTTCAGAAGGTTGCCCCCTTCTTGCGCTTTGATAAGGACCCCTACCTGGTGATCCAAGATGGCCGGCTCGTCTGGATGGCTGACGCCTATACGGTTTCCAAAGCCTATCCCTTCTCCCAACCGGTCAGCGGCATGGGCAACTACATCCGCAACGCTGTCAAAGCCACCGTCGACGCTTACACGGGCCGGATGACCTTCTATCTCAGCGATCCCCATGATCCGATCATTCGCAGCTACGGGGCTATCTTTCCGGGCATGTTCCGGCCCATGGAAGAGATGCCGTCAACCCTGCGGGATCACATCCGCTACCCGGAAGAACTGTTCCAGATCCAGTCGCGCGTCTACGCCACCTACCACATGGAGGATACGGGCGTCTTTTACAACAAAGAGGATGAATGGAACATCCCCACGACACGGGTGAGCGACAAGGAGCAGCGGGAGATCGAGCCCTACTACACGCTGATGAGGCTACCCGGACAGGCGTCACCGGAGTACATCCTCATGATCCCCTTTACGCCGTCGAAAAAGCAGAACATGATCGCCTGGATGGCTGTCCGCAACGATGGGGCCAACTATGGCAACATCATCGTTTACACCTTCCCGAAACAGGAGCTTATCTACGGTCCTGCCCAAATCGAGGCGCGGATCGACCAGGATTCGGAGATCTCCCAGAAATTGACCTTGTGGAATCAAAAGGGCTCCTCGGTCATCCGTGGCAACCTGCTCGTCTTGCCGATCAAAGATTCGCTCCTCTACATCGAACCCTTGTTCCTGCAGTCAGAGCAGGGAAAACTGCCGGCCTTGCGGCGTGTTATCGTCATTTTCGGCGAACGGGTCGTCATGGAAGAAAACCTGGACACGGCACTTCAGCGGATCTTCGGCCAAGGCGCCGCCGCCAGACCGCCGGGCCAGGGAACAGCGGCACAACCGGGCGCACCGCCGGCTATGCCAGGGCAACCAGCCCCGCCGGGACAACCGGCGCCCGCCCCTGCTGAACAGTCAGTTCCCGAACTGGCTGCCCGAGCGCGCCAATTGTACGACGATGCTGACGCGCGCTTGAAAGCGGGCGATTGGAATGGCTACGGCGAACGGCTGCGCGAACTCAGGGAGACGCTGGAAAGCTTAGAGAAAAAGACGAGATAACGGGAAGATCAATTGAAAAAACGGAAATCCAAATCACTTTCTGTTTCACAAAGCAGGGCATCAGTGGTATAATGGCATCGAACAGCAATGTGCCTGCCGTGTTCGTCAGCCCATGAATGTTTCTAACCTACAGGAAACATTCGGGAGTCAATACCGGCGGTGGCTGCCAGGCCAACGTTGATTGGAAGGCAAAAGCGTGCCGTGAGGCGCCCACCTGCGAGACGCAGGTTTAGAAACCACGGTGCAACGGCATAGCGGGTACATTGCCGTTTCATAAGAAGAACAAAAGGCCCCGGCGATAAGCCGAGGCCTTTTTATTTTTACTGGAATAGCGGCAGTAACTGGACGGTTGAAGGAAATCCCTCCTGCCTGTGGAATAGAGATAACTTAAATATTACCCCCAGGAGGTATGTTAACATGGGTCGCAGAAATATCCGCTTTCAAGGTGTAATCAAAAACGGCGCCCTCATCGAATTCTTTGGGACCATGATCCCGAGCCTACTGCTGTTCAAGCGCGACCCGCACGCCTGGTGGCAGCGCCGACAAAAGAGAAGAAACCGCAACCGCCAACCATTGCCTGCGCTAGAAGTGTTACTGAAACGCCCCGATGACGCCGGGCGCGCAGGGGATACATACATCTTCATATTCAAATGGAAAGGCGATGAGTTTGATTTAGACGCCTTCCACGACAGCCACGACTTCCTACTTGATTTGGATCGGGTGCTCCGCGCCCAAGGACGGCGCTTTCGCATCTACACGTCCCTTTCGCCGAAAACCAACCTTCCGAGACTGGCCGAAGCAGCGGGTCTGGGCAACCTGTCACCTTTCGGATTACTCGTCCATGCCCGATTCGGTCCAAGAATGCTGATCACCGGGGTGGAGGTGGAAGGGGGGCTCCCGCTTCCGGATCAGGTAGAGCAACCGGCGAGTATGGGCTGCAACGACTGCGGGCTATGCCTGCGCCTTTGCCCGCAAGCGCCGTTAAAAAGCGGTGAGGTGGACTTGCGCAAATGTGAGGGGTGCAGCCGCTGCATCAAGTGCTGTCCCATCGGCAAAAGCGTTTCAATCGTCTAATCTTCTAATCGGACGATGAATGATTGGATGAATGATGTTCGTCACATCGAGCAGGAGGGCTCCGTGGAGAAGGTACCGAATTGACGAGACTGCTTTCAGTTGCTTCGTTAGTTTACATAATATCGATTATGCGAAATAAAAGCTCGGTTGTCTGCCTATCAACGAGAAAAAAAATCACACCCCTTGCAACCTTTCCACTCCTTCCGTCGTCATTACAGTGAAACGTTATCCAAAAGAAAACCAAATAAAGGAGTGAAACCACATGGTCCAAAGGCACACCTTCCGTCGCTGCCTGGCCGGTTGCCTCAGCGTCTGCTTGCTGGCAGGAGTTGCGCCTGCCGTCGCCGCCGAACCAGCGCGGTTGATCGCTGCGCCGGATGGGCAGATGCAGCCCACTTTGCCGGAAAAAGCACCAGTGACGTTGGAGCAGGCGCTGGTCAAAGCGAAGGAAGCGTTCCCTCCCCCTCCAGAATATACGAACTTTCAATCGGCCTTTAGCGGCTATGGCAGGCAAACCGTCTGGAGCCTGAGTTGGCGGCCGGAAAACAATACGGGATTTTTTGAGGTTTCCGTTGACGCTGTCACCGGCGAGATTGTGGCCATGAATCAGTGGAAGGAACAGATATCTCAGGGACGTCCCGATCTCTTCCCCACCCTGCCGCTGGACAAAGCGCGGGAAAAAGCCTGGCGCCTGGTGCAACAGTTGAATCCGACTAAAGCAGAGAACCTGCGGCTACATATAGACGGACTCAACGGCGGCGTCATCAGACCGGAGATGGAAAGGCGTTACCACTTCATCTGGCAACGCACCCACAAGGGCATTCCCTTTCCGGGCAACACCATCACGGTGGAAATAGACGCCAACAGCGGCGATGTGACCAGCTATCACGTCAACTGGACCACCCAGGTCCTGCCTGACGCCCATGGCGTGATCTCTCTTCAAAAAGCGCGCGAAATCTATGAAAAAGCGGGCATGCTCGAACTGCAGTACTATTTACCTCGCACCCCTGACGGGAAGGCGACTAAAGAGGCTCAATTGATTTATCGTCTACAACACCCGTCCAACGGTCAAATCGACGCCTTTACCGGCCAACCCGTCAAGCCCTATACACCGGATTGGAAGTTTACCGAGAGCGGCGCTGGCGGATTCGGTTCCCTCGCAAAATCAGCTGCCCAGGAGCTCACTCTCCAGGAGAACCGAGAGATAGAGCTGACCGGCAAGTTGCTCTCCCGCGACAAGGCCCTCCAGGCGGTAAAAAAATGGTTTGACCTTCCGCAAGGCGCGGAATTGCGAGGCGCCCATCTGGGTAAGTATGATGAAAACAGCTACGCTTGGATGTTTGACTGGGAAGGCTCTCCGGAAAAACAAATCCCCTTTGTCAATGCTCGAGTGAATGCCGAAACGGGAGAACTTATCGAGTACTATCTACATGATCCCAACGATTATAACCAACCGGGCGGGGACCTGCCTCGTGAAGAGGCCCAGAAGATTGGCGAAGCCTTTCTGCAAAAGATTCAGCCTGATCGTTTGGCACAAACCCGCCTAAACAACAATGTCAATGAAATGACGCCGATCATCCTGAAAGGAAAAGTGCCCGCCAATCACTCGTTCCTCTATCGCAGGCATGTCCAGGATGTGCCCTATCCGGAAAACTTTATCTCCATCTCGGTCAACACGAAAACCAAAAAGATCACTGGCTACCAGATGCGCTGGTCCTCGTCAGACCGATTTGCCACCCCGCAGAATATCCTCAGCCCCTCCGGCGCTGTTGACGCCTTCCTCAAATACCGTCCTCTCACCCTCACCTATACCCAAAATTTCACCGAACCGGGCAAGGAAGCGCCCATAAGCCTCGTCTACGTTGCGCAGGATGGCCCGAACGGCTACTTCTATGAGATGATCGATGCCCGTTCGGGCAAACCGCTCCGTTTTGACGGCCAGCCCATGGAGCCACCCAGCGGCTCCTTCCGGTTCAACGATATCGCCGACCACCCACTCGTCAAAGAGATCAGTCTGTTAGGTCAGATGAACGCCTTCCGGGAGTACGGCGACGCCCTGCATCCCGATCAACCGGTGACCGCTGTCTCACTCCTCCGGTCGATCGTGATCACCCGACCTGATTATTACCGTGAAGACAAGCCCTCTGACGGTGAGATCATGCAACGGGCGCGAACGATAGGTCTGCTGGCGGAACCAATTCAGGCCGGCGACGTTGTCAGCCGCGAATTGCTCGCCAAATGGATGGTGCGGATGCTCAAGCTGGAACCGGCAGCTCGTTTGCAATCGATATACCAATTACCCCATGAAGACGCCGCTTCCCTTTCAGCTGAATCGAAAGGCCATGTGGCCATCGCTTGGGGGTTGGGACTGCTCCCCGTTGATGCCGAGCAACTCGAACCCAGCCAACCAGTGACCCGTTTAGAAGCCGCCATATCCATGGTGAAGGCCTTCAAAGTGAAGTAAACAACACTTCTTCGATAAAAAGCACGATAGGATTGAAAAGTGAGCAAGGAAATAAACCCTCAAGAGGAAAATGGGAAGAGAGGCGGGGCGATTGTCCCGTCTCTCTTTTTATGACTTTTGTTTCTGAAACGGCTCACCAGCGACCCTCGTCCTGCGGCGAGGGATAACCCCGGCGTTTCGAGTCTCCGTAAACACCGACCGGCATCGAAGGGATCTCCGAATCCCGTGCTGAACAGGTGACCTCGTACATGACGTCAAAGTATTCCCGAATCATCCGGTGGGACGAGAACTGCCAGCGGGACATGTCGATGCTGGCGCGCATCATCTGGATCCATCGTTCCCGATCATGGTAATAGGTCGGGATCACCTCATTGAGCAGCACCCGGTAGAGTTCGCGCAAGTCTTTTTCATCCTGTTCCCATTCATTCAGGTCGGCTTCGAAGATGGGATTGAGCAACCATCCACTTACTCGATGCTGTAGCCCCTCACCGACCCAACCGTCGACAACACTCAAGTTCAGCACCCCGTTCATGGCTGCCTTCATCCCCGAGGTTCCGCTTGCCTCCAGAGGACGGCGCGGGTTGTTCAGCCACACGTCACAGCCACGCACCATGTGTCGGGCCACTTCCATGTTGTAGTTCTCGATGAAGACTACGCTCTTGCCGTATTTCTTGGACATGCGCACCAGCTGCTGGATGATGTCCTTGCCGATCCCATCCTGAGGATGAGCCTTGCCAGAGAAGACGAGTTGAATCTTTCCCTCCATCAGCAACGGCTCGATCACCTCAGAAGACCGGAAGATCAAGTCGCTACGTTTGTAAGGCGCGGCGCGACGGGCAAAACCAACAATCAAGGCGTCCGGGTTTAACCGTTTGTGACAATGTTGCTCAATATAGTCGATCAGCATGCCCTTGTTCCGCTGGTGGACCGTCCAAAGATCACCCTTGCGCTCGAAGGCATCACGGATGCCCTCATCCTGCCAGGTCTGAGGGTGAACCCCGTTGGTGATAGAGATGATACATGCAGCATCATGGATGTCTTTCCACATGCGGCAGGCCGTCTGACCATGCAGCTTAGAGACACCATTGGCGATGTGGGACAGGCGCAACGAGGCTGCCGTCATATTAAAGGGATCGCCACCGATCTCGCGGGCCTGTTCGTATGTCAAACCGTTGTAGACCTCCATGTGCTGAAGCAGACCGTGATCATGGATCTCGTTCCCGGCCTCAACCGGCGTATGAGTCGTAAAGACGATCTGCTTGCGCGTCTCGCTCCAGGCGTCTTTGAAAGACATCCCCTGCTGCATCTTTTCCCGGATCAGTTCGATACCGCAAAAAACGGCATGTCCCTCATTCATATGATAGATATCCACATCGATGCCCAAGGCCCGCAACGCCCGGATGCCGCCGACTCCCAGGATGATCTCCGCCGCCACCCGGTCCTGTGCCGTTCCGCCGTAGAGGCGATTCGTCATCCACCCGTGTTCGCTGCCCGGAAAATTCGTATCGAGAAGATAGAGGGGCACATTGCCGAACTGGTCTACCTTGTGAACCTTACAGGTCACATCAGCGCCCCGCACCCGTACCTTTACGGTGACCCCCGTGTCTTTGACCGAATCAAAAGTGAAATTGGGATACTTGTCGTAGGGGCGACCGTCTTCCCCGATGTATTGCTGCGTATAGTCCTGGTTCCAGAGGATGCCGATACCCACCATGGGCAAGCCCAAATCATAAGCCGCCTTCAAGTAATCGCCAGCCAGCACGCCGAGACCGCCGGCATAGATAGGCAATTGGGGATCTAAGCCATATTCCATGCAAAAGTAGGCTACTCGAGGTTTTTTCGTCGTATCATTGTCAAGCCTCAAATCGCTTTTTCCGGCGGAAAAGGGGCATCTCCGCCGGATTTCACCTCCCGCCACAGAAAATGGGGTTTCTTTTGCTATCATGCGCATCTCCAATAAATTCATACAACGCGCTTAAAGGGGGCAGTTTTCACGACTATACAACCGTTTTCCAAAGAAAGATGGTTTTTCCGTGAATTGATGTTTGATAGGTCAGATTATGTTATAATTATCGACGGAAGAACGGACATATCCGGGAGGGCCTTTGATGTTCGAGCTGAGCGAACGACAAAAGTCAATTCTGAACTATATCCGCACGGAAATCCGCCGCCGCGGCTATCCGCCCTCTGTCCGGGAGATCGGCGACGCCGTCGGCCTGACCTCCAGTTCAACCGTCCATGGTCACCTCAGCCGCTTGGAAAAAGCAGGTTTCATCCGTCGAGATCCCGCCAAGCCGCGGGCGCTCGAAGTGCTAGCACCTGACGATGACAACGGGGTGGAACGTCCGCTCATTGACATCCCCATCGTCGGACGGATCAGCGCAGGTAGCCCTATTCTCGCCACGGAGAACATCGAAAACACATTCCCCCTTCCGCTCGATTTCATCCGTACCGATCAGGTCTTTATCCTGACCGTCCGGGGTGAAAGCATGATCAACGCCGGCATCCATGACGGAGACCTGGTGATCGTCCGCATCCAGCAGACGGCAGACAACGGCGACATCGTCGTGGCCTTGCTCGGCGACGAAGCGACAGTCAAACGGTATTTCAAGGAAAAAGATTACTACCGGCTTCAGCCGGAAAACGACTATATGGAACCCATTCTGATCAAAGAAGTCCACATCCTCGGAAAGGTCATCGCCTTGTTTCGGAAGTTTTAAGCTTTCACAGCGACAAGGCAAGTCATCCGAACATAAAAGAAGACGCCTTTCCATACTTGGAGGGCGTCTCTTTTCATGCATCCCAAATGCAGACAGATCGTTATAACACAGATACGGCCGTTCGGTATAATAGGGAAATGCCATTCGGTCACAAACGAGGCAACCGTTCCGTGGCATTTCGCTGTTTTTCCCGGTAACGGGCAAGACCCAGATCGACAAGCCGGCTGAGCAGTTCCCCGTAAGGGATACCTGTCGCCTCCCAGAGTTTCGGGTACATGCTGATTGAGGTAAAACCGGGCAGGGTATTGATCTCGTTGATGTACACTTCCCCGCTATTCTTGTCAAGCAGGAAGTCAACGCGCGAAAGACCAGAACCGTCAATGGCCCGAAAAGCGCGGATGGCCATCTCTTGAAAAGTCGCCACATCGGCCGCTGCGATGGGCGCCGGGATGAGCAGGCGCGAATCAGCGGCGGCGTATTTGGCGTCATAGTCGTAAAACTCGTGGGCTGGCACGATCTCGCCGGGCACAGACGCTACCACCTCATCGTTCCCCAGCACACTGACCTCGATCTCACGGACGTTGATCCCTTTTTCTACAATAAGTTTGCGATCGTAACGGACGGCGTCGTCAAAAGCGGCAACCAGTTCTGCTCGGTTGGTCGCCTTGGAGATGCCCACACTAGAGCCCATGTTGGCCGGTTTGACGAAGCAGGGGTAGCCAAGACGGTCTTCCACTTCGTCGATAACCTGTTCCCGCGCCGACTCCCAGCGGTTGCGCAACACCACGAGATAGGGCAGTTGGGGCAAATCACTCTGGGCAAAGAGCGCCTTCATGATCGCCTTATCCATGCCACAAGCCGATGCTAGGACACCACAGCCCACATAGGGCACGTTGGCTGCCTCAAAGAGGCCCTGAATCGTCCCATCCTCCCCGTTCGGACCATGCAATACCGGGAAGAAGACATCGACGGGAACAGGCTTCCTAGTAACAGGGTTTTCCTCGATCAGACCGGGGCAGGTCGGGTCAGGAATAAAATAAACCCGCTGACCGTAGGGTTGTTGTCCCTTGCGCAGGTTGTCGATCACGTTGGACCCCAACCACCACGCGCCATGGCGATCGATGCCGATGGTCAAGACATTGAAACGGAAGCGATCTAAGGCGTCCACAATGGATTGCGCAGATGTCAAGGATACCTCATGTTCCCCCGATCGACCACCACAGATTACGGCGATGGTCTGTTTCATCATGCCAGGTCCCCCTTTCCAAGCAAAAAAGATGGACCGAACCACCCTTTTGCGTGCCATTCAGTAAGTATCCTATGCCGGTAATGGGGCAGGCGCTTACCAAACCTGCCAGATGAAGGCGATGATCATCACCATCGCCAGCAAAAAGCGCAGGGCCGAAGCGCCTGCCAACCCGAGCACCGTTCCGACGCCTGCTTCCAGCGCCGTTTCAATGGAACGGCCATGCCATAGTTCGCCGGCGACGGCGCCTATGAATGCGCCAGCGACCGCACCGAAGGGTCCCAACGGGAGCCCCAGCAGCCCGCCGGCGACAGCACCCCAGGTCCCGGAGGAGGAAGCGCCAAAACGGCGAGCCCCCCAGGCCGTTCCCAGGTAATCAAATCCGCTCGACAGCAACACTGCGATCAGGTTCAGCCCTAAAAAGAGCGGCGTCATCTTCTGAAATCCTTCGGCAAAGCCGTAGCCGACCATCGCCAGAAAGATCAAAGAAATGCCGGGAATCACCGGCAAAAAGGTGCCGAGGACACCGATGAACATGACAACGATTGCGCCGATCAACCAATAATCGTACAAACTCCGACACTCCCCTGTGCCATTGCAAGGTCAATAACTTTAGTATTTCCACATTGTTTGACGAGCTCCTGCACAGGGGCAGTGTTCTTCATCCGGGCAAAAGTCCCCCTTCGAGCAAGGTCTGGGCTGCAGAAAGGGCGCCGATCCGGACAAAGCTCTGAGACAGACCACCTTGAAAATACACCGCATAGGGATCGCGCATCGGCGCGTCAACGCTCAGTTCGCTCGTCGCCCCCTGGATAAAGGTTCCGCCAGCCATGATTACGGAATCGGTGTAACCAGGCATCGGCGCCGGTTGGGGGACCACATGGCCGTCAACAGGGCAGGCCTTTTGAATGCCCTGGCAAAAGGCGACCACCCGTTCGGCGCTGCCGAGAGTGATGGCCTGGATGATGTCGCTTCGCTCTGCGTCATAGCGAGGGGTAACGGCAAAACCGAGTCGTTCAAAGAGCCTAGCGGCGAAAACAGCGCCCGCCAGCGCCTCGAAGACCATCTGGGGCGCCAGGAACAACCCCTGAAAGTAGAGTCGCCGGCCGCCCGGGCTGCTGCCTACGTGGGCACCGATGCCTGGGGCCGTCAACCGCGTCGCGGCCCGGCGTACCAGAACCTCCCGTCCGGCGATGTAGCCGCCTGTGGGGGCCAGGCCGCCACCTAGATTTTTGATCAACGATCCGGCCATCAGATCGGCACCCAGGGCGGTCGGTTCCTCCCTTTCGACCAGTTCGCCATAACAGTTGTCAACAAAGCAGATCACATCAGGCCGCACCCGGTGAATAGCCGCGCAGGCCTCCCCGATCGCCTTCGATGTCAGCGATGGACGCAGACTGTAGCCGCGCGAGCGTTGGAAAAAGACTAACCTTGTCGCTGGACGCAGCCCTTGGAGGAGGGCGGGCAGGTCGATAGCTCCGTCGGCAGTCAGTTCCACCTGATCATAGGAAACGCCGAACTCGCGCAGGCTTCCCTCGGCTGGTTCTTCCCCAAGCCCGATGACCTCCCAGAGGGTGTCATAGGGCGTTCCCGTCGCTGATAGGATCTCATCGCCCGGTCGGAGGACGCCGAACAAGGCTGTGGCGATAGCATGGGTCCCAGAAACAAACTGTTCACGCACGAGTGCGCTTTCCGCCGACAGCACGGTGGCCATCAGTTGGTCCAGGGTCTCACGGGCGCTGTCGCCATAGCCGTAGCCGGTGGTCATACCCAGGTGGTAATCGGAAACACGGCAGTCATGAAAAGCCTCCAACAGCCGCAGTTGATGGTATTCTCGCCGTGCCGCCAGTTGCGCGATGACCGGGGCCGCATCGACAGCCGCCTCTTCTGCGAGGCGGGCCAGTTCCGGCGCGAGCCTGCCCCGTTGGCACAGGTTCGCGATAAGACCATTGTCGGCGCATACCCGATTCGCACAGTCTCCCCGTTTCTTTGTTGCTTCCGATTCTTTTATTGCTTCCAATTCCACAGATTCTCCCCATTCATTGCGTCTACCGGTTTCATCGCTTCTTGCTATTAATATTTTTCAGGAACAGTCATCTGCCTGCCCGGCAGCGATGCGACATACGCCTTCGGCACATCGGCGCGGACGCGGACGCCTTCCACCTCATGGGTTAGTTCGCGAACAACCCCGATCTGGTACAAGTGATGGATCTGTTTTCCCTCGTCATAGGGGATCAACACGTCAATGGTGACGCGATCGTCCGGCAGCAGCCTGGCGATTTTCTCCAATAAGCCGTCAACGCCTTCTCCCGTATAGGCGGAAAGGGCGACCCACGGATCGGGCGGACGCAATAAGGCATCTATTCCACCGGGCTGCAACCGGTCGATTTTGTTTAACACCGTCAGGATCGGCTTCTCCCCAGCGCCGATCTCTGCGAGCACCGCCTCTACGGTCCGCATCTGTTCCACCGCCGCCGGATGGGAGGCGTCCACGATATGCAGCAGCAGGTCGGCAGCCACGATCTCTTCCAAAGTGGCCCGGAAAGCCCGTACCAGCGAGTGGGGCAGTTTACGGATGAAGCCAACCGTATCGGAGAGCAGCACATCCCTCTCCGCAAGCAGCCGGATCCTTCGCGTCGTCGGATCCAAGGTGGCAAAGAGCTTGTCTTCCCCAGCAGGGCTCGTTCCCCCAAAGGGAGCAAAACGAGACACCAACAGGTTGCTTAAGGTCGACTTGCCTGCGTTCGTATAGCCAACCATGGAGATCAGGGGCAGATCCAAACGCTGCCTAGAGTGGCGCAGCCGTTCCCGGTGATGGCGGACATGATTGAGTTCCCCTTCCAAATCTCTCATCCGCCGCCGCAGGTGGCGCCGATCCGTCTCCAGCTTTGTTTCTCCAGGTCCACGTGTGCCGATGCCGCCGCCCAGACGGGACAATGCCTGCCCCTGACCGGTCAATCGCGGCAGCAGATAATGCAATTGGGCCAGTTCCACCTGCAGTTTGCCCTCCCTTGTCCGGGCCCGGCCGGCGAAGATGTCCAGGATTAGGGCCGTCCGGTCGACGACGCGGATGCCGGTGAGGTTTTCCAATCGCCGTTGCTGAGCCGGCAACAACTCTTCATCGACGATCAACAGATCAGCGCGAGTCACCTGCAGGGCCAGCGTCAGTTCCCGGATCTTTCCCGAACCGAGATAGGTGGCGCGATCAGGCCGCTCCAAGCGCTGTGTCATCTGCCCAACGACAACAGCCCCAGCCGCTTCGGCCAGTTGGGCCAGTTCCTCAAGCGGCCGTTCTTCCCCTGCAACGCTATCCTCCAGTCCGATGAGAAAAGCCCGCTCTTGCTCTGCACCCGTTGCCGTCGTATCGACAGACGATATCCTCTTTTCATAGCGGCGCACCATCTCCTGCCAGGGGAAGGCGCAGAGCTTCTCATAGCTCAGCGGCCCAATCGACTCAATGGCATGATCACTGCCGGGGGAAAGATAAGCCGCGGAGCCGCAATGGGGGTCTGCAGCGGCGATCACCGCCATGCAGTCGAGGTGTAATTGCCGGAGCGCCGACAGATCGACATCGCTCAAGTACGGGCTGTCGCCCGGATGGGTGTGAATGCAGCGAACACCGGCCAGGCGCCGCGTTCCCCGGCGGATGTCGTGGTCCATCATCGCCACCGTGTGGGCATCGCCAACGACCAGATCAACCACTCGACCGCGCCGATCTGCGAACAAAGCCACCTCCCGCCCGGTAAGAGAGGTAAAATCGAGTAGGAGGGGGTGATTAACCCCCGTCCTCTCACACCACCGTACGTACCGTTCGGTATACGGCGGTTCATGCTGGTTGACGATGAGATTGGTATGTTTCGACTAAACTGACTAAGCCCTGTTCCCGCCAGTAGGCGAGGCCAAGGGCTTTATTCATTTGCGGGGTCAAGGACAGACGCCAATATCCTTTTCGTGAGCCGCTGATGTTGCATGCCCATTCCTCCGGGATCCCCAACGCCACTAAGTTTCGTCTTCGTGTCTTCGGGCGCTTCCATTGCTTGAGCAGGCACATCCGCAGTCGTCGGCGAAGCCACTCATCCAACTCTTTAAGTACGCTTGGCGTGTCAATGAGTCGAAAGTAGCCCATCCAGCCTTTCAGGTATTGGTTGAGGGTGACCAGTCGGTCCTCCATCGCAATGCTTCGGTTCCGCCCAGTGAACTGGCGGATCTTCTCTTTCACCCGTTTCACCGTTTGGGGGGCGAGCCGAATCTTTGCTGCCTTATGCCACGTAAATGAAAACCCCAGAAACTTTCGGTTCCAGGGTCGGTCGACTGCGCTTTTCTCCCAGTTGACCTGCAGTTTTAACCGCCCCTCCAGAAACTTTGCCATACCCTCCATCACTCGTTGCCCTGCCCGTCGACTGCGGACGTAGACGTTACAGTCGTCGGCGTACCGGCAGAAGCGATGTCCCCGGCTTTCCAGTGCCTTATCCAAATCATCCAGGATGATGTTCGCCAGCAAAGGGCTGAGTGGACCTCCCTGGGGTGTTCCTTCCTCGCTCTTCACACGAATCCCGTTGAGCATGACCCCGGCCTTGAGGTATTCTCGGATCAACTTCAAGATTCGTTTGTCCTTCACCTTGCGCGCTACGCGCGCCATGAGAATGTCGTGATTGACGCGATCAAAGAACTGGGCCAGGTCCATGTCAACCACCCATCGGTAGCCGTCGGCGATGTATTCCTTCGCTTTCTTCACCGCTTGGTGCGCACTCTTTCCCGGACGAAATCCGTAGCTGTTCGTGGAAAAGTCAGGGTCGAAGATCGGCATCAGGATCTGGTTCAGGGCCTGTTGGATCAGTCGATCGACGACAGTGGGAATGCCCAGCTTCCGTGTTCCGCCTTGGGGTTTGGGAATTTCAACCCGCCGGACCGGTTGCGGTCGATAGGTCCCCTCCAACAATTCCTGTTTAATGCGCGACCATTCCTCTTTTAGGTACGGGCGCAGGGATTCTAGCCCCATACCGTCGATTCCGGCCGCGCCTTTGTTGGCCATGACTCGCTTATACGCTTCCGTCATGTTCCCTCGTTCGACGACTTTCTCCATCAGATCATACGTCTCTTCGCGGGGTTGCTTCGCTTCTTGTGCCGGTAACGCGCTCGGCACTCCACCGGTCCCCTGCGGATTCACCGCTTCCTCCCGTTGGCAGTTCCCTTTCGGGATATTCGGCTGTCTCTGCGCGTCACGCGAACGCATCGTCGCTTCCCCTTCCATCATGTTCGGTCCTTCATCTGGCCGGACGTCGGGCCAGCCTACTATGACCTCTGCTGACTCCTGCCGGTTCAGCCACGCCTTTCGGCGTGGTTTCCCAAGTTACTTGGTCCCCCGGCAGGCCTCCCCGGGTAAGAACGTTGCCTTTCCCTCCATCTACCCGCCCCATTTACTCTCGGCAGCCTTCGGTGACAAGGACTTCGCTTTGTTCGGCAAGCTCATCCAACTGCCGCTAGCCTCACCTGGGGTTCGTGGTCCTCGGGCCGGAGGTTTGCCGCTGGCTTCCTTCAGATTCCGCCTCGCGGCGGACACCCTTGCCTTAAGCTAACGCCTACTGCCACCTTCGGCGTTCGGGACTTCCACCCTAGAGACAACGCCCATGCCGGGCGCACCGAAACAAGCTCCTTTCCCACTTCCGGGGCAAGGAGCAAATTGGCGTCCATCTGAAGTTCCAGCATCCCCGTCAACCGTTCCAGACGGTTGCGCGCCACGCCGTCGACATTGCCTTTTATACGTTCAATACTCATAGCAGCATTTTACCATAGCTGAAGCTCTTTTGCCTAGCGTCGGGGTTTGAAAGCGGAAACGAGACTGGAAGCATCGCCTAATGTAGGCGGTTCCAGGCCGGCGAGGTTACAGCCTTCCAGCATGTCCTGGGCTTCCAGCGTCATCAAGGCTTCTCGGGAGATCTTTGGGTAGTCATAGGCATGAAGCAGGCGCACTGCTTGGCGGCGGATAGCTTTTTCGGCTATATTCCGAACGAGCCGGGCATTGCCCCGGTGTCGATGTCCGAACTTCTCTTGATGCAGCAAGAAATTGCGCAACGTTAACCGCGCTTCGCCTGACATGCGGTACTGTCGCTGCGCCACCATGGCGTCGGCGATGGCCAGAAGTTCCGCCGTCGTGTAATCGGGAAATTCTAATTGGATGGGGAAGCGGGAGCGAATCCCCGGGTTACAGTGCAGGAAGTAGTCCATCTCGTCTTTATATCCTGCCAGAATCAGAATGAGGCTGTCGCGATGGTCCTCCATTGCCCGGACAAGACAATCGATGCACTCTTTGCCGAAGTCCTTTTCGCCCCCTCTTGCGAGCGAGTAAGCCTCGTCGATGAAGAGCACGCCACCGAGCGCTTTTTTCACCTGCTCCCGTGCCTTGACGGCAGTATGTCCGATATATTCGCCGACCAGATCAGCCCGTTCCACCTCGACGATATGCCCTTTCGGCAACACGCCCAGCTCTTTGAAGAGCCGCCCAATCAGGCGGGCGACGGTCGTTTTTCCGGAGCCCGGATTGCCTTTGAAAATCATGTGCAAGGCCATTGGCTCATTGATCAGACCCTCCTTGTCCCGGAGTTGCCGGATCTCCACAAAGGAGCGCAATTCATGAATGAGCGCTTTGATCTCTTGAAGTCCAACCAAGCCCGATATCTCATCGAGGATCTCCTGAACCTTACCCGTCGCCTGTACTTTTCCTGTTGCTTGAACCTTCCCAGCAGCCTTTACCTTTTCGCCAACCTTTCCGTTTGTTCTTGCTTTTTCCGTTTCCCTTTCCTCCTGGCCCGCCGTCATTCCTCCACGAATCAAGGGGTTTGGCACGGGAAGCCAGGAAGTCTTGCTCAGTAAGGCCGTCTGTGTGTCGGGGTTGATATTTACCCGTATTTTCAAGTCGGTCACCTCCCGCCCCGATCCATATATCTTATGATCGCGAAGGGGAGAAAAAAACAAAACCCGGCTTTGGCGCCGGGACTTTATCTGTGCAGACCGTCTCCCTGTTCTCATGCTCACATGGTATGCGTCGATTCCCGCTCGACCGGCAGCATTCCTTGGCGTTTCCAGGTTGCCGGATGACCTGCGTGGAGACATTGCACCTGAGCGCCGTTATAGAAGAGAACGTAGTGTAATTCGATCCGCTGTTGTCGCAGACATTGCGCGACTCGACGCACCTCATCCAGTTCCTCTGTGGCAGGAGAACGCCTGTCTTCTTCGGTCCGAAACCAAATCGCCGCCGAATGTCCGCCTTCCAGGCTGATCCATGCTGTCAGTTGATAAGGTTCTTGCAGTCCAAAACGCAGTTGATCAGAACGCCGCACCCCGAAGGAGATCACCTCCCCTTCCCCGTTTAGAACCGCCACAGAAAGGCGACCTCTGCCGAAGCGGCTGTTCAAGGCAGTCAACTCGGGAATAGAGTGAGCTGTCCAGACCTGCTCCTCTATCAGCTCGTCAAACTCGAAATCCCAACCTTCAAGGACCTGTTCGAGCAAAACCTCCCGCTGCAGGGATATATATCTGCCGGTGGATATGAGCATCGCAGCCCCCATGGCCAGCACCCCGGACGCGAGCGTGCGCCCCCCGCCGGAAAGCGGCGTCTCCGCCATACGTGTCGCCTCACCGACGATGACATCTGCTCCCAACAAGAAAAGAGGATAGAGTCCAAGGGCGAGACAGATGGCGCCACCGCGCAACCACCTCATGTCCTGCTGTCCAAAACCGCGCTGCAGCATAGCGGCCGACATTTGGTCGCTATAGTGCACAACCCCGCCAAAGAGTACAAACCAAGCGACCATTTCCCATTGGCTGTCCCAGGGGAAGATGCTCATGTTCACCATCTCCGTCCTAAAGAGATGACCCTTTATTCAGGATATTTCGACAGAAAAGGCGAATTCCCTGGTCTGGCCGCCGAAATTATTTTGATCTTTCCGTTTTGATCGCTCACGAGCAGCTTCCCCTCGTCGTTGAGAGCCAGCGAAGCAATGCTGCCGCCGACGGAAAAATAGGAGACCAACTCCCCTGTTCCGCGCCAAACCTCGATGCGTTCATTGGTGCCCACAAAAATATATCCTCTAGGCTCGACAGCAAGACCGGTAATGTTTGCCGTCCCGCCACCTGCGCAGGGACCGAACTGCCGTTCTATCTCCCCTTCCCCATTGATGACGTAGAGCATGCCCTGGGGATCGGCCGCCACAGTCCGTCCCCCTTTGAGCGGAACCAGGGCGGTTGCAGTAAAGGGCAACCCCTCCAAGGTCTTTTCCGTCACCCAGCCGTCTCCCCAATGAGGTTCTCCCGGCGCAGCCGCCGTCACTCCCTCATCTACAAAGGGGGGGGGTTCAGATACCGTTGCTCGGGAGGGCAAAGGGGCGAGCACAGAAAATCTCTCCGTCGAAAGGATGGATAGGAGGGGCGGCCAACCGCTCAACCATGCCGACGTACCGCCACCAAGGAGCAGCAAAAGGGCAACCCCTATCAGGATCAGATAGCGTTTTCGCGAGCGCGCTGTTTTCTTTTTGTACCGGTACGGGGGCAGTGAAGGCGACAGTTCCCCCGAAGCCGCCCCACGGTCAAAACCGGTGGCCAAAATCCGTCCCCTTCGTTTCCGATTCTCCTTCGCTTCCACAGCATTTTCGTCCAACTGTTCGGAAAGGTCATTCATGTCTGCCACCTCGTTCTCTTTTCTTTTTGATGGAACGCCTTCGGAACATCCCCGAAGATTCCTGTTATGTATTCTCTCAAATTATTTCATAATCCTTCCATTAATGCAAATATAATCAAATTTATGGGCATAAAAAAAACGCCTCAGCGAGGCGCTTTTTTGGCAGTTCTCTTTAGGCCTTATTGGCGTCCATGGAAAGGGAAACGGGACGCAAGGGCATGATCGTCGAGATGGCATGCTTATAGACCATCTGCTGCTTGCCTTCTACGTCAAGGAAGACAGTGAAGCTGTCAAAGCCTTTGACCATCCCCTTGATTTGAAAGCCGTTCACCAGAAAGATGGTGACCGGGAGGTTTTCTTTGCGCACTTGATTCAGGAATGCATCCTGAAGATTGAGTTGTTTGGTCATCTGAATGCCCCTCCATCATTGATATTTCTCTCTACATGCCCTCCAAGAGCGTTACTGACGACATCGAAAATCCCTTCCATCAGTCTTTCCCGATCCATGGCGTCGGCGGCAAACCAGATCAACCGGGTGTCCCGGCGAAACCATGTATACTGACGCTTGGCAAAGTGCCGCGTATCCCGCTGCAGTAAGTAGAGCGCCCGAGCAAGGTCATATTCGCCCTGAAGGTACCCGACGATTTCCTTGTACCCGATAGCTTGCATCGATGGAAGCGTTGGCGCATATCCCCCTTTTAGGAGCCCTTTTACTTCTTCCACCAACCCCGATTCTATCATGTTCCGGGCACGCAGGTCAATGCGACGATACAACTCTTGCCGGTCCATTGTCAGGGCGATAGGCGCCAACTGGTATTTTGGCTGCCGGACTGAGTCGGCATAATGGAAGTCACTCTGGCGGCGGCCTGTCAGTCGGTAGACTTCCAGGGCGCGGATGATGCGCTTACGATCATTCACGTGAATGCGCGCTGCCGATATCGGATCAACCTCAGCCAGGCGCCTGTGTAGCGCCTCCAGCCCGGAGGCGTCCGCCTCCTGCTCTAGCTGGCTGCGCAGTTCCAGGTCTGTAGCTTCTTCCGTAAATTCGTAGTGATCGATAATCGACTGCACGTACAGGCCTGTGCCCCCTACCAGGATAGGCAATCTACCGCGGTTGACGATTTCGGGGATGAGGGTCGTCACCCTCCTTTGAAAGTCGGCCACGCTGAAGGGTTCATCAGGATCAAGAATATCGATCATGTGGTGGAGGATACCACCCCGTTCCTCCTGTTTCAGCTTGGCTGTGCCAATGTCCATTCCCCGGTAGACCTGCATGGAATCGCCGGAGATGATTTCGCCGTTAAATCGCCGGGCCACGGCAATGCCGACATCAGACTTGCCGACTGCAGTCGGCCCCACAATCAGCACAAGTGGGAGTAGCGGGTTAGCGCCGTGGGACCCTAAAGCGGCATCGACCAAATCGTTATGTCTATCGTTCGCCCCCAAAGGCCTCACCTCCTCCAGACCAGATACCGTAGGCCACAGGGGCATATTTCCCGCCTTCAACCCGCTCCGGTGCCAAGCGATCCCATTCGGGACTGTCACGCCGTTCCTTCATGACGACGCGGCGACGAGCGACCCGGCGCGCTTCTGCAATCACATCCGCTTCAATCGGCCGGGGATCGGCCAGCTGGCGAAGCCCCCCTATCCCGTTGGAGGCGCGCAGCGCCTGGCGGAACATGGGATCGAAATAGACGCTGTCAAAACTGCCCTTCGCAAAGCTTTTCAACAGTGCGCGGTGATCGCCTTGGAGCACGCGGATGCGCGCCATAATCCTGTAGAGATCGTCCGATTTCCGATGTTGATAGTGTTGCAGTCCTTCGCGGACGATGAGGGCGATCAGCCGGTTGTGTTCGATCCCAGTCACTGCCCCCTTGTCTCCTGCAGCGTAAGCGGCCACGAGGGCGTCAGCACCCAGGCCGAGGGTGCAGTCGAGGATCTGGTCTCCCGAACGGATATCCAAGGCGTGGACAAGGGGATCGCGCTGCCCTTTTTTCAAGGCTTGGATGCGCAGCACCGCCATATTAGGATGAAAGAAGAAGGCCTCCTCGCCTTGGTGGAGGATCAGGTCGTTCTTTTCGACGATCAACAGCGCTTTACCGCCAGCCTCCCGAATCAGCCATTCAACCGATTTTCCCTCCCGAGGGACGAAGTCTGCGCCCAGTTCCGCCGCCAGCGCCCGGGCCCGCTCCTCCAACACAGAAGTGCTTTTGTGGACCGTCGTCACAAGAAGCTCCTTCAACTGGTCTTCGAAGCACAGTTCAAAAAGCTCTTCCGGGCCAAACGGCGCCTGATGCCCGGAGTGTTCTTGGAGACGATGTTCCTGCTGCGCCATGGTCAACTCCTGTAAAAGCGGCGTTCAAGTTCCCTCCGGTCGATGCGCAACAGATAGGGACGGCCATGGGGGCACGTGTCGACTCCTTCCAGCCGTGCCAACTGTTGCAAGAGAGCGCCCATCTCAGCATGGCTCATCACCTGGCCAGCCTTGACAGCGCCGCGGCAAGCCATGCTGCTCAAAGCAGCCCTCCGAATGACCTCCCGGTCGCGAAGGCCCTTCATCAAACTGTTGAGGATATCTCGAAAAAACCCCTTTTCCTCTCCTGGCGGCAGGCCGACCGGAACGGCCCGGATCAGCAGGGTGTTGCCGCCGAAGTGCTCCACGATCAAACCGGCATCGCGGAGTTCGGCGATGGCCTCCATAGCCCCCTGAAACTCTGCTGGTGTCAAGGTGACCGTCACCGGCAGCAGCAGCTGCTGGCTGGCGCATACACCAGCCTCATTCAGGTAGCGCTCTTTTAACCCATGATAAAGCACCCGTTCATGTGCAGCATGCTGGTCCACCAGATAAAGAGTGTCACCACCCTCAGCCAGGATATAGGAACGCCGAAACTGGCCGATGGGGATCCATTCGGCTACATCCCCGGCAACCAGCCCTTCCACCGGTTGGCATTCTTTCTCTGCCCTTGGTTCCTGCCGGTGGAGTGGGAGGTTTTCAGAGAGACATTGCCGGATTGATTCAGACTGTGATTCCGTCTCCTCAAGAGACTCCCGGAGACAGTCTGTAGGAAGTTCCTGAGACGATTCCCGATACAATGCTCTCCCCTGCCCGAAGTCGCCACTGTTCAGGCGTTCCACCCTTTCTGAACGTTCCGGGCTTTTTGGGAGCTCTTGCTTCGTAGGCGAAAGAGCACCTTCTCGATACAGCAGTATCCGGTCCTGCCGCCACCGTTCTCCCTCCGCTTTTTCCCTAACGTCACTAGATAGCTGCTGAGTTGGAGGCGCCCCGTCGCTTTGAAACGACGCAAGTGACCACAGAGGACGCGAAAGGGGGCGACTGCGCAGCGTCTGCAACACCGTTTGACGCGTGAAGTCAGCCACATCCCGCTCCCGGTCAAACTTGATCTCTTGCTTGGTCGGATGACTGTTTACGTCAATCGTCTGCGGCGGCAGTTCCAGATGAAGGACAAAAAAGGGAAAGCGCCCCCCCGGCAGCATGCCGTGATAAGCCTCTTCGACGGCCTGACTCAAGATGCGGCAGCGCACCCAACGCTGATTTACAAACCAGTTCTGATGATTGCGGTTGTTCCGATGCAGTGACGGAGATCCGATAAAGCCCCTCAAGGTCCAACCATCCGGCGCCACCGCCGACAGCGGCAACAGAAAGGAGATGATCTCGCGGCCGAAGACAGCCGACAAGGTCTCTAATGGCTTATTGTTCCCAGGGGAGCGGAAGCTAATCTGTTTCCCCTGGGTGAGTGAAAAAGCAACATGGGGATAAGCTGCAGCCAGCCGCCAGATCACCTCAGCGCAAGCGGAACCTTCGGCTGTGGCGGAACGGAGAAACTTGCGCCGGGCCGGCGTGTTGAAAAAAAGATCCTCCACCTGCACAGTCGTGCCTGGCGGCGCACCTACCGCCTCGATGGGATAGCGTTCGCCGCCATCGATCCTCACTCGTGTAGCCTGGTTGTCGATGCTTCTCCGGGTGGTGATGACTAAACGAGATACGGCGGCAATCGAAGGGAGCGCCTCTCCCCGGAAACCAAGGGTCTGCACAGCCATTAGATCTTCCGCTCGCCGGATTTTACTCGTGGCGTGGCGCTCAACACAAAGCTCCGCGTCGTCAGCAGCCATACCACAGCCGTTGTCTATGATTCGGATCAGTTTTTTCCCGCCTTCGGCGAGGGTGATATCGATACGAGTGGCGCCCGCATCGAGAGCATTTTCAAGGAGTTCCTTGACGATGGAGGCCGGTCGCTCGACAACCTCGCCGGCAGCGATTTGGTTGACCGTATGGGTGTCAAGGCGTTGAATGACTCCCATGGCTACCTCCCCCGTTTCAATTTCTTCTGCTGTTTGGCTAGCCAGTTAAGGGCATCCAGAGGCGTCATACGGTTGATGTCCAGACGATCGAGTGCCTCGGCCAAGCGGAAGATGGCCTCGCTCCCCATGATAGGCCTTGAAGCATCGCTCTGTTCTCCAAAGAGCATCAACTGCCCCGGGTCGCTGTCATCGTATAGAAAGACAGAGGCTTCATGAGCAAAGTGACTAGACGTTTCATTGGCTACAACGGCAACAGAGACGCTTTGATCTGAGGTTGTATTTGTTGTCATCGCAAGGGCCTTTTGCTCCGGACGTTTTTTTGATTCACTTTCCAGGTTGGCCAGGATCTCCCGTGCCCGCAGGATGACGGAAGAGGGCAACCCGGCCAAACGCGCCACCTGAATGCCATAGCTTTTATTGACACCGCCGGGACGAATCTGGTGCAAAAAGACAATATCGTCACCCGATTCACGAACAGCGATGGTGTAGCAGCGCACACCGGGGAGGGTTTCTTCCAGGCGGACCAGTTCGTGATAATGGGTGGCGAAAAGGGACTTGGCGCCCAGTCGCTGGATCGCCTCTGCCACTGCCCAGGCGATGGCCATGCCATCAAAGGTGCTGGTCCCGCGCCCCACCTCATCAAGGACGACAAGACTGCGTGACGTGGCATGATGCAGGATATGGGCCACCTCGGTCATCTCAACCATAAAGGTGCTTTGGCCTGTCGCGAGATCATCAGAGGCGCCGACGCGAGTGAAGATGCGATCCACTACGCCGATAGCAGCTGCGGTGGCCGGAACAAAAGACCCCACCTGGGCCAGGAGCACGATCAGAGCAACCTGACGCATATAGGTGCTCTTACCGGCCATATTGGGGCCCGTGATCAAAAGCAACGTCTCTCCATCACAGAAGCGCGTGTCATTGGGCACGAAGACACCAGGCCCCAGATGCGCCTCCACGACAGGATGTCGACCACCCTGGATGTGGATCTCTGTGCCATCATGAATATCCGGGCAGACATAGCCTTGTTCAACAGCCACCTGGGCCAAGGCGGCAAAGACATCAAGATGGGCCACCTGCTCTGCCGTCTTCTGTAACTGCGGCAACAGGGCCTCTATTGAGCTCCGCAATTCTGTAAACAGACGGTATTCCAACTGGGTCAGTTTTTCTTCTGCGCCGAGGATCTTCTCCTCATACGTTTTTAACTCCGGCGTGATGTATCGCTCACCGTTGGCCAGGGTCTGCCGTCGGATGTAATCAGCCGGAACGCTGGTCATATTGGCTTTAGACACTTCAATAAAATAGCCGAAGACCTTGTTAAAACCTACCTTTAAAGACCGGATCCCTGTCCGCTCCCGCTCCCGCTGTTCAATATGGGCCAGCCACTCTTTACCGGAACCGGCGATCTTTCGCAGTTCGTCCACTTCCGGGTGAAAGCCACTGCGGATCAGGCCGCCATCGCGGACAGAGACAGGTGGATCGTCGACGAGCGTCTCTGTGATGCGCCGGGCCACAGGGGTGAGCGCGTCGATCCGGCTGGCGAGTTTTTCGAGCACCGATGGACCCTGGCGCAGTTTGTCCAAGACAGTCGGCAGCGCCTCCAGCGATGACGCCAAGGCGATCAAGTCCCGCCCGTTCGCCGAACCGTACGCCACCTTACCGGCCAGCCGTTCCAGATCGTACACCGCCCGCAGCCCCGCCCGCACATCCTGGCGCAAAAGCCCGTCATCGACCAGCGCTGCAACGACAGCCTGGCGTTTACAGATCGCCTCGACGTCCGTCAGGGGCTGTTCGATCCAGCGCTTGATCAACCTGCCGCCCATGGCCGTGACGGTCTTGTCGATCACCCCTAACAGGGAGCCTTTGCGACTACCCTCCCGCATCGTCCGGGTCAATTCCAGATTGCGACGAGTAGCCGGGTCGAGGCGCATAAAATGGTCCGTCCTGTAGGTCCTCAAGCGGGTGATATGGGGCAGATTGGCCTTTTGGGTATCCTGGACATAGCGCAGGTTGATGGCAGCGGCGACGATGGCCGCTGGCCAGTGGGCACAACCAAAAGCTTCCAGACTGGACAGGTTAAACTGCCCCTTGATGACTGTCGTCGCCTGTTCCACTGTCAGGTCTTCTGCCGGATACGAGCTGACGAGAATGCCCTGCTTCTTCCAACCATCTGTCAATTCGGGAAAATTGGCCGCTACAGCAGGATAGACGAGCAGTTCTTTAGGAGCCAAGCGGAGGAGTTCTGCCTGAAGCGCCACCAGGTCACAATCATACCAGCGAGCCGCCATAAAATCACCGGTAAAGACATCGAGCGCAGCCAGCCCCCACTCATCAGCGATGTGGGCCACGGCGACGAGGTAGTTGTTGCTCTTTTCTTCAAGGACGTTTGTGTCCATCAGGGTGCCAGGGGTGACGACACGGACAATCTCCCGCTTGACAATCCCTTTGGCGGCGGCCGGGTCTTCTACCTGTTCGCAGATGGCGACCTTATACCCCTTCTCGACAAGGCGCGATATGTACCCTTGGGCGGAGTGATAGGGCACACCGCACATGGGGATGCGTTCTTCCAGGCCAGCTTCCCGTCCCGTAAGGGTGATCTCCAGTTCTCGCGATGCCAGGAGAGCATCAGGACCAAACATCTCATAAAAATCACCGAGACGGAAAAAAAGTATTGCGTCAGGGTGGCGATTCTTGATCTCCTGGTATTGCTTCATCATGGGAGTGACAGCTTTCATGGTGGTGATACCTCATAACGAAAATGTCCACAGGGCATCTTTTCACTATTATCCTAGTTATCTTTGCGAACCCGGCCATCCTGACCGCCAACGGCGCCTACCTTAGCACTACTTTGATACCATCGTTCCCAACAATGTCCACGTCCGCGCCTCATCAATGCGAACCGAGACTATCTCCCCCACCTGATAGTCGGCGCCGGCGAAGACAACGATCTTGTTGCCTCGTGTCCTTCCGGTCATCAGTTCCTTATTGGTCTTGCTACGGCCTTCAACGAGAACCTCCTGGACAGACCCGATGATGGCCTGATTATGTTCCAGGCTGATCCGGTTTTGCAGTTGCAACAGACGCTGGAAGCGCGCTTTTTTTATCTCGGCATCGACCTGTTCTGCGAATTCCGCCGCAGGCGTGCCACTGCGCTTGGAGTACAGAAAGGTAAAAGCGTTGTCATAACGAACCTTTTCAATCAAATCGAGGGTGTCAGCAAAATCCTCTTCCGTCTCACCGGGAAACCCGACGATCAGGTCCGTCGTCAGCACCACATCAGGCATAGCCCGGCGGATCTGGCCAATTAACTCCATGTATTGTTCCCGGCTGTAGCCGCGGTTCATGGCCGCCAAGATCCGGTTGCTCCCGGCCTGAACAGGCAGGTGGATCTGTTCGCAAACCTTGTCCAACTCAGCCATCGCCGCGATCAGCTCCAGACTGAAATCCTTTGGATGGGATGTGGTGAAGCGTATCCGTTTCAGCCCTTCCACCTGGTTCACAATCCGCAGCAGGTCGGCGAAGGAAACCTGCCGATTCAGATCCTTGCCATAGGCGTTAACATTTTGTCCAAGAAGTGTCACTTCCTTCACGCCCTGAGCGACGAGGGATTGGACCTCCCGGATCACGTCTTCCGGCGCACGGCTGCGTTCCCGACCACGAACATGGGGAACGATGCAATAGCTGCAGAAGTTATTGCAACCGTACATGATCGTCACATGGGCCTTGATGCCCTCTGCCTTACGCTCCGGCAGGTTCTCGGTGACCTCGCCTTCGCTGTCCCAAACCTCGACAACCTGTCCAAACTGGCACTGCTCGAGCATGCGCGGCAACTGATGCAGGTTGTGAGTGCCGAAAACAATATCCACATAAGGATATTCCTTGCGGATCCGCTCGCTCATGCCCGGCTGCTGGACCATACAGCCGCCGATGCCGATGACCACTTCGGGCCGGACCAACTTATACTTGCGCAGTTCACCCAACTTGCCTAATATCTTGCGCTCCGCCGATTCACGGACACAGCAGGTGTTGATCAGCAAGATGCGAGCCTCTTCCGGGGTGGACGCCGTATATCCCATCTGCTGGAGAAAGCCAGCCAGCGACTCCGTATCCCGTTCGTTCATCTGACAACCGTAAGTCAAAATATGATAGGTATCCTTCTTTTCGCTCACAGGTCTGCTCCTCAACATTTTTTTCGGTTAGATCATTATACCCACTGCGGTGATTATTGAAAAGCGGAGACCTGTACAGAAAAATACCCCTGGCCTATTCCCGACGCGCCGGGACAGAATAGCCAATGGGAAAGTGGACACTAAAACAGGACCCTTTTGAGCTTGATTCCACGGTTATCTTCGCCTTATGACGACTGGCGATGTTGTAAGCGATAGGCAGGCCTAACCCTGTTCCCTTGTCTTTGGTGGTGAAAAAGGGAACGCCCAGGTTTTTCATATCCTTGTCCGATATCCCAGAACCTTGGTCCTCGATTTGCAAGACGACGACATCATCATCAACAGCTGTCCGAATCGTGACGCACTTTCCGGGCGCCATAGCTTCCAAGCCGTTTCTAACAAGATTAAAAAGCAGTTGACGAATCTCCTTTTCATCGAGGATCAGATCGGGCACATCGGCCAGTTCCAATTGAATCCACTTGTCTTCCCGCAGCGCATCGGCTTGCAACAAGGGGAAAAAGTCCTCGACCAGCCTTTTCAGGTTGCTTGGCTGGGGATCTTTCGATTTACGTCGGGTAAAACTCAGAAACTCAGTGATGATCGCATTGGCACGATCAAGCTCACTGATCATCAATTCAAAGTACCGGCGACGCTCTTCATTTTCATCCATCTTGGACATGATCTGAAGGAAGCCCCGGACAGTCGTCATAGGGTTGCGGATCTCATGTCCCAGCCCGGCGGCCATCCGCGCGATGATGTTTAACCGGTCAATGGAGAGAAGTTCCTGCTCCAACTGTTTTTGTACAGTAACATCACGGCCGACACCATAAATCAGCCCCGTCTGCAAGTTCACCACTGATGTCCAGGAAATCCACCGATAGGATCCATCCTTGCATCGATGACGCACCTCTAGGTCTCGCAAGGGTTGGCTCTTAAATTGCTCCCAGTTCAACGCCTTCACCTTGATCTGATCATCTTCGTGAATCAGACTTAGATAGGGGGTGGCCATCAGTTCTTCTTCGCTATAGCCCAGCACATGGGAAAAGGCGCTGTTGATCTGTTTATAATAACCATCCATGCCGACAACGCACATCAAATCGACCGATAGGGAAAAAAACTGCCGGATCTGGTTTTCGGCGCTGTCCCTCTCTTCACGCAGCAATTCCGTCTGAGAGTGCAGCTCGGCTTCGATCCGTTTTTCTTCAGTGATATCCTGCACTTGCGCGAGCGTATAGACAAGACGTCCATACTGATCCTTAATCGGAACGATAGTGAGTTGAACCCAGATCAACCGACTGCGATTGATATATCGCTTTTCCAGTGTATAGCCGTCCAATTCACCGGAATGGAGACGCCGCAAATACTCCCCTTCCGTTTCTACATCGTCGGGGTGGGAAAAATCCTGAAAGCGCATATGCAGCAGTTCCTGTTCCGAATAACCGACGATCGAACAAAAGGCTTTGTTTGCCTTCAGGCATTTCCCCTCCAGGTCGTTCAAGCACAATCCGACAGCAGCGTGTTCAAATATGAGCCGGTAATCGTCCTGTTCTTTCGACAAGTCGGGATGCATCTTTCCCACCTCCCTGATGCAATATATTATTTACTCCTTCGACTAAAAGGGTCTATTTCCTCCCTTTTTTTGTCACGCATAGCGATTTCATCTCTATGCTTCTATCTTTTTCAAGCCACTTCCAACCACTTCCTTGTTTATTCACCTCCCATCGGTTACATTAGTGAAGTAAGGAACGACACGACAATGAAAGGGGATTGCCATGACGGTCCATGAATCGATCGGACTCTACATGGGTGCCATCGCTTTGGCGCTGCTTATCGGGTACATCGCTGCGCGCATCAAAATAAACCGGATGCAGGCGGCAGGGAAAGGGAATCTGGCAAAACAAGCAAAAGGTGCTTCAAAGACGCAAAAGACGCGAGAAAAGCCGCGAGAGAACCGTTAGAGCGCCAATCGGCTTATCCATCAGGAAGAATATATTTCTACTTTCTCCGTTAAAAATATTGTTGATTTGCCTTTGTAAATCCGTTATAATTCCTCTTGCGCTTCGAATTGGCCCGTTGGTCAAGCGGTCTAAGACACCGCCCTTTCACGGCGGTTACAGGGGTTCGAATCCCCTACGGGTCACCAACGCCTCGGTAGCTCAGTCGGTAGAGCAGAGGACTGAAAATCCTCGTGTCGGTGGTTCGATTCCGCCCCGAGGCACCATTTCACGGAGGGATTCCCGAGTGGCCAAAGGGAGCAGACTGTAAATCTGCCGGCTCTGCCTTCGAAGGTTCGAATCCTTCTCCCTCCACCATCACTGGGGTGTAGCCAAGCGGTAAGGCAGCGGACTTTGACTCCGCCATTCGTTGGTTCGAATCCAGCCACCCCAGCCATTTTGGTCTCACTCTCCTGATCCATTAGCTCAGTTGGTAGAGCACCTGACTTTTAATCAGGGTGTCGCTGGTTCGAGTCCAGCATGGATCACCATGTTGCGGAAGTAGCTCAGCGGTAGAGCATCGCCTTGCCAAGGCGAGGGTCGCGAGTTCGAATCTCGTCTTCCGCTCCATTCATTATGGCGGTTGTGGCGAAGTGGTTAACGCACCGGATTGTGGCTCCGGCATTCGGGGGTTCAAGTCCCCTCAACCGCCCCATTGTGACAGGAAGCTGTGGCTTAAAGACACAGCTTTTTTTCTTAATAATCGAGTAGGAGGGGGTGATTAACCCCCGTCCTCTCACACCACCGTACGTACCGTTCGGTATACGGCGGTTCATGCTGGTTGACGATGAGATTGGTATGTTTCGACTAAACTGACTAAGCCCTGTTCCCGCCAGTAGGCGAGGCCAAGGGCTTTATTCATTTGCGGGGTCAAGGACAGACGCCAATATCCTTTTCGTGAGCCGCTGATGTTGCATGCCCATTCCTCCGGGATCCCCAACGCCACTAAGTTTCGTCTTCGTGTCTTCGGGCGCTTCCATTGCTTGAGCAGGCACATCCGCAGTCGTCGGCGAAGCCACTCATCCAACTCTTTAAGTACGCTTGGCGTGTCAATGAGTCGAAAGTAGCCCATCCAGCCTTTCAGGTATTGGTTGAGGGTGACCAGTCGGTCCTCCATCGCAATGCTTCGGTTCCGCCCAGTGAACTGGCGGATCTTCTCTTTCACCCGTTTCACCGTTTGGGGGGCGAGCCGAATCTTTGCTGCCTTATGCCACGTAAATGAAAACCCCAGAAACTTTCGGTTCCAGGGTCGGTCGACTGCGCTTTTCTCCCAGTTGACCTGCAGTTTTAACCGCCCCTCCAGAAACTTTGCCATACCCTCCATCACTCGTTGCCCTGCCCGTCGACTGCGGACGTAGACGTTACAGTCGTCGGCGTACCGGCAGAAGCGATGTCCCCGGCTTTCCAGTGCCTTATCCAAATCATCCAGGATGATGTTCGCCAGCAAAGGGCTGAGTGGACCTCCCTGGGGTGTTCCTTCCTCGCTCTTCACACGAATCCCGTTGAGCATGACCCCGGCCTTGAGGTATTCTCGGATCAACTTCAAGATTCGTTTGTCCTTCACCTTGCGCGCTACGCGCGCCATGAGAATGTCGTGATTGACGCGATCAAAGAACTGGGCCAGGTCCATGTCAACCACCCATCGGTAGCCGTCGGCGATGTATTCCTTCGCTTTCTTCACCGCTTGGTGCGCACTCTTTCCCGGACGAAATCCGTAGCTGTTCGTGGAAAAGTCAGGGTCGAAGATCGGCATCAGGATCTGGTTCAGGGCCTGTTGGATCAGTCGATCGACGACAGTGGGAATGCCCAGCTTCCGTGTTCCGCCTTGGGGTTTGGGAATTTCAACCCGCCGGACCGGTTGCGGTCGATAGGTCCCCTCCAACAATTCCTGTTTAATGCGCGACCATTCCTCTTTTAGGTACGGGCGCAGGGATTCTAGCCCCATACCGTCGATTCCGGCCGCGCCTTTGTTGGCCATGACTCGCTTATACGCTTCCGTCATGTTCCCTCGTTCGACGACTTTCTCCATCAGGTCATACGTCTCTTCGCGGGGTTGCTTCGCTTCTTGTGCCGGTAACGCGCTCGGCACTCCACCGGTCCCCTGCGGATTCACCGCTTCCTCCCGTTGGCAGTTCCCTTTCGGGATATTCGGCTGTCTCTGCGCGTCACGCGAACGCATCGTCGCTTCCCCTTCCATCATGTTCGGTCCTTCATCTGGCCGGACGTCGGGCCAGCCTACTATGACCTCTGCTGACTCCTGCCGGTTCAGCCACGCCTTTCGGCGTGGTTTCCCAAGTTACTTGGTCCCCCGGCAGGCCTCCCCGGGTAAGAACGTTGCCTTTCCCTCCATCTACCCGCCCCATTTACTCTCGGCAGCCTTCGGTGACAAGGACTTCGCTTTGTTCGGCAAGCTCATCCAACTGCCGCTAGCCTCACCTGGGGTTCGTGGTCCTCGGGCCGGAGGTTTGCCGCTGGCTTCCTTCAGATTCCGCCTCGCGGCGGACACCCTTGCCTTAAGCTAACGCCTACTGCCACCTTCGGCGTTCGGGACTTCCACCCTAGAGACAACGCCCATGCCGGGCGCACCGAGCAAGACCCAGGGAGTTCTTCCCCGGGTCTTTTTTTGGCCATTTATCAGAAGTTTCAGAAGTTCGGAAGAAAATCCAGGTAGGCGCTCATTCTGCCCAGTCGGTCCGTCAGGATCAATATCCCGACGGCCACCATGATGAGGCCGCTGGCCATAGAGATCTTGGTGAGATGGCGGCTCATGCGCCGAAACCAGAAATCAAACCTGGCGATCGACAGGGCTGTCACCAGGAAAGGAATGGCCAACCCCGTCGAGTAGGCGGTCAGCAGCGCTAATCCCTGACCCAGTGTCTCTCCAGTAGCTGCGTAGATGTAGATGGCCGACAGGATTGGCCCTACACAGGGCGACCACCCGGCGGCGAAAGCCATGCCCAACAGAAAGGCACCCAGCCATCCGCCTGTCTTCGGCTTACCTCCCAGGCGAACCTCCCGATAGAGGCCGGGAATCGGCAACAGCCCGCTTAGATGAAGGCCGAAAAGGACGATGATCGCGCCAGCGGTCACGCGCAAGCCCCCTTGGTATTGGACCAACCATTTTCCGATCACCGTAGCCGTCGCTCCTAGGGCGATGAAGACAACAGAGAAGCCGAGGACAAAGGCGATGGCGCGCCAAAAAGGATTGTTCGGTTTCGCCGCTTCGCCCTGAGGCAGTTCCGCGACGACAGAGCCGGTCAGGTACGTCACATAAGCCGGCACGAGCGGTAATACGCAGGGCGATAAGAAGGAAGCGATTCCTGCGAGAAACGCTACTGTCAAGGAAACCGAGTCCAAACGATACCCCTCCCCCCTATTCTCCATCACAGTTTAGCGCAGAATGACGGAGGGTTCAAGAGAAAAGAGAAAGACGCTTTCTATGAATCAATCTTCTTCTTGTGCTTGCCGAAGACCTTGCCCCAACAGGACAAGGTTCAATCGATGTAATGACTGGTAAAGTGCTCAATCAGCCCGTCCTTTTCGTCACGGGCCACGGCAGGCGCCAGCGTCTGGGCCAGCAGTCGCGCATCCTCGAAGCTGGCGCAGGGGATACCGCCGATGATAAAAGGACGGAGCACCTGAAAACGCGGGATCTCGATTCGCAACGGCTCCGCCGGCAACCGCGTCACCACCGTCAAATAGGGCGCCTGGGCCGCCTTGGCGAACTTGCGCAGGATGTGCTGGAGCTTGCTCTCAATCTGGTCCCCCATCGGCCCCATCAGGAGGGACTGATCGTAGAGATCTTTTCCGGACTTCTGCCACCTCCGGCCCAAGGCCTCAAAGCTCTCGAAGCCTGCTCGGGTAGCAAAATTGGCTGATTCGTCACGAGCCACCTGGGCAAGCAACTGTAAGTAGGATTTTCGCGACTTATCCATGTCCAGGACGACAAAAGGCTGCAAGTGGCGAGCCACCATGCCAGAAGCGAACCTGCGATCATCGGCCAGTTGGAATGTCATCTTGATAATGATCAGGGACAGGTTGATATCTCGCAGCAACCGCCTTTCTTCCTCATCGTAGAGCTGCGGTTCCTGTTTTCCCAGCTTGCGAAACCCCTCATAACCTGCTCCGTTCCACTGGTCGGAAATCTCCAAGCCTGGCGGCAAAGACAATTCTTTCGGCGATGGGTCATTCCATCCACTGCCGCGCCGTTGGAAAAGTTTGACCAACATCCCCATGGCAAGCCCCCCCGAAATTTATTTCCATTTTTATCCACTTATCTATTCGTCGATTCCCTCTGCTTTCCTCTTTCGTTTTTTCACCGCTTTTGTCGAACCAGACGGGAACGGAATAACCTTCTTTTCCATAAGTTGGATTACGACTACGTCGCTGCTTGTGGGAAAGGAGCTTTTTTACATGAGAGATATCGTCACAACCCGAGGCGCTGGACTGCCACAGTACGGGAAAACCCATCTCTTCCCTCTCACTATCCACCGAATCATGGATCGAGTGCCCGGACAGGTGATCGATTATGGCATTCAGCTGATGAACGCACCCCGACAATGGCTGCGTTCGAAAGGGGAAAACATTCGTGTCGCTGTCTTGGACACAGGTATCGATAGGGCGCACCCTGATTTGAAAGAGAATATCCGGGGAGGCTACAACTTTCTTGACGATAATGACAACTATGCCGATGATCATGGTCATGGCACTCATGTATCAGGGATCATCGCCGGCTCGGACAACGGCATCGGCATCGTCGGCGTCGCCCCGAAAACTCAACTGTACGCGCTCAAGGTGCTCGATGAAAAAGGAGAAGGCGGTCAGGAGCATGTCATCGCCGCTATCAATTGGGCGTTTGACTATGGTATTCATCTGCTCAACCTATCCTTCGGGAGCCAAAAGCCGAACGCCAAACTGCGCGCCATCATGGAAAAGGCCAATCGGGCAGGGCTCACTTTTGTAGCCGCTGCCGGGAACGATGCCTCTAAAGCGTTTACAAAGGACTCTATCGATTATCCGGGGCGCTGGGCCGATCTGGTGCTCACGGTAGCCGCCGTCGACCGCAGCATCAAACGGGCCTCCTTTTCCAGCCAAGGACCGGAATTGTTCCTGGCCGCTCCAGGTGTCAACATCCTAAGCACCTATCCCTTAAACCGCTATGTGCGCCTTTCCGGTACCAGTATGGCTGCGCCCCATATCACCGGCGCCGTCGCGTTGATGATGGCAGAAAGACGGAAGAGATCCGGCACCCTCCCCAATCCGGCTGACGTGCGCCGGTTCATGATGGAACATGCCGTTGCCATCGGAGACCGGAAGGATTATGGCTATGGTTTTTTCCGATTTTAGTTCAAAGGAGAGGAAACGAAAGAAGAAAGACGCCATTCCGCGATTGGAATAGCGTCTCTTCGTTAAATTATAATAGGGCAGTCCTGCTCATATCCAATTCTTTCGCCGGAACCAATAAATCATCCCTGCCGATAGCGCCGCCATGCTCAACCAGATGGCGTAGAACATAAAGGGATAATCTTGGGCGGGGATGGGCACGTTCATCCCGAAGGCGCCCGTGACGACCGTCAGCGGCATGGAGATGGTTGAGATGATCGTCAGCACCCGCATGATCTCGTTCGTTCGGTTAGAGATAATCGAGAAATAGGTGTCCATAGCGCTATTGACGAGGTCGCGGTAGGTGTCGATGGTGTCAGAGATCCGCTCGATATGGTCCACCAAATCGAGATAATAGGGGCGGTTGTCTTCGCGCACTTCGAAAGAGTAGCGGCCGTTGATATTGGAAAAGATCCGCTTCTGGGGCAGCACAGTCTTGCGCAGGAGAAGCAAGGTTCGCTTCAGCGCCAGCATCTCGTCTGTCGTCTCGCGGGCCGGGTTGATGTACAGCTCATCTTCAAGTTCGTCGATCCGGTCACCGAGTCGTTCCACAATGGGAAAGTACTCATCGATGATGCCGTCGACGATGGCATAGATAAGATAATCGGGGCCACGATTCATGAGCCGCGTTCCCCGCAGGCAGTGATAGGCCACACGACCGACGGCCGGCAATGCGGAACGGTGCAGCGTGACAATGTAGTTTTTGCCCAAAAAAACATCCAATTCGAAGAGGGTCAACTCATCGTCGCTTTCTTCGTCGTAGCGGAGGGCGTGAAAGACAAAGAAAAAGTATCGGTCATACCGGTCAACCTTCGCGCGGGGGCTGGCATGGAGCACGTCTTCGATGGCCAGCGGGTGAAAGTCGAAGACACGGGCCACCCGGTTGACCTCGTCAGCGTCATAATCATAGAGATCAATCCAGATCAGGTTATCCGGGGAAGCGAGCCATTGCTCCAAATGATCTAGGTTGATGTCATGGAGTACCTTATCTTGCTGCACATCGAAGATATAGGTCTTGATCATTTCGTTCTACCTCCCATGGCCCGCCTGACCCGGATCCAATGTACTCTTTCCCCACCCATACTGTCAATACGCCAAGCTCATTCAATTCATTGTCCCCAAAAAAGAGAAACGGCTTTCGCCGTCCCTACATCGGTTTGGGTACCTTTTGCGACTCATTGGCCTCAAAGTTAATCTTGGCCGTACAGCGCAGGCATATGTATCCGGTAATTTTCGTTTTTCCTTGAAAGTCGGACCACTTGGGATGGCTTTTGTCGATTTCGTCCTTCTTTCCGCAGAGCATACAGCGCGCTTCCATAAGGCACCTCCTCACCACTAACAGCTTCGACAAAGGAGCGCGATCTTCCTACATCCCATTCGCAAGAGCGCACGATTACAAAGGAGCGCGCTAGTCTGCCGAGCCTAGAAAAACAAGTCTTCAGCCATCCGACTTATAGTCCTTTCCCCACTTTTGCTGCCAGATCAAGGACGCGGCAGGAATAGCCCCATTCGTTGTCATACCAAGCAACGACCTTGGCCATGCGGCCGGACGTGACCATGGTGGACAAGGCGTCGACGATGGACGAGTAGTGGGTGCCCAGAAAATCGTTGGAGACGAGGGGCTCGTCGCAGACGGAGAGGATCCCTTCCATATCCCCTTTCGCCGCAACGCGGAGCGCTTCGTTGATCGTCTCCTTATCGACGGGGCGTTCCAGGGTGACAACGAGGTCAACGACAGAGACATTCGGAACAGGCACACGCAAGGAAAAACCGTTCAACCGGCCTTCCAGCTCGGGGAGGACGAGAGAAACGGCCTTGGCAGCCCCGGTGGTCGTGGGAATGATAGAGAGATCGAGGGCGCGGGCGCGGCGCAGGTCCTTATGGGCATCATCGAGGATGCGCTGGTCGTTGGTAAAGGCGTGAACCGTCGTCATCAAGCCTTCTACGATGCCGAACTCGCGATGGAGCACCTTGGCTACGGGCGCCAGGCAATTGGTCGTGCAAGAGGCGTTAGAAATGATATGATGCCGTTCCGGGTCGTAAATATGGTCATTGACCCCCATCACGATGGTGACATCTTCATTTTTGGCGGGAGCTGTGATGATCACCTTTTTGGCGCCGCCGACGAGATGCTTGGCCGCTTCTTCCCCTTTATTGAACTTCCCCGTCGACTCGATAACAATATCAACGCCCAGATCGCCCCAAGGCAGCCGAGCGGGGTCGCGATCAGACACGATGCGGACAGGTTTGCCGTTGACGATGATGCTGTCTTCTGCGGCTTTCACATCGGCGTTAAAAGTGCCATGAACGGAGTCATACTTCACCAGGTAGGCTGTCGTTTGCGGATCCGAGGTGACGTTAACGGCGACGATCTCCACATCATCGCGGTCGACGGACGCCCGAAAAACGTTGCGCCCGATACGGCCAAAGCCATTAATCCCCACTTTTACGGCCAACAATAATGCACTCCTTACGTAACAATTCGGTGACACTATTTCGACCCACGCTTTTAATTTCCTGCTTTTAAGCGCAAAAAATAGGCATATAGTATGTCTTATTTTTAATAAATGTTATTTTATTCACTAGAAAGGGTTTTTCCCCTTCGCGAACTTTGTCTAAAGAAATCGTACGTTGACCAAGAGCGGCCTTGTGTTTATCATAAAATGCAGGTAAAGCTTAAGTCGATGAAATATTCTGATAAATACACCCTATTTGATCGATGCTCCCCTTTTCACAAATGTTGCCGCTCCTCCCCTTTGCTTGCGGTTACATCGGGGCATCCGGTAATGGATTGGGTGGAGTCACCCGACTAGGTAATCGAATCGGGCAACCGAAGATCGAATCGGGCAATCGAATATGGAGGAATCTCGATGAGCAACATGACTTTGCTGGATCATTTTGTAGCTATCAGCAAACACATCAATGAATTCCTGCCTCAAGCCGCTTCCGTTACCGTTTGTGACCGCAACCTAAAGGTTCTGTCCTATACCCCGGCGCCTGACCTCAATCTCCGCATCCGCCCCGGCGAAACGTTGCCTTCGACGACGGCAGCCTACGTTGCCATCACCGAAAACCGGCGCGTCACCCGCAAGGTAGATAAGTCTGTCTACGGCGTTGACTACATGGCTGTCGGTTGGCCGATCCCCGGTCCCGGCGGCGAGATCCTGGGCGCCGTGGCCTTCGCGACCCCCATTCACCGCCAAGTGGCTCTGCAAGCGATGGCGGAAGAATTAAACGCCTCTGTCCAGGAGATAAACGCCTCCGCCGGCATCATCGCCAAGTCTTCACAGGATCTGGTCCAAGCCAACACAGCGCTGAATGAGACATCGACAGAGGCGAAAGAAAAAGTTGCCGCCACTGACGATGTGGTCAACTTTATCCGCAAGGTGGCCAATCAAACGCGCCTGCTCGGATTGAACGCCTCCATAGAGGCCGCTCGGGCCGGCGAGTTAGGTCTTGGCTTTGCCGTCGTGGCCGGGGAAATCCAAAAGCTAGCCCAGGACAGCGCCCGTTCAGCCGATCAAATCGCGGGCACGCTGAGCCGCATCCATCAACTGATCCTGACCGTATCCAAAGAGAGCGAAGAACTGAACAAGATCACCCAGGCCCAGGTGCACATGGCGGAAAACATCACCCAGGCCCTGGATCAGATCAGCCGCATGGCGGAACGACTTACGGAAATGGCGCAAGATCTGGTTTGAGATGAAAAAAAACCTGTCGGGCATGATCCTGCAGGTTTTTTTAGATCCGGTTGGCGCTGCCGCCAAGCCAGGAGATGCTGTAGCGGGGACGGGGGACATAGCGGTAGCGATGGATCCCGACGGGCAGTTTCCAAGCGCGGCGGATATCAACGTCCTCCTGGACATAGCCCCCTTCTTCAGCCATCGTCCAGATTCGCTGAGTCAGGAGGCGCATTGTTTCTGAATCGTCAAGGGCGACCAAATCGAGCAGTGTCTGCCGCAAAAAGGGCATGAGCGCCTTTCGCTTCCCGCCGTAAAACGCCTCTTGCACCTCGGGCAGCAGGAAGTCCCACCGCTCCATCCTCCGATAGTGCTGAGCCACAACAGCGGCCAGGTGCAAGGCGATCCAAGCTGTCTCCGGAGAAGCCAGCCATGATCCCGGGGTACGATATTCAAAACCATGAGGTTTCACCCGGAAATCGCCGAGAGCGCCGTAGAACTGGCGGCGCCGGGCAGCCGTCTCCGGGTTTTCCAAATACAGCAGCGGCAATGCCAGGTATTGATCGAGGGCGCGAATGAGACGGCTGTTCGGCTGTAGTCCGCCGAAATGGATATGACCGCCTGTCGGATAACCGGGATAGGGTTCTGATCCGGTCACCCAGGCGATGTTGGCATAGGGACAGAGACGGTTCGCCTCATTGAGGACATTACGCAACTGCCGAAGCGCCTCAACGGCGTTTTCTGCTGGCGCCGGGCGGACTTCAGCCAAGGGTAAGTCGTCAGACGCCCCGAAAGCTCGTCGATTGTCGCAACCGACCGTCCCCGTGCGCGGAAAAAACCGGGAGGCCGGCACCATGCGCCGACCGGGAACGAGGGAGAGCATAAACTCGGGATCTGAGCCGATAGTCACAGAGGACTTTTCCTGCCACTCCCGGACGGACGTTGCGATCGCTTCGGCGTAAGCCTGGGCCAGCCTCTTGCGGACCACAGGCGCAGGGTCGATGCCGAGGATGATGGGGCCGCGAGAACGGTTGACACCCAGGTGGACTCTGCCAAAATCAATACTCAGACAGTGCAGCGCCCGGATGGCTGTGCTGACCATCCGTTCCTCTTCCCAGGGCGTCAACTGTTCGACCCAATGAAAGGCAGGCGCCACCGATTTGTTAGGCAGTAGATCACGCAGCTGCTGTGTAATCAAGACCTTACGCTGAACGGCAACAACACGGCTATCCCATAGATAGATGAGGTATTCTTTCGGCCAGGCGGAGAAAGGCCACCGGCTGGAATCCTCCCCGAGCAACGCCTGCAGGTGATTTTTTTGCAGCACCTTTTCTACCGTATCAAAATCGGTCGCCGGGGAAGCGACCGCCCGCACATTGAACAGCCGCTGGGCGACTGCCGAATGACTCTCCCTCCCTGCCCCCCATTCGATCCACCAGTCGACCGGTTCTTCCGGCCCCTGCCGGCCAGCGGTCACGTTGACCCCGCGAGCAGACAACCGGCGCGTCAACTCCAATACGCTTGAATTTGCTTCATGGCGAATATATATTTTCACAAAACTCCCCCCTCCGAACCGCCAGATATCTGAGGTACGATGCCAACAGATAGTCGCTTTTCCGTTGAATCCAAGGTTCGTCAAAACGTCCCGGCTTGGCATTGATCTCCAGAAGCCATAAACGTTCGCCCCTCTGTTCTAGACCCATATCCAATGTCAAAATCCCAAAGTGCTCTCCACTGCCGGCTTCGAGCGCACGGGCTGCCGCAATGGCCGCTGTCGCGATTTCTGATTCGATGGCTTTCCAACGAAAGCGGTCGAACCGGAGGCGCAGCAGCTGCTCCCGGCGAAGGATCTTCCCTCCGTTGGGACGGTGGGTAACCACGTGACCAGGCGCAGCCAGCCGGATGCCGGCATCGACATAAGTCCATCGGCCTCGACCGTCTTTTTGGACGAGGACACGAAAGTCATAGGGCCGGCCATCAATGTGATCAAGCGACAAGGCCTGCTGGCACAGGTAGTCGCGTTGGTTTAGCAGACTATCAAGCCAAGCCAGCAGTTCCTGTCTATCGTGGAGGGAAGACGTGAGAGCGATCTTCTTGCGGGCCTCCGTCACCTGCCAGGCGGGACCGTTCTGACGGATCCGAAAGATCCCTTCGCCGCCGCAGCTGTCAACTGGTTTCAGATACAAGCAGGATCGGTGCGCCAACATGGCCAGCACGTCTGAAGGCGACGGCTGCAGTGACGTTTCCGGCAGGTACTCAGCAACTGCGCTGCCCGATAAGGTACGGTAGAGAACAGCCTTTGACAGGTAGCCCGGATTGAAAAGGACATCCCCCTGCTGCGTTAAAGCGCGCAGGCGTGACTGCACCGCAGGCCGTCGCTCCCAACTGCGGTTGAGGATACGGTTGTAGAGAATTTTTGGCGCTGCCTTGTGTTCTCCATGCCAACGCCGTCCCACCCCCGGCCGCCAGACCCTCACGTACCCTTTCTGTCCCAGGTCATCAACAGCCACGGCGACGGCATTAATCCCCCGCAGGCGCAAGGCATTCACTGTTTCGGCGATCGCTGGCGACCACCGGCCAAAAGGTGCAGTTTTCGACCCTTCGCCGGCAGCCAGAATCCCAACATAAGGCCCTGTCATGGTGCGCTGTCCCTTCCTCCATCCTCAAATCCGTCCAAGAAGCGCCCATAGGCAATGGGCCGCTCCAGGGAAAGACGGACGAGCCGCGGATCCCCCTCCCCTTCATCGAGCCTTTTGAAGGGTTTGGCGTTGATTTCCAACAACCAGACCTTGCCGCTTCGATCAATGGCCATGTCCAGTCCCAATTCACCCAGCGTCAATCCGGCACTCTCCTCCAAGATACGGGGCAGTGCTCCCCCCCATCGCTGCAATTCTCTGAGGATGGTCGACCGTTTTCGCTTCGACGGCAACGAGGCGGCTTTCAAAGTATTGAGGATGCCCATCGCTTTTCCGCCTTGGCTGAGGTTAGAGGTGAATTTGCCCGGTGGAGCGATCCGGCCGAACGCCTTAGTGATCCCCCATTTCCCTCGCCCGTCTTTCTGCGCCAGCAGGCGGATGTCGAAGGGCGCCCCATCGATCAAGGCCAGGCGCAACCCCTGCTGTGCCACAAAGGCAGTTCGTTCAAGGAGGCCTTTGATCTTGGCTTCAATCGCGTTTCGCGTGTACGCCAAGCCCAGGGTGACTGCTGATTGACAGTTGATCCAGGAGTACCCTCCTGACGGGTGAAGGCCGATCCGATAGATGCCGTATCCCTGGGTCCCATGGATCGGTTTGATATAGACGACACGGTGTTCTTTCAGCAAGGGCCAGATATCCTCCGCTTTCTGCAACAGGCGCGTTTCCGGCAGAAGCGACCGGACAGCGGCATGCTGCTGGAGCAGACGGTGGGTCTCCCACTTGTCGAGGTAGCGGGGATTAAAGAGAATCAAGCCCGGTATTTCGAACAGACGATTTTTGCATTCGATGACCTCCGGCAGATTCTCTACCTTTCGCGAAGGAATTCGGTTATAAACGACCCGGGGGACGGGGAAGGTCTTCTTGCGCCACTCATCACCGACGAGGATGACGCCTGTCACCGTCCGCTCCTCCCAATCAATATCCTGAGGACTAAAAACGACGGCAATCACGCCCATGTCACGGGCGTAGCGCTGGGTTTCTTTAAGGTGAGACGACCAGAGGTAGGATTTGTTTGGATAACGGTAAGAGAAAATACCAAGCAGAGGACCTGCGACAAAAGCCTGCTCCTCCTTCGAGTAGGTGAGTTGATAGGGTAGATCGGCAGGCCAGTGCAGGCCGGACAGCACGCCCGGAGCGAGCTGAGACTGCCCTTCGGCTGAAACAATACGGACAGTCGCCTGCCGGGAAAGCACGCCGGCGCGGATGAGGACTGCTTTCCCCGCTTCGACGCCGATTGTCCCGGCCTGGTGGGCCGTCAGGTAGATGGTGCCCATGCTCTCACCCGGCCTCTTTCCCTGCCAGATACCGCGCATATTCCAAGGGTCGGCGGACCGCCGTGAGGCGCCCTTGCAAGTCGCCGATGCGACTGAAGATGCCCCGCCCGGGGCGTGAATTGGCTTCTAAAAACCATACCCTGCCTTCGCGATCAACCAGGAAGTCAAGGCCTAGTTCTGCCAGTCCCGGGTAGTGGCGGGACAGGGCGTGGGCGATGCGCAGGGACAGCGCAAAAACCTGTTCCGCCGTCACATTAACGCCACTCTCCGCCAGCGCCTCCGAAAGCGGCGCGGCGCTGGCGCCGGTGTGCAGGTTGCAGGTGATCCCATTACCCGCCACCCGTGCGCTGCCCCCAGTGACCTCCCATTGCCCGCGCTTCCCCCGCTGGACCAGGACGCGCAGGTCATAGATGCGACCCTTCCAGCGAGCCGGTTCGATGGCCCGCTGGATCAGGTAGCGCTGCCCTAACGTCCGGCTCTTGAGCCACCGCCAGGCTGCCTTGCGTCGCAAGTGCTGTCTCTGCCCGCCCGTCGGCTCAAGGACAACCTCTTCTTCTCCGGCTAGGGACATGCGGATGATCCCCTTGCCTTTTGACCCCTTGTCCGGTTTGAGGTACACCTTCCGCCACGCTGCCAACTTGGACGACCACCCCCGCTCTCCCGTGAGCAATCGCGTTTCCGGCAGGTGGGGAGCGATAGCCGGATCATGGAGCAGACGCCGGTAGACGCCGTATTTGCCACCGAAGGGGGGATTGAAGATGGGAATTCCCCGCAGCTGAAAGGCCCGCCTGCAAGAGGCTGCTTGCAAATCATGGGGGATATAGCGGTCATAGACGACATCCGGGATGGGCGTTCGTCGCAGAATCCAGCGCTGTCTCCGGCTGTCATAGACATACCCTTTCACTTGACAGCGCTGCCAGTCGACATAGTTTGGCGGGAAAACGACCAGGGTGATATCCATTGTCTTCGCCAACAGCGCCATCTGCCCGAAAAATAGCCGGTTGCCACGGAAATTTTCCCGAATGGTTCGGGGATGAACGAGCATGCCGAGAATGATCGGTTCACACCCCCTCCCCAAGTCTACTGCACTATATGTAAAGCCCCCCCGACTGGTGAGCCGCGCTCGACTTTTCCCGTAAGGCCGTCACCTCTGGGGTAACTGTGTTTTTCATTGGCCGGGCACAACCGGTTACAAACAGACCGATGACGAGAAACAGCAAGGGGATCAGCAAAAGGGGCCATTTCTTTTGAGACAATAGAAACACCGCCTTAGAAGGAAGTTTCGGCGGTTATATCTTTGCTCACTGAGATAAAGATATACTGGCACACCTTCCCGCCAAGCCGTCTATCGTACGTATCTTCTCTTGGCAGACAATCAATCTACAGTGATCATCTCCTTTAAGTCGGCGAACTTTTTCGGACCAATTCCGGGGACATTTTGCAGGTCCTCTATGCACTGGAAGGGGCCCTTTGTCTCCCGGTATTGGATGATCTTCTGGGCTGTCGAAGGACCCACACCGGGCAATCGGTCCAACTCGGCCGCATCTGCTTGGTTGATGTTGATTAAAGCGCTCGCGCCGGCCTGTTTCGACGAACTCCCCCCGCTCTTTATCAACCCTTGTCCGGATCCGGCGGCAGCAGTCGCCCGATTGTTCCCCTCACCGCTTCCCCCCTGTCGAGAGGGGACAATGATCTGGCGACCGTCTGTCAAAGACGCTGCCCGGTTGATCCCATCCACATCGGCGTCGGGAAGAGGTTCTGCCATCCGGACGGCGTCTTCCACACGACTCCCTGCGGGCAGGCGGTAGACGCCCGGTTTACTGACGGCTCCGGTGACATGAACGGCTATCTCCTTCTCTGCTTTTGTCCCGTTCCGATTTATCCCCTGCTCCCCACCGGAAACATTCGCCCTTGCCGCCGGAAGGATTTTCTTTTCCGCCGACGTTTGCGAATAGAGCTTTGTCCCTTGAAGCCCCATACCGATCACCAATAACACCAGCAACCCGCCGAGAATCGCAAATAATCGTTTCGGATTCTCCATCATTTCGTCACCCCTTATCTGCTTTTAGCATTCCAGGTTCGACAGGGAAAACCCTTTTCCTTCCAAAAAATCATTATTTTTGAATTTTTTCTTGTAAAAAATCTGTCCCTGCCTTTTGTTCGACGCTGCCGCCAGCGTCTTTTTAATGACCATTCAATCGGCGGTTAGACTGGTTCTGCTTGAACGGTTATGTTACACTAAAAGTACTAAGAATCGTTCGGAAAGGAAGATGGCCTTGATTCAGGAAATTCATTCATCTAACAACCAGGTATCTGTAACGCTGGCGGGAAGCATTCTCGTCACTGATGCTGCGGAACTGCGGGAAAAGCTGCTCAAATATGCAGATAAGGAGGGTGTTCAGTTTCATATCGATATGCAGCGCGTTGAGTTTATCGATAGTTCCGGTCTGGGCGTTCTAGTGACTGTATTGAAGCGAAGTCGACAAAAGGGCGGCGACGTCATCATCAAAGGAATCCACGGTGTTGTCAAAGAGGTCTTTGAATTGACACGCTTAAATCGTGTCTTCCAAATCCAGTCTTAACCGATTCGTTCCTGTCAGCTCCACCTTGCGATTGGATGCTGACCGTCAAGTTTCATTCTCCCTCCAGACCCAGCTTGTTTCCCGCGTCACAGGGAGTTGTCTTTTTCCTCCTGAAATTCCGAAATAAAACCCCTTGTCTCAATGTGACAAGGGGTTTATAATGTCTTGTGCATATTCGGGCGTTGAACTTTTCTGAGAAAGGTCCAAATTTTGTCCAATGTTCGACAATCGCTCTTTGTTCACTTTTTGATAAAAAGCCATTTGCTTGCGACCCGACGGGTCGTGAAAGACATTTTTGTGAAAAATCACGCAATTGCAGTTGGGAGGTGCCTCAGATGCAACCCAAATTTGAAACGACGGTACAACTGCTGCGGCATGAGGTACTGACTCATGTGGCCAAACTGGCTATGGAAAAAACACTCGATCAGCATAAGGAACTCATCCCCTACATGATCGTGCAAGGCAAAAAACCGCGTTTCCGTTGCTGTGTCTATAAAGAGCGAGCCGTCCTCAAAGAAAGGGTGAGCCTGGCCTGCGGAAATGATGTGCGCGGTTCCTCCGGCATCATTCAGGTCATGCAGACAGCCTGTGAAGAATGTCCTGTAGAACGGTTCACCGTGACGGAAGCTTGCCGCGGCTGTATCGCCCACCCTTGCATGGAGGCCTGTCCTGTCGGTGCTATCAGCCAGATCAACCGCCGGGCCATCATCAACCAGGAAAAGTGCATCGAATGCGGTCGCTGCCGCCAGGCTTGCCCCTACGGCGCCATCACCGATACACAGCGCCCCTGTATCAAGGCCTGTCCGGTCAAGGCCATTTCCTACAGCGAAGACAAGCTGGCTACGATCGACCAGAAGAAATGCATCAACTGCGGCCAGTGCGCTTACCGCTGCCCCTTCGGTGCCATCTCGGACAAGTCTTTCATCACCCAGGTCATCGGCACGTTGCAGGCGAAAGACCGTCCCGTATACGCTCTCCTCGCTCCAGCCGTGGTAGCTCAGTTTCCCGAGGCCGATCTGGGCCAGATCCGCACGGCATTGAAGCAGATCGGATTCTTCGATGTGGTGGAAGCAGCCCTCGGCGCTGACATGATCGTCCCCGAAGAGGCGAAGGAGCTGGAAGAGAAAATCCATGCTGGCTCTTTTCTTACCACTTCCTGCTGCCCAGCCTTTTTTGACATGGTGGATAAGCACTTCCCCGCCCTAAAAGGCAACGTGTCGACCACCGTCTCCCCCATGATCGCCGCAGCCCGCTACATCAAAGCGAAGAATGCCCATGCAGTCGTCGTCTTTATCGGCCCCTGCATCGCTAAAAAAGCGGAGATCACGCGCGAGTCTGTTGCCGGAGCAGTAGACTACACCCTTACCTTTGAAGAGCTGTTCGCCCTCTTCCATGCCACCGACATCGATCCGGCTGAGTGCGAATCCCATCTCCGAGAAGAAACGTCCCCCTTCAGCCGCGCTTTCGCCCGTTCTGGTGGCGTGACCGCTGCCGTCATCCAGTCACTGAAAGAAGATAACAAGCAGCTGGAGGTGCGTTCGGTAAAGTGCAACGGCGCGGAGGAGTGCATCAAGGCGCTTCGCCTGGCCAAAGCGGGCAAACTGCCGGAAAACTTCATCGAAGGCATGGTCTGTGTCGGCGGCTGTATCGGTGGACCGGCTGCGCTGAACCATAGCGCCAAAGCCAAGGCGATGATCGACAAGTTCAGCGCTGAAGCAAAGGTAAAAACGATCCGGGAAGCCCTCGAGCCACTCGATAACAGTGACCTTGACCTGCATAGCCACCTCTAAACGGCAAGTGAACTGTCCGTTACTCCACGCTGAATCCCAAAAACATCGACGAAAAAGTGACAAGGACAAAGAATCGATTTGAGAATGCCGGCGAGGATGCGTCGGCATTCCCTTATTCCGGATGTGTGGCGGAATTTTGCTGTCCCCTTAGTTTCTCTGTGGCATCGGTCTTTCGATTAATCGTTGAAATATATTGACTTTTTTCGTGAAAAATTTTACAATGTATTTAAGCCTTAACATATTCTTAACAAAAGAGAAGGGAGGCGTTGAACATGTTGCTCGAACTGGTAATCGCGATGATTGTAACTTCGGTCCTCTTCGCCAACCTTAAGCCGGCGCCTCGCTAGCTTAGCGAGCCAGGGAAGATGGTAAAAACATGACAAAAAGCTGGCCAAGCGCCTTTAGGAGGGATGTTTCATTTTGCCGGCGCCTCATCTCTGATTGCCGCTCGGACTTCGGTCTGAAGCGGCATTTGCTTTTGCAGCAGACACCCTTGCCTTAGGCTAACGCCTACTGCCACCTTCGGCGTTCGGGTCTTCCACCTTACAGACAAAGCCCATGCCAGGCGCACATCGAGTAGGAGGGGGTGATTAACCCCCGTCCTCTCACACCACCGTACGTACCGTTCGGTATACGGCGGTTCATGCTGGTTGACGATGAGATTGGTATGTTTCGACTAAACTGACTAAGCCCTGTTCCCGCCAGTAGGCGAGGCCAAGGGCTTTATTCATTTGCGGGGTCAAGGACAGACGCCAATATCCTTTTCGTGAGCCGCTGATGTTGCATGCCCATTCCTCCGGGATCCCCAACGCCACTAAGTTTCGTCTTCGTGTCTTCGGGCGCTTCCATTGCTTGAGCAGGCACATCCGCAGTCGTCGGCGAAGCCACTCATCCAACTCTTTAAGTACGCTTGGCGTGTCAATGAGTCGAAAGTAGCCCATCCAGCCTTTCAGGTATTGGTTGAGGGTGACCAGTCGGTCCTCCATCGCAATGCTTCGGTTCCGCCCAGTGAACTGGCGGATCTTCTCTTTCACCCGTTTCACCGTTTGGGGGGCGAGCCGAATCTTTGCTGCCTTATGCCACGTAAATGAAAACCCCAGAAACTTTCGGTTCCAGGGTCGGTCGACTGCGCTTTTCTCCCAGTTGACCTGCAGTTTTAACCGCCCCTCCAGAAACTTTGCCATACCCTCCATCACTCGTTGCCCTGCCCGTCGACTGCGGACGTAGACGTTACAGTCGTCGGCGTACCGGCAGAAGCGATGTCCCCGGCTTTCCAGTGCCTTATCCAAATCATCCAGGATGATGTTCGCCAGCAAAGGGCTGAGTGGACCTCCCTGGGGTGTTCCTTCCTCGCTCTTCACACGAATCCCGTTGAGCATGACCCCGGCCTTGAGGTATTCTCGGATCAACTTCAAGATTCGTTTGTCCTTCACCAGAATGTCGTGATTGACGCGATCAAAGAACTGGGCCAGGTCCATGTCAACCACCCATCGGTAGCCGTCGGCGATGTATTCCTTCGCTTTCTTCACCGCTTGGTGCGCACTCTTTCCCGGACGAAATCCGTAGCTGTTCGTGGAAAAGTCAGGGTCGAAGATCGGCATCAGGATCTGGTTCAGGGCCTGTTGGATCAGTCGATCGACGACAGTGGGAATGCCCAGCTTCCGTGTTCCGCCTTGGGGTTTGGGAATTTCAACCCGCCGGACCGGTTGCGGTCGATAGGTCCCCTCCAACAATTCCTGTTTAATGCGCGACCATTCCTCTTTTAGGTACGGGCGCAGGGATTCTAGCCCCATACCGTCGATTCCGGCCGCGCCTTTGTTGGCCATGACTCGCTTATACGCTTCCGTCATGTTCCCTCGTTCGACGACTTTCTCCATCAGGTCATACGTCTCTTCGCGGGGTTGCTTCGCTTCTTGTGCCGGTAACGCGCTCGGCACTCCACCGGTCCCCTGCGGATTCACCGCTTCCTCCCGTTGGCAGTTCCCTTTCGGGATATTCGGCTGTCTCTGCGCGTCACGCGAACGCATCGTCGCTTCCCCTTCCATCATGTTCGGTCCTTCATCTGGCCGGACGTCGGGCCAGCCTACTATGACCTCTGCTGACTCCTGCCGGTTCAGCCACGCCTTTCGGCGTGGTTTCCCAAGTTACTTGGTCCCCCGGCAGGCCTCCCCGGGTAAGAACGTTGCCTTTCCCTCCATCTACCCGCCCCATTTACTCTCGGCAGCCTTCGGTGACAAGGACTTCGCTTTGTTCGGCAAGCTCATCCAACTGCCGCTAGCCTCACCTGGGGTTCGTGGTCCTCGGGCCGGAGGTTTGCCGCTGGCTTCCTTCAGATTCCGCCTCGCGGCGGACACCCTTGCCTTAAGCTAACGCCTACTGCCACCTTCGGCGTTCGGGACTTCCACCCTAGAGACAACGCCCATGCCGGGCGCACCGAAAAAAGCCGCAGCGCAAAGTGTGCTGCGGCTTGATACAGGATATATCAAAGGGGTATCAGATTTGCCTAACCGACGAGGACTTTACCGGGGTTCATGATGCCGTTGGGGTCCAGTGCCTTCTTAATGGTCACCAGCACCTTGCGCTGGGCATCGGTCATGTGCTTGTCCATGGCCTGGGCGCGCTTGGCGCCAATGCCGTGTTCACCGGATAGGTTGCCGCCGAGGGCATAGACTTCTTCGTACAGTTCGTCAAGGACGGCGTTCTTCAGCTCATGCCAGGCGTGATCGTCGCGGTCTTCCCGCAAGATGGTGCAGTGGATGTTGCCGTCACCGGCATGGCCGGCGCTGGGGATCTTACAGTCGTACTTGGCGGCGATGCGCTCAATGGCTTCAATGGCTTTGGGGATGTTGGAGACGGGGACCACGATGTCTTCCATGCAATAGACGGGGCTGATCATCCGAATGGCTTCGGCGTAGCACTTCCGGGACTTCCAGATCCGCTCCTGAGTGGACATGTTGTCAGCCACAAAGACTTCCAGGGCGCCGTTTTCCAAAGCCAGCTTGCCGATGGTCTCATAATCGTCCTGAACCTGCGTTTCCGAAGTGCCGTCCACTTCGCAGATGATATAGGCGCCGGCGTCGCCGTAAGGCAGTTTTTTGTTCAGATACATCTCCGCCGATTTGATGGAGAGGCTGTCCATGAACTCGAGGCAGGTGGGAATGATGCCGGCAGTCATGATCTTGGGAACGACCTTGATGGCGGTCTGCATATCGGCGAAGGGGATGAGCAGGTCGGCCACATACTTGGGCAGGGGCATCAGTTTCAGCCAGACCTTGGTGACGATCCCCAGGGTGCCTTCGGAGCCGACCATCAGGTGAACGATATCGTAGCCGGTAACGTCTTTGACGTTTTTACCGCCAAAGGTGACGATCTCACCGTCAGGCATGACGATTTCCAGGCCATAGATGTGGCGGGAGGTGACACCGTACTTGACGGCCTTGTTGCCGCCGGCGTTGGTGGCCACGTTGCCGCCGATGAAGGAGGAGTCAGCCGAACAGGGGTCGCCGGCGTAGAGCAGGCCATGTTCTTTGGCCGTCTTCTGGACGTCGCCGGTGGTGACGCCAGGTTCGCAGATCATGAACAGGTTTTCCGTATCTACGTCCAAGATCTGGTTCATCTTCTCCAGGGAGAGAACGATGCCGCCTTGCAGGGGAACAGCACCCGCAGCCAGACCGGAGCCGGCGCCCCGCGGCGTGATGGGGATCCGTTCACGGTTGGCCAGCTTGACCACTTCGGAAACCTGCTGGGCATTTTCCGGTTTAACGACGACTTCGGGCATCTTTTCCCAAAGCTTGTCGGAGACTTCGTCCTTGGAGTACATCTCCATTTTTTCTTCGTCGATGAGAACATTGGCGTCACCCAAGAGGGCGCGCAGCTCTGCGACGACGCCATCGGTCACTTTATTGAATTGCATTCCTCTACACCCCCTGCTTACGCGTTGGCCTTCAAGTTTTTAAAGGCTTCGATCATCATGGGAACGACTTCGAAGACATCGCCGACGATGCCGAAGTCGGCCACTTTGAAGATCTGAGCATCCGGATCCTTGTTGACGGCCACGACGACTTCGGACGTCTGCATGCCAGCCAGGTGCTGGATCTTGCCGGAGAGGCCGAAGGCGAAGTAGAGCTTCGGCGCAACGGTCTTGCCGGAAAGGCCGATCTGGTGCGGGTAGGTGGTCCAGCCCAGTTCAACGGCGTCACGGGTGGCGCCGACACCGGCGCCGAGGATGCGGGCCAGTTCTTCGACCATCTTAAAGCCGTCGGCGTTCTTCATGCCTTTGCCGCCAGCGACAATGATATCAGCTTCTTCGATGCTGACTTCCTGGGTGGTGTCTTTGATATATTCGAGGAATTTTTCGGGGGTGAAGAAGGTCGCCCCTTCGTATTTTTTGACGATGACTTCGCCGGTGCGGTTGGCGTCGAAAGCGGCCGGTTTGGCCGACTTGGGACGGACGGTAGCCATCTGGGGGCGATGGTCCGGCGTCTTGATGGTAGCCATGATGTTGCCGCCGATGGCGGGACGGGTTTGCAGGAGGAGTCGTGTATCAGCGTCGACGGTCAGTTCGGTGCAGTCAGCCGTCAGACCCGTGTCCAGCATGGCCGCCACAAGAGGCATGACGGTCCGGCCGGTGGTGGTGGCGGCGGCGACGATGACTTCCGGCTTCAGCTCTTCACAGAGCTTGGTGATGGCTTTGCTGTAGGGGCGAGGCAGAAAGTTTTTCAAAGCGGCGTCTTTGATGAAGAAGACCTTGTCAGCGCCGCGCTTGACGACCTCTTCCAGACCATCGATCTCATCGCCGAGGAGGACGCAGGAGAGTTCGCAGCCCAGGTCGTCGGCCAGCTTGCGACCGCGGGTCAGCAGTTCGTAGGTGACTGTCAGGATCTTGCCGTCTTTCTGTTCGCCGAAGACGAGGACCCCTTTATATTGCGAGAGCTTTTGCTCTTTTTCCACGTTTGCGTTGACGTACGTCGACATCGTTATCCCTCCCCTTAAATGGCTTCCTTGCCGGCGAGAAACTTCATCATCTCTTCAACCGGCCCGGTGGTGCCGTCAGCTTTTTTCATGATCGTGTCGCGAGACAGCTTGGGACTGAACACCTTCACGACCCGGGTCGGTGAACCCTTGAGACCCAGTTCAGCGGGATCGAGGCCCAGTTCAGCAGGGCCATAAACGGGAACAGCCCTTTCTTTGGCTTTCAGCTTGCCTTTGAGGGTCGGGAAACCGGGTTCGTTGATGTCTTTGTTGACGGTGACCATAACAGGGAAGGGTATTTCAACGCGCTCAAAGCCGCCTTCGACGGTACGCTTGACGATGACGCCGCCTTCTTTGACTTCCACAGCGGAGACATAGGTTGCCACGGGGATGCCCAGGTAGTAGGCGATCATGGCGCCCGTCTGACCGGTTTCGCCGTCGGTGGCGCGTTCGCCGCAAAGGATCAGATCCACATCGCCCAGCTTACGGATGGCAGCGGCGATGGCTTTGGCGGTGGCAATGGTGTCCGATCCGGCAAAAGCGCGGCCAGAGATGAGCACGCCGCCGTCGGCGCCCATGGCGATGGCTTCTTTGATGGCTTTCATGGCCGATTCAGGACCCATGCTGACTGCGGTAACTTTCACATTCTCGTGTGAATTTTTGATGGCGATGGCCTCAGCCAAGGCGTTTTCGTCGAGCGGGTTGATAATGGTGTCTTTCCCGCTGCGAATCATGACGCCGGTGACGGGATCCATCTTCACGTTGTCTGTGCCGGGAACCTGTTTAACAAGCACGACAATGTTCACCGTTTTGCACCCCCTGCAATATTTGAAACCTGATGTTTGGTTCATGTGGACGTAAACCACAGTTCATCTCAAGCAGTTGAGGGCCGGGTGGCTCAGTGGTCAGACCGCATATTGGTGCAAAAAAAGAGTGCATGGCCCTGTCATGCCGCTTGTGAACGAGGGGCTTACCACAACACACATGAAATGTATTTTGTATGTACTCATTATAAAGCAAAAAAGTCAGACGTCTAATATTTTGTGAATTAAAAATATTCGGAAATATTATTTTTTTGTTGTGGAACTTTTTTGGTGACTCAATACCGCCCTTTTGGGTTCAACCCCTTTCCGTGAACCAGTTTATCTGAGCTAGATATCAGACCATGTTGGATTGAATGAAAGAAAAAGGACGATAAAGAGTTATGTTTACCCTCTAACCGTCCTTATCCTTATTGGCCCCTAAAACTTTCATGACTCTCAGGTCACAGGCGATGACGAAAAAGAGCTTTTACAAAAAGTTCATCGAATTTTCATGTATCATTGGAAGTACGCCACCCCAGAAGCGAAGATCCGCTGATCTTTCTCTCCCGGCACATTCACCGCCACAAAACGTCCGATCCGCTCAGAGTGGCCCATCTTGCCAAGGATGCGCCCGTCGGGGCTCGTAATGCCTTCGACGGCGGCGACGGAACCGTTCGGGTTGTAACGGATGTCCTCGCTGATGTTGCCATCAAGGTCGACATACTGGGTTGCGATCTGTCCGTTGGCGAGGAGGCGCTCAACCATCTCCGGCGATGCGAAGAAGCGGCCTTCCCCGTGGGAGAGGGCAACAGAATGGACCTCCCCTGCCTTCACAGAGGAAAACCAGGGCGACAGGGTCGATACGACCTTCGTCCGAGCCATGCAGGAGATGTGGCGACCGATCCGGTTGTATGTCAGGGTCGGACTATCCTCGGTGATGTCCACGATCTCGCCGTAAGGGACGAGGCCGAGCTTGATCAGTGCCTGGAAGCCGTTGCAGATGCCGAGCATGAGGCCGTCTCTCCTCTTCAGCAGGTTTGCGACGGCTTCTTTCACCCGGGGGTTGCGGAACATGGCGGCGATAAACTTACCCGATCCTTCCGGCTCGTCGCCGGCGCTGAACCCGCCGGGGAGGGCGACGATCTGGGCGTTGTTAATTCCCTTCACCATCTCGGTGATGCTTTCCTCCACATCCCTGGGCGTCAGGTTGCGGACGATGAGGAGATCGGCGACGGCACCGGCCTTTTCAAAAGCGCGAGCCGTGTCATACTCGCAGTTGGTCCCTGGGAAAACAGGGATGAAGACACGGGGACGGGCGATCTTCACGGCTGGGCGATCGCTGTTCCGATTGGTGAACAGGCGGTTGGCGTTGACTACTCTGTCACTGTGTCTGTTCTTAAGCGATACCATCAGATCATCGCTCGTCTTCACCCGTGTCGGGAAGATCTTCTCCAGCGGTTTTTCCCAAGCGCTCTGGGCCTCGGTCAAAGCGATTTCTACGCCGTTGACACGCAGGATCGGCGCTTCCTGGGTGTAGCCCAAGAGCACATAGGGAACATCGCCGAAGGAGACGGCCAAGTCGGCGGCGCTGTCGATCTCCAAGACGAGGGAGCCATAATCGGTACGGAATAGGTCGGCAGGCGCGAAGCCGTCACCCATGATCAGGCCGATCCGGTTGCCGAAAGCCATCTTGCTGACGGCGGCGGCAACACCGCCGAAGCCGACCGCATAGGCGGCGAGCACCTTTCCTTCCCCGACCAGTTCGGCCACCTTCCGGTAGTTGCGGTCGAGGCTGGCGAAGTCGGGCAGTTCGTTCTCATCACGGCGCAGGGGCAAGAGGACGACAGGATGGCCGGTGCCTTTGAACTCGGAGGAGATGGCCTGGCTGGCGTCCATCACGTTAACAGCAAAGGAAACAAGGGTGGGCGGCACATGGAGGTCCATGAAGGTGCCGGACATGCTGTCTTTGCCGCCGATGGCGGCGATACCGAGCCGCTTCTGGGCCACAAAGGCGCCGAGGAGGGCGCTGAAGGGCTTCCCCCAGCGAACGGGGTCTTTGCCCAGTTTTTCGAAATACTCCTGCAGGGTGAGTCGGATGCGGCGGTAATCGCCGCCCAGGGCGACGGCCTTGGCGACCGACTCGATGACCGCATAGAGGGCACCGTGGAAAGGGCTCCATTTGGCCAGTTGGGGGTTGTAGCCGAAGGTCATCGCTGTAGCGGTGGTCGTCTCGCCGCCGAGGACGGGGAGCTTGGCCACCATGCCCTGAGCCGGTGATGCCTGATGGACACCGCCGAAGGGCATCAGCACCGTGTTGGCGCCGATGGTGCTGTCGAAGCGGTCGACGAGACCCTTCTGGCTGCACACGTTCAGGTCGCTCAGGTTGGCGAGCCAGGCGGCGCGCAGGTCGGGCAGTTGGCCCTCGACCGCCGCAGGCAGGGTTTTAAAGTAATTCTTTTCAGCTTCCGGCCCTTTGACGGTCACTGTCGTCCGTTGTTTGACGCCGTTGGTGTTCAGGAACTGGCGGCTTAAGTTGACGATGGTCGCACCGCGCCAGTTCATCTTCAACCGCTTTTCCGCTGTCACAGAAGCGACAGGGGTCACTTCCAGGTTTTCCTCATGGGCCAACCGAATGAAGGCGTCTACATCTTCCGGGGCAACGACGACGGCCATCCGCTCCTGCGATTCGGCGATGGCCAGTTCTGTCCCGTCGAGGCCCTCATATTTTTTGGGAATAGCATCCAAGTTGACAATGAGGCCATCGGTCAGTTCGCCGATGGCGACAGAGACACCGCCGGCGCCGAAGTCATTGCACTTTTTGATCCGCCGGCTGACATCGGGATGGCGGAAGAGACGCTGGATCTTCCGTTCGGTGACAGGGTTGCCCTTTTGGACCTCGGCACCGCAGGTGAAGAGCGATTCGGCTGTGTGCTCCTTCGATGAGCCGGTAGCGCCACCGCAGCCGTCGCGGCCAGTCCGTCCGCCGACGAGGAGGATCACATCGCCCGGCGCAGGAGCTTTGCGGACAACGTTTTGCCGCGGAACCGCGCCGATGACCGCACCAATCTCCATCCGCTTGGCGACGAAGCCCTCATCATAAATCTCTGCCACCTGCCCTGTCGCAAGGCCGATTTGGTTGCCATAAGAGCTGTAGCCAGCGGCGGCGCCAATGGTGATCTTGCGCTGAGGCAGCTTGCCGGGCAGGGTGTTCTCCACAGGGGTGCGGGGGTCGCCGCTGCCGGTGACACGCATGGCCTGGTAAACATAGGATCGCCCGGACAGGGGATCGCGAATCGCCCCGCCGAGACAGGTGGCGGCGCCGCCGAAGGGTTCGATTTCGGTCGGGTGGTTATGGGTCTCGTTTTTGAACATGACGAGCCAATCTTCTTTTTTGCCGTCTACATCAGCCTGCACGACAATGCTGCAAGCGTTGATCTCATCCGACTCGTCGAGGTCATCGAGGTGGCCCTGTTTTTTCATTTCCTTCATGGCAATGACAGCCATATCCATCAGGCAGACATCGCGCTCTTTGTCGCCGTAGACGAGGTTGCGCGATTGCAGATATTCCTCATAAGCCGCCCGGATCGGACCGGTGAAGGCACCCTCTTCAATCTGGACGTCCTCGATCTTCGTAAAGAAGGTGGTATGGCGGCAGTGGTCAGACCAGTAGGTGTCGATGACCCGAATCTCGGTGATCGTCGGATCACGCTGTTCCTCATCACGGAAATAGGCCTGGCAGAAGCGAACGTCCTCGAAGCTCATGGCCAGGCTCAACTGCCTCATGAGCGACCGCAGTTCCTCATCATTGGCAGCGATAAAGCCGTCAAGGGTCTTCACATCTTCCGGCGGCTGGAGCTGCATATCCAGGGAAGCCGGTTTTTCCAGGCTGGCCTCGCGCGATTCGACGGGGTTGATGCAATAAGCCTTGATCCGGTTGAACTCATCGTCGCTGATCTGGCCTTCGAGGACGATCACCTTGGCTGACTGAACGACGGGACGCTCTTTCTGGGTCACGATCTGAATGCACTGAGCCGCCCAATCAGCCCGTTGGTCATACTGGCCGGGCAGGTATTCCATGGCAAAGAGGCGATGAGCCGGGTCGGTCTCCAGCCGTTCGTCGTACACAAGGTCCACGTTGGGTTCCGAGAAGATCGTGCCGCGGACCCGGGCGTACTCCTCGTCGGAGATGCCGGCCACATCGTAACGGTTGACGATCCTCAAGCTTTCCAATCCGGAGATGCCCAAGTTATCTCGCAGGTCATCGCGCAGGTGCTGGGCTTCCACATTGAAACCCTCGCGTTTTTCCACAAAGATCCGGCGTATCGCCTTATCCATAATAAAAACAATACCCCCCGTGACTGATTCAATAGTTATCCGTAAGTCTCACAATCGACAATCATCATTATAACACGGCCAATAGGGAATTGGCGAAACCTGTCTAATCTTGTGGCGTCGGCCCCTGCGCGGGCTGATTTTTTCTTGTCCACTGTCGTTTTTTTGGAGGACTTGTCGGGAGAGAAAGAGAACTCCTTCCCCATTACACGGAATCGCCGGCAGGTCGATGTTTCAGCGCTTGTGCCCTTAGCGCAACTTGCTGGATCACGGATTGCATGTCACAGGGGGTCGCTGGCGGATTCCTCAAAGGGAAGTATGCTATGAAAGACAAAAATCTTACCATCGTTGCCGTTCTTGTCCTCATCGGAGGCATCGCCGCCGGCTTATTCACGCTCGAACAAACCAGAGCCAGCGCCCCAACCTCTCCCCCGTCGCCTGTAAAGACTCCGGCAACAGCAACAGCGGGCACAAAGGACGCTAAAACGTCCCCCGCTTTGTCTGAAACGGACAAGACGAACGGGGAAAAGAAATCGGATACGTTGCCGCAGGCTTTTCTGCAATCTTCTCCGGAGAAAATCGACACTTTGCCCAAGGCCAGCGGATCGTCCACCAAAGGCATGACAGGTCCCCAGGACTGGTGGATCCCCCGCCACGAGACGGGCGTCGCCCCCCAGTGGCCCCGCTCGATGATCGGTGCCATCGAAGCGTATAACCCGGTATACCGGATCCCGTCGGAAGAGAAAACACTCTATCTGACTTTTGATGAAGGATATGAGAATGGGTTCACGCCAAGGATTTTAGCGACTTTGTCCCAGGCAAAGGTCCCGGCTACCTTTTTTGTCACCGGCCAGTTTATCGATACCCATCCGGAACTGGTTCGCGACATGGGTCTGCGCGGATTCGGCGTCGGCAACCACACCCAGACCCATCCGGACATGACCAAGCTGAGCGCTGAGCGGCAAAAAGCGGAACTGATGAAGGTCAGTGAAGCCATCAAGAACCTCACAGGACGGCAGCCAAACTACTACCGTCCACCCATGGGCCGCTTTGACGCCGCCTCTGTGGCCATCGCCCATGAACTGGGTTTGACGACAACCTTCTGGAGTATTGCCTACCGGGACTGGGAGGTGGATAAGCAGATCGGTCCGGACAAGGCACTGCTCCAAGTGATGAAGCAGATCCATCCGGGAGCGGTCATTCTGCTCCATGCCGTCTCCCAGGACAACACCGAGATGCTCCCTCGCTTCATTGAAGAGTGCCGCGCCCAAGGGTATATATTCAAAGCGCTGCCGGGTGAGCCGTCACCAAGGTAAGGTAGCGGTTACATGGTGCTGCAGAGATAAGGCAGCCTTTCTGCGACAAAAGGGATCCCTTACCCTTCCTGTTTCGCTGACGCCAACGACTTGCAGTTCAACACCCAGTAGATCGGCAACCCGATAACGGTGATGATCAGGGCCAGCAGGGTGTCTGTCGGGTTGTCAAAAATGGTGCTGATGACGATAAAACCGGAACCGACGATCGCGACGAGCGGGATGATGGGATAGCCAGGCACGCTGTAGGTCCGCAGTGCGGCGCTGTTCTTCTTCCGCAGGATGAAGATGGCTACGAAGGCGAGGATATAAAAGACATAGATGGCAAAAATGGCGATGTCGGACAGGCGATCCGGGTCGGCGACAAACATCATCAGGAGGGCGAGAACCACCTGGAAGACGGTGGCGAAGATGGGCGTTCCGAGGTCCGGTTGTACCTGAGACAGCAGGCGAGAGAAAGGCAGTTGGCCCCGCTCGGCCATCGCCAGCGGCACCCGGGGAAAAGTGAGGATTTTGCCGTTGAGGCAGCCGAAGATGGAGACCATGATGCCGATGCTGATCAGTTTGCCCCCGATGCCGCCAAAGAGGATTGTGGCCGTCGTGCCGGCGGCGTTTTCGCCCAGTTTGGCGATTTCAGAGGCGGGCAGGACGTGCAGCATGGCGATGTTGACAGAGATGTAGGCGACGGTGACGACGGAAAGACCGATGATGATGGCGCGCGGGAGGATTTTGGCCGGGTTTTTCATCTCGCCGGCGACAAAGCCGACGAGCAACCAGCCGTCATAAGCCCAAAGGGTCGCCAGGATGGCGGCGGCCATGCCGGTTTTTTCGGTGACACCGCTGGCCATGTTGAGAATCTGACCGTCACCCTGCCAAATGCCAAAGATGGCGATCAGGGCGATAGGGATCAGTTTGCCCGCAGTGGCCAGGGTTTGCACAAAACCTCCGTATTTAGTGCCGATGCTGTTGACGACAGCCAAAAAGACGATGGTGCCAATGCCGATATAGAGCTTCGTTTCCGGCCCCCACCCGAAGAAGTGGGCCACAAGGGATCCAAAGTACAGACCTAAAGCGGCGATGACGGCAGGACCGTAGATCAGGGTTTGCACCCATCCGCAGAGATAGCCCCACAGCTTGCCGTAGACCTCTTCTAAATAGACGTAAAGGCCGCCTGTTTTCGGGATCTGAGTCGCCAACTCGACAATGGTAAGGCCGCTGGCGATGGTGATGAGCCCGCCGAGGATCCATGCCCAAAGCGCCATGGTCGAGTCGCCTGAAGCGGAAATGACCTTCCCTGGTTTCATGAAGATACCTGAGCCGATGACTGAACCGATGACAATGGACATGGCGACGATCGTTCCAATGTCTTTCTTCAGCATCGATTCCGAGTTGTGTTGCATCCTGTGATGCTCCTTTCGTGGATTGACCACTGAGTTTTCGGGGGTTTGTTTGTGCCTCGCGGACACTTGTACATTATACAAGGAACCTTTGCAATCGTCAGCAATAATTTTATTCCTCTTCGAGAATTCCGTGTAAAACTTCAAAAAATCAGTATTTTCTTTGATTCAACCCTTCGCCGCCTTAGGCGTGCTGATCTTCCCGGGAATCCTTACCTCGACCGGAACTGACCAACTCCCTGTTGCTTCGACTGGCTGGATCGCTGCAGTTTTGCCGGCGTTATTCGAGGTGAACTTAATCCTCGTCGTTGCTGGCGGGATCGCCGGCGCTTTCCTGTGGGGACAACTGATGCCATAGGAAGCAATTGCTACCGAAGGTAAAGCACCTGATGCCAAAGAAAAAATAGAGATAAAAGCAAAACAGGCCCGCTTCCTTGATGGAAGGGCCTGTCTCGCTTTTGTTGATCTAGCCATGAGCGAGTTGTACGCAATGCCTGTACTTTCCCCAGATATCCCCTTTACTTCTCTTCGATGCTGATCGTTTCGATGAGCACTTCTTCCATCGGCTTGCTCCGTTCGCCGCCAGCGCCCCATTCTACAGGTGTGTCGGAGATCTTCAGCACCACGTCCATCCCTTCGGTGACTTGGCCGATCAATGGAAAAGGGCAATCGCTGTCACAGTACTGCCCTTGCCTACATAATAAAGAACGTTGAGAATCGCGCCCATCGAAATCGGTCGGCTCTTTTCGAGCCTGCGGCAAGGGAGCGTTGTCTATGTTTGATCTTGAACAACTCCAGGGCCTCCTGCTCCAACCCTTTTCGTTCCTATATCACCGTTATGACGTCCATGTGATGGTGTACCTACGGGGGCATCCAGAATACGAATCCCTGGAGGCCATGATCCTGCTCCGTGAAGGTTCTGATCCGCTGATCTGGGCAATTATCACGCTCCACGATCAATCCCAGGTCGATCATGTCAATGACGAGCGGGTGGTCCAACAATTGAAACGAGAAGGACTGAAACGGGAGATCTATTTCCGGACCATCGGTTGCCGCCGGACCGTAGAAGAAGAGATCGCCCGCGTTCAGCTCTCCTTCCATTCTTACCGAGGGGAACCGGTCCGCCTCGATTTCGTCGCCGCCAGCAAGACCTCCTCTTTTTGGGGCGGACCCGTCGACCCAGGGGAACATGCCCGGCGGAATTCCCTGCCAGTCATGTTCCGCCAGCGAAGCACCTTGGCCGGCAAGCGGAGCCGGTTGCTCATCACCGGCAAAGAGTACGCCATCCCCTGCCGCATCTGGATTCCCTTTTTCTTCACCGGACTCAAGGGGTATTACTCGGAGGTCTTCGATCTAGCGGTCCTCCGCTCCGGCGATTGGAAGATCCGGTTGGTCGAGAAGCCAAAAAAAGGGGTGACAGGCGAGCGGTGGCGTTTCGTGAGCAACAGCAGCGAGATCGACTACGTAATCACGGCCGTCAGTGAGGAACAGCTGGTTGTCCAGTCGGCAGAAAATCATTTGATCCTGTCCCGGCGCAATGACTGCCCCGCTTTACGCGCCTTCGGTTCCGCCTCCCATACGGTCGCTTCGGGAACAGGAAACTTTGCCGTTCAGTTTGATCCGCCGTTGCCCCTCCCCTCCCTTGACGCCGATCAGTCAGAAAAAACAAAGGCGGGCATCGAAGCAGCGCCCGCCGGTGAGAGCCAGGAAGGACGGTTTACTTTGTCTATCGACGACAATGAACTCGTCGCCGGAAAAACCATGGTTCGGGAACATGCCGAAGGGGTCGAGATTCGCCTGTTACCGGATCACCCCCGCTGGGCGAAGCGGCGGTCGCTGACAATAACAGTGGAGAAACAAGGCGACGCCTTTTCCATTTGCACCAGCGTTGACCATGGCTAATCGCATGACCGAAGAGCGACTATGTATCTGACTGCCTTGACGAGTGTTTGAGTGTTGCCATTTCGCTCAACTGCTTACGGAGAATCTCTGTGTGTTCGAGCATCGTCTCGGCCAATAGCCGAATTTTTTGTCGAGTCGCAGCCTGCTCGATCATGCGCTGGTTCATGGCTTCCTCTTTCGTCGGGTCCGGAGATCTCAAACAGCCAATCTGGTCGATGCTGTCGACCATGTTTCGACTGGCCTTAGCGATCTGTTCGACTGCTGCTGTGACATCATGGATCTGGGTGGCCGTATTGTTGACCAGATCGGCGATGGTCTCAAAGCCGGCGCCGGCGTCACGGGCCAGCTGGGTGCCCGCTTCTACCTCTTTTCCTCCCGTCTCCATGGATGTGACAGCTTTTGCCGTCTCTCTCTGAATCTCGGCGATGAGGACGCCGATCTCCCGCGCCGCTTTGGCTGAACTCTCCGCCAGTTTCCGCACCTCTTCGGCGACGACAGCGAAGCCTCTTCCCTGTTCGCCGGCCCGGGCCGCTTCAATGGCCGCATTCAAGGCCAGCAGGTTCGTCTGATCGGCGATGCTGGTGATCACATTGGCGATTTGGCTGACTTGTCCTGACTTGCTGCCCAGTTGTTGGATGATGGCGGCTGTATGGAGGGAGGCGTTGCTAACAGATTCCATCTGGTTGACGACGGCCATGATCGAGTTCCACCCCGCCTCAGCCGATGAATAGGCGTCAGCCGCAGACTGGCTGGCAGATGCTGAACTCTCGGCGAGGGCTTCCATTGCCTGGGCGATTTCGATCGATTCGCCCCGCAAGCGTTCCGCCAACCGGACCTGTGCTTCCTCAACGGGCGCCTGCCCGTCCTGCGCCGCTGTCTGGGCTGTCTCAAGGGAAAGGTCATCGAGATAAGCGTCGAGGTGGAATCGCAATTCACCGGCTCCTGTTGCTATGGTTTCTGCCAAGCGATGCACATCGGCTAGGGCCGCGGCCTGCCTTTCGATAAAGCCCTTGATTTGTCTTTCCGGCGAAGGGTCTGCGTCGCCGCCTAAGCAGGCCTCCGACACCAGGGCGCGCAGTTTATCCATCTGTGCGACCAATTGGGCAGCCGATAACCCCAGCATCACCGCGGCAACGGCAGTGAAGACACCAAAGAAAACACTAAAAAGAGCCGCCCTTGCCGGATCTGAGAAGAAAACGCTCGCGCACGCACCTGCCGCCCCAAGAACGGCGGCGGCAGTGAGCAGCAAGAGCTTGCTTTTTTCGTTGAACCCGTTCATCTTCCGCGATACCCACCTTTCCCGTCAGCCGGGTTCACCCTTTTTCGCTCCCTCGATCAAGTGATGATGCGAGGGAGACGGAAGATGAAGGCAGTTCCTTTTCCGACTTCAGAGCAGACTTCGACACTCCCCCCGAGGCTTTCCACCTCAGCCCGGACAGCAGCCATCCCGACGCCGCGGCCCGATACGATGCTGACTTCATCTTTCGTGGAAAAGCGGTCCATGAAGATGATCTCGATGACTTCCTTGTCAGAGAGGCCATCGATGGCTTCCTCTGAGTAAATCCCTTTCTCCAGCGCCTTGGCTTTGATCACGGCAGGGTCAATCCCTTTGCCGTCGTCGGCGATGACAAGGGTAAAGCCTTCCGATTCAGCCTTCACTTCTACCCGGATCGTTCCGTATTCAGGCTTGCCGGCTTCGATGCGGCTGTCCATATCCTCGATGCCGTGGTCGACGACATTGCGGAAGACATGGATAAGGGATTTGCAGAACTTCGTATAAGCCCTCTTGTCAATAAAGATGTCGTCACCGCTGATCTCGATCGGCTTGATGCCCTTTTCTAACCGTTCTGCCAGGCTTTGCACGTATTCGCCATAAGGCGCCAGAATATCTTTAAAGTTGCTGCAACGGAGTCGCCTGATCAGGGACAACAGTTCAGCCTGTTGCTCATCCGAGAAAGCAGCGGTGACACGCTGTTCGATCTCAATGATCCGGTCAAGGCTGACCGCAAAGGTCTGGCTCTGGCAGAAGAAGTCTTCGCCCAGGATCTCGGTGATGATCTCCCGGTCGCGGGCGAGATAGTGCTCGCAGTCGACAGAATCTACGATCTCTTTGATGGCCTCAACAGTGACATTGCCGCTGTCGGTCAACAGAGAGAGACGATCTTCCAACTCATGCAGATGGGCAGCCGTGTGGGAAAGGTGCAGCTGGCTGAAGTCTCCTTTGTATGTGTGGACAGCGCGGTAGATCTCAGACAGCTTTTCTGCTGGGCTGTAGCCGCTCTCGAGGATTTCTGGAACAGTCTTCTCCATGAGCTCTTTGAAGCCGTCCATGCCGTTGATGATGTCGCTCTGGCAGGAGAGCGCTTTGAGCACCATCTTCAGATTGTTTTTTTCCTCGATCATCTTTTGTTCGAGCGCTTTTTTCTCGGTAATGTCGGTGAGGATCGCCATCACGATCTTCTGCTCCAGTTGAGGAATGACCTTATACTCACACTGGATGATCTTTTCTGCAACCTTGATTTCGCTTGGCAGCAGGGAGATGTAGACATTCCTCTCCAGGCTGTTATTGGCATTGAAGATCCCTTTCAGCACCGCATCAGTCGTTTCCCGTTCCTCTTGAGAAAGGTGGCAACCGATCAATTCAAGAAAGTTGAGCCCGCCGATTTCCCTTTCGAAGATATCGACACATTCCAAGCTGTACTCGTTGAAGATGACCAGGTCATTCCCAAAGGACAAAAAACCTTGACCCGCGTTGTCCATCAGATTTTTGATCGTTTCCTTCTGTTTTTCCAGCAGCCGAATCTGCTTTTCCCTGCGTTTGGACAGTTCTACCATGAAGCGGCGGATGCTGATTGCGCCAAGGTAGCAGCCCTTGTCCTCGACAAGGATGAAATCGTAGAGGCTGTCCTGGTCGCGGCTCATAGACAGCATGCCGATCTGCGTGATATCCGTGCTGGGATTGACGATCAGCGGCTGCTTGTTCATGACACGGTTCACGGGCCGGGTCAGGAAAACCTCCCGTCCAAACTGCCGGCCGATCCTGCGGTAAAAGCTGTTCCGCATGATCAGTCCCGCTGCGCGGCCTTGTTTAAGTACGACGACGCCTTCTATGTTCTCATCGGCCTCGAAGATTTCCAGGACACGATTCCCCAGATCGTTAAAATCGACGACGGGAACCTTCTGAATCAACTTACCGATATGCACGTCATAATGATCGCCTGTTTCTTCTGCGTCGAGGGCACCGTTTTTTTCCGGGAGGTTGATGAGTATCTCTTCCATTACCGCCATAGGACTCAACCCCTTTCATCCAATTCGACACAATGCCATTGGAAAGCTTTCAGCCCTTAGGCTTTCAATACCTCATCAACGGCGCTGAGGACCTTATTAGCGTCGAAGGGTTTCGTCACATAGCTTTTGGCGCCGCTGTTGATCGCTTCGAGAATCTTCGGCGCCTGACCCAAGGCGGAGATCATGATCACTTTGGCCCGCGGATTTTCCTGGATGATCTTTTTTAGCGCCGCGATGCCGTCCATTTTCGGCATGGTGATGTCCATGGTGACCAGTTCCGGTTTCAGTTCGCTGTATTTCTTGCAGGCTTCCTCACCGTTGACAGCTTCACCGACAATCTCGTGACCTTTTGTGGTCAATATTTTCTTCAGGTTGCCTCGGGACAGGTTAGAATCGTCACAGATTAAAATACGCGCCATGGCTTACGAACCTCCTTGTTGTCAATTTACCCGGCAATAGCGGGAATCCCTTCGGCGAAGATGAAATCAATTCGGCCGAAAGGCAAGTGAACGGGGATGCGAAAGAGAGTCTGGCCTCTCAGCAAGGCTTTTTCCTGGCACAGCGTCGGTGGCTGCAGTTCCAAATCAATGCCCTGGTTGGACAAAGAGGCCAAGAAGAGACCGCAGGTGACGTTTAAGAATTCGCCGAGCGAATCCTGCATCTCAATATCGTCGATGCCCAGACCTTCGCTGAAACGGAGGGCGAACTGTTCGATCACATCCTGTTCTCCGGCAAGTCCCATGAACAGGTCGTAGCTGCCGTTCATCGTCGTAAAGACCAACCTTTTGAAGGCAACCTGTTCAACCACTTCTCCCTGACTGAAACGGAAATTGCTTTCGACAAAACGGAAGGTATTCTTAACAAAGCTGAGGAAGGCATCGCGATAGAGCCGGTTCTCCTCGGACTGGTTGAGCTTCAAGAAGACATCGACCATGGCCTCCATATCGTCATTTTTCAACGCTTCGAATTCCTGGTCGCTGATGTTACGCTGTTCTTTAAACTCTCTCAGCAGATCGGCCATCTGGTCATAGGTGAAGAATCCTTTATCGACAAGCACCTGGCTGAGGGCGAGATAACTGCTTGACTGATTGCCCAGCAACTCTTCCAGTTGGGCGACAGTCAGAAACCCTTCCTGTACAGCCAGTTCGCCAAAACGTTTGTCTTGCTTAAGCTGCAGGCTGTGGATCTGTTCGACCTGCTCTCCTGTCATGTATCCGGCATCAATCGCCAACACGCCAAGCCGTGCCCGGACATGCTTCAAACGATTTAACACTTCACCTAATTGGTCCATCGTGAGTAAATGCCGTTCAAGAAGGTAATTGCCAAAAAACTGGGTGAACATGCTGTCAAGACCTCTCTCTCGTTGTTCGTTGCTATTTGTAGAGGTGGTTTAGGGCCGAAGGACATGACTTCCCGTTCATCATAATAATGGTGAAGTGTTATCCAGAATTTACTGGTTCGTTAAGGAAACGTAAAAGTCCGCTTAAAGAGGCCGTCTAGAAAATAAGCAAATTCCCTAGCCAGCCCTTGCAAAAGCATGATTTTTTAATACAAACAGCAAAAAACTAGAGTCTTTTTATCGGTCTCACCGGCCCTTTTTGAGGATTTTCCTCAAAAAGGGCAGATCTCCCCCTTGCACCTTATGCGGCTTTTTTGAAAGCAACACCGCGTAAGGCACTCACCTCCAACACCATGGTTGCATTCTTATCATTTCGTAGACGGTTGAGTTTTTGAAAGTTCGCCGCTAACGCGCTGAGCCGGGCGGCATAAGCCAGATTTCGTTTTCCGATACGGCGAACCCGGCGCAGTCCGTAACGGTTGACCAGTTCATTTTGCTTGGCTTCGATGCGGCTGCGAAGACGCATCTGTTCCTTATAGATTTTCGTTTGGGAGTGCTTTGCCGCCTCGAGCATGACACCATAGGCGTTGTGAATAAAAATCGTGCGCCGATGTTTCTTTTCTTTAAAACAGGTCGTGTAACGAGGGCAGTGCTTGCAATCATGGTCCTTGGCGCGAAGCACGAAGTTCTTCCCATCTGCCACTTCCGAATAGGTGGTGATGACTTTTCCTCTCGGGCAGATCAGTTGTGTTTGGTCTTCGGAAACTTGAAATCCCTCGCCCGCGAGGATATCACATTTTGTCTTTGGTGAAAGTGGCGCCACTACGTCAATGCCTTTTTCCTTGAGGGTGACACGGTCATCGCCCGCACCATAGTGGGTATCTCCAATGATCGTCGGGTTTTCTACACAATCGGTGGGAAGCTGATCCGCTAACGGCACCAGACTGGAGCCGTCATAGTCGTTGGCTTTCATGGCCTCGGCGGCGGCGATAAATCCGGAATTTCCGACTTCGACGATGGCCATCTTATACCCGCGCCATTTCGTCTTGCCCTTACAACCGAAACGGGCTTCGCTGTCTACAGCCGAAACTATCATATCTTTGACAGAACCGCCGGGGGCTATCTCAAGAGTTCCATCATCTTTCCGAATGATTCGTTCACGGAGGATACGGCAAAGCAAAAGGGCGTAATGAATGACATCGGGCTTCTTCTTCCACGAAGCCTCCGATGACTCCACGTAGGCCAGCAGTTCGTCAGCCTCGCTGACCACTTCAACAAGCCGTTCCATTTTGGCCTTATCGTCCAGGTTATGCTCTTTCACTTCCGTCACTGTTTCCAGGTAACGTACCGCCCGAGGGGCATGGGGGATTGCATGCCATGGAACACTGTATTGCTTCGCCAAAAGACGCACCAACAGGCGCATGGCTTGGCGGATCAGTTCGATGGTCGTGGGGGCACTGATGGGAGCTATGACATGGGTCGTGTCCGTTATCCAAGGTTCTTTCCCTGTCAAAACGCCCAGGTAGTACATCAACCGGATAAAGCGATCGAGATAGACCTTATCAAGTTCCTTTTGGATGAGCCGTTGCCGGTGGACGCCAAAATTGGCGTGATCAATGCCCGGTTCATCGAGGGCCATTCCTAACGCAAACTTGACCTCGATGTTCACACGTGTCTGTGCTTCCATCCCCCGGTCTGTTTCGCCCAGCATTTCCTGTAACATGCAGGCCATCGTCATCTGCCGGGCCGCATGACTGGGACGTCCGTTGTCAAGGCAATAGAGACCTGTAAAATCCTCCGGTTGTATTAATAGGGGCGCCAATTCACGAAACAGGCGAAAGACGGAATCGGCAGGCACAAGTTGGTCCCAGAGGGCTGCAAAGTCGTAAAAGCTAACTTGGGGGTCCACATCGAATCGAAACAAGGTACATCGCCTCGCTATAAACAGTCTTTGTACCTATATCCTTCGACGCGAAGAGTCGAATTCCCTTTAAATTCCACCAATTTCCATATAAAAACGTCTTGCTTTTTGCCCTCTCTTGAGGGGGTTTTTAGACAGACTCTTAAAGCTTTTGCGATAAAAGAAATGATTGACAAGGTTGGCGGCTAGTTAGGCAAAATGCTGTCATTCCATTCTTTTGATCCGTTTTTAACTGACAAATCTGCTATAATGTTCTGTAGACACAAAGATTAGGCAAAGCACTCCAAGGGCATGATCATCGTCCCCCTTTGAAGGTTTGGGGATATCCCATCCCCTTCCTTACATAGTGATTAAGAGGTATAGTGAAAAGTGAGGAGGATTTTGTTTCATGACCTTCAGCAAACTCAATCGAAGCACAGCCACCATGACCAAGGCTCGCACCCCTGACAGCGTCGTCCCCTTCTCGGGCCTCTGCGCCACCTGCCTGGACGGGTGCCCCGGTCTCTGCGAGGTAGGCAAGTCCGCCTATCGCGCCAAAGAGACGCTCTATCCCCAGCCTTTTGGCACCACCACTTCTGCTTCTGAAAAAGATTATCCCGTCGACCTGTCCCACTTTAACATCATGGGAACAGCCGTCGGCGCTAAGGGCATTGAAGCCGACTCGGACAAGGCCATCTTCCCCGCTGTCAACATTGAGACGGAAATCGGCAGTGAACATAAAATCAAGCTGAAGAATCCCATCGTCATCGCCGGCATGGGCTCAACCAACGTGGCCGCCAACAACTGGGACCACCTGGCCGCCGGCGCCGCCATCTCCGGCGTGGCCATCGTCATCGGTGAAAATATCTGCGGCATGGACCCCCATGTGGAGATCAAAGACGGCAAGGTTGTCCATTCTCCTGCACTAAAAGCCCGCGTCAAGGCTTTCCAGAACTGGTACAACGGCTACGGGTGCATTGCTGTCCAAGCCAACGTGGAAGACACCGGCCTGGGCGTTCAGGAGTACGCCCTCGAAAAGCTCGGCGTCACCGCAGTGGAGTTGAAGTGGGGCCAGGGCGCGAAAGACATTGGCGGCGAAGTGAAACTGAACACGCTGGAACGGGCCATGCAGCTGAAAAACCGCGGTTACATCGTGTTGCCAAACCCCCTCGAAGCGGATGTGCAGGCGGCCTTTAAGGCGGGTGCCTTCAAAGAGTTCGAGCGCCACTCCCGCATCGGCATGGTCACGCGCGAATCCTTCATGGCCCGCGTCGATGAGCTGCGCGCCAAAGGGGCAAAACACATCTTCCTCAAGACAGGCGCTTACCGTGCCGCCGACCTGGCCCGGGCCGTCAAGTTCGCCTCTGACGCCAAGCTCGACCTGCTCACCGTCGACGGCGCCGGCGGCGGCACCGGCATGAGCCCCTGGCGGATGATGAACGAATGGGGACTGCCCACCGTCTATATCCAGGCCCTGCTCGTCAAGTACCTCGACAAGCTGGCAGCCAAAGGCGCTTACATTCCGCCTGTCGCCATCGCCGGCGGCTTCACCCTGGAAGACCAGATGTTCAAAGGCTTCGCCCTTGGCGCTCCCTACATCAAAGCCATCGGCATGGCCCGTTCACCCCTGACGGCGGCCATGGTCGGCAAGACTATCGGCAACCAAATCAAAGAAGGCAAGCTCGCCGGCGAAGCCGCCAAGTATGGCGACACGCTGGAGAAAGTCTTCATGCTCACCTCGGACGTGAAGAAAATGACAGGCGATCGCTTCGAAGAGCTTCCTGTCGGCGCCATCGGCGTCTACAGCTACTTCGAGCGCCTGGCCCAGGGCCTCAAGCAGTTCATGTGCGGCGCCCGCAAATTCTCCCTCGAACACATCACCCGCGACGACCTCTGCGCTCTCACCCGCGAGGCGGCCGAAATCACCGGGATCAAGTACATCATGGATCATGACGCCGAAGAGGCGGAGGCCATTCTGGAAGGTTAAATAAAAGACTGTTCACGAGAAGACGGCTCAACAGAAGATTGCTTCACCAGATCATTTTCAACGTTCATAAAAGGCTTCAGCAAAAGAACCACGGCCGGCATGAGCAGCGGTCGTGGTTCTTCTTTTCACAGTGGACATACCTTCGGGGCGCTTGGTATATTTGGGTATATATTCTGTGAACATTCCAAAAAAAGAATTTGAGGTATGACCGATGGACACTGCCAATCGCCTACTGATCGAATTTCACTCCCCCTCTCCACTGGCTTCTTTCGGCCTCAAGCGACAGTTTCCCGCCATCACCAAGGGGGACAACGGATGGTACCGCATCGCCTTCACTGCCGATAGCAGAGACCAGGTCCAACTGTGCGAGTTCTGGAAAAAAGCCCGCCGCTGGGAGATCAGGCGCATCAGCGCTTCCGGAAAAGCGATTACGTCGGAACAGTTGGACAAGATCGTCACCTGCCTGGAACAACGCCAAAAAGTCCGCGACGCCGCTTTCTACTGTGACGGGCGCAGCGTGGGGCTCACAGCCCGCGATGAAAGGGCGCTCTTCTTTCCGGGCTGCCGTTTCCTCATCGTCGATGACGTAGACTGGAGCGACCCGGATGGGCCCCGCTGGTATCGCCACGGTGCTGTCGATGGCGACGGCTTTTTTCATACGGACAAGGCGGCTGTTCTCGCTATGCTGGAGCAGCTGGCCCAATCTTCAGGCTGCGCCGCCTGCCCCGCCCTCGATTGGCAGCAGATCGCTCGTCGTGTCTCCGCCCTTCCCGATACAATCAACCCGCGCAAGGACGGCACCTGGGAGTACCGCTTCGATGCCGCTGGAACCACTGTGACAGGCATCATTCGGACACCGCCTGAGCGGGTCGGCAATGGCCGCTTTGACATGGACACCTGCATGACCAGCGTCCGTGTAGACGAATCAAAAGCACTCACAAACAGCACAGAATCGAGACCTGTGAAGTCTGAAGGAGCCTATCGAGAGGCCGATCTTCTTACCGGCACTGGCAGTGGATCTACGACCGGCTCCTCTAAGACCGGCTCCTCCTCATCGGACGCCATCTCCCATCCGCTCGATAATCCCATGGAAGATTTCTTCCGCCCCGTCAAACCGGGCAAGGTCACCTATGCCGACGTGGGTGGTTTAAAAGAGGAACTGCGCCTGCTCCGCGAGGCCGTCGAACTGCCTTTGCGCTACCCTGATCTGGTGCGGACCCTCAACATCACGCCCCCGAAGGGTGTATTGCTCTACGGCCCGCCGGGCTGCGGCAAGACGCTGCTCGCCCAGGCTGTCGCCAACGAGGTGGAGGCCACCTTTTTCGCCGTCAAAGGGCCAGAGTTTCTCTCCTCCCTCCACGGGCAGAGCGAAAAGCGCCTGCGCGACCTCTTCGCCCAGGCCGAGAAAAAAGCTCCAAGCATCATCTTCTTTGACGAGATCGACGCCTTCGCCTTCGACCGCAGCCGGACGACGACCTCCTATGAGGCAACGCTGGTGGCCCAGTTTCTCTCCCTCATGGACGGCTTTGATCGGCGCGCCCAGGTCGTCGTCATCGCCACCACCAACCGGCTCGACGTGCTCGACAAGGCCCTTCTCCGCCCTGGCCGCTTCGACTACCGCATCTGCGTGACCGTGCCGACTGTGGAGGACCGCCTGCAGATTTTTAAGCTCCATACGGCCAAGATGCCCTTGGAAGGGACGGTCAACATCAACGACCTGGCTGAGCAGACGAAGGGCTTCACCGGCGCCGATATCGCCGCCCTCTGCGCCAAGGCGGCCCTGATGGCGGTGGCCCGTGCGTTAGGACCGGACATGGACCGCTGGCCGGCCTCCCTCTCCAGCGACTTCACCAGCGCCATCCGGATCACGGGAGAGGATTTTGCGGTGGCGCTGACCCAGGTGCGGGCCTCGGTGAATGTGGATGATGACGGTAGCGATGACAACACCGCCTAAACGGCGCCTCTTCTATTGACATAAAAAAGCTGGACGGTAAGACGGATGTCGGATCGGCCAGCTTTTTTCCACCTTTTTTTGTTATTTTCATGGAAAAATTTAAGCATCCAGCAGGAGTGTTTTTACTGGCAATCGAAGAAAACGATTGCTATTTCTTTTGCTATTCAGGAAAGATTAAGGAATGGAGAAGTAACCGGCGCAAGGAGGTTCGATCAGATGAACAAGGAACATCCCTTCCCCATGCTGGGCGCAGATGACGGCACCACCCACGGCGCTTCCCCCGCCTCCGATGTCACCCAAGCGATTGACAGACTGGTGAATCAGGCCCAAGCGGCCTTGGACCGTTTTCTCGAACTCGACCAGGAGCAGGTGGACAATATCATCCACTCCATGGCCGTGGCTGGCCTGGAGCAACGGATGCCCCTGGCCAAAATGGCCGTCGAGGAGACACGCCGCGGCGTCTATGAAGACAAGATCATCAAAAACACCTTCGCCACCGAGTCGGTCTACCACAGCATCAAGTACCACCAGACGGTGGGCGTCATCAGCGTTAACGAGTTTGACGACTACGAGGAGGTGGCTGAGCCGGTCGGCGTCATCGCCGCATTGACGCCGGTCACCAACCCCACCTCGACGACCATGTTCAAAGCGCTCATCGCCATGAAGACGCGCAACCCGATCATCTTCGCCTTCCACCCCGGCGCCCAACGATCCAGCGCCGCCGCCGCCCAAGTGGTCTATGAGGCTGCCGTCCGGGCCGGCGCGCCGGAGCACTGCATCCAGTGGGTCGAGCAGCCCTCTATCGACGCCACCAACCTTTTGATGCGCCATCCCGGCGTCAACCTGATCCTGGCCACCGGCGGCGCCAATATGGTCCTCGCCGCCTACAGCTGCGGCAAGCCGGCCCTCGGCGTCGGACCAGGCAACGTGCCCTGTTTCATTGAAAAGACGGCCAACCTGCACCGGGCCGTGACCGACCTGATCATGTCAAAGACCTTTGACAACGGCATGATCTGCGCCTCTGAGCAGGCCGTCATTGTCGACCGAGCGATTGCCGGCGACTTTGAACGCTACATGAGCGAACACAAGTGCTACTTCCTCAATGAAGACGAAAAGACCCGCCTGGAGGGCATCGTCATTAACGAGGAAAAATGCGCCGTCAACGCCGACATCGTCGGACAGCCGGCGGCCCGCATCGCCGAAATGGCCGGCTTCTCCGTCCCGCCCGACACGAAGATCCTGCTGGCCCGCTTAGAGGGCGTCGGCCCCCAGTATCCCCTCTCGCGGGAAAAACTCAGCCCTGTCCTCGCCTATTACATCGTCGATGGCGCCGAGGAAGGCATCGACCGGGCTGAGGAGATGGTCCGCTTCGGCGGCATGGGCCACTCGGCCGTCATCCACTCGGAAGACCCGGCGGTGATCGACGCCTTTTCTCGCCGCATTAAGGCCGGCCGGCTGATCGTCAACGCCCCGGCCAGCCAGGGGGCTATCGGCGAGATTTACAACGCCAACATGCCCTCGCTTACCCTGGGCTGCGGCACTTTCGGCGGTAACTCCACCTCGGCCAACGTGTCGGTGGTCAACCTGATCAACAAAAAGCGGGTGGCGAGGCGGCGAGAAAAAATGCAGTGGTTCAAAATCCCCGAGCGGATCTATTTCCAATTCGGCGCAGTGGCCTACCTGGAGAAGATGCCCGACATCCACCGCGCCTTTATCGTCACCGATCCGGTCATGGTACAGCAGGGCTATGTCGATCGAGTGCTCCACTACCTGCGCAAGCGCCACATCTATGTACACAGCGAGATCTTCGCCGAGGTGGAGCCCGATCCGTCTGTCGAAACGGTCATGCGCGGCTGCCGCATGATGAGGGATTTCAAACCGGACGTGATCATCGCCCTCGGCGGCGGCTCCGTCATGGACGCCGCCAAGGGGATGTGGCTCTTTTACGAACACCCGGAGACCGACTTCTCCCTCCTCCGGTTGCGTTTCATGGACATCCGCAAGCGCGTCTACAAGTACCCTAAGCTGGGCGCTAAGGCGCGGCTTGTCGCCATCCCGACCACCTCAGGCACCGGCTCAGAGGTCACCTCCTTCGCCGTCATCAGCGACAAGGAGCGCAATATCAAGTACCCTCTGGCCGACTATGAACTGACGCCCGACGTGGCCATCATCGACCCCGAATTCGTCATGACTGTCCCGCCGGGGGTGACAGCCGACACGGGCATGGATGTGCTGACCCATGCCATCGAGGCTTATGTGTCTGTCCTCGCTTCTGACTATACGGATGCGCTGGCGATCAAAGCGATCCAGATGGTCTTCGAGTACCTGCCGCGGGCCTTCCACAATGGCCACGACAAACAGGCCCGGGAGAAGATGCACAACGCCTCCTGCATCGCCGGCATGGCCTTCACCAACGCCTTTCTCGGCATCAACCACGCCATGGCCCACCAGTTGGGCGGCGTCTTCCACATCCCTCACGGTCGGGCCAACGCCATCTTGCTCCCCCATACGATCGCCTTTAACGCCAGCCGGCCGACAAAATTCACATCTTTCCCGAACTACGAGTCCTATGTAGCTGACCGGCGCTACGCCGAGATCGCCCGCATGGTCGGCCTGCCGGCTCGCACTGTCGAGGAGGGCGTCCAGTCGCTCATCGAGGCCGTCCGCCATCTGATGCAGAAACTGCGCATGCCCCTCACTTTGGCCGAGCTCGGCATCGAGCGGAACCGATTCATGAGCCTGGTGCCGGAACTGGCCGAGCGGGCTTTTGATGATCAGACGACGACGGCGAACCCGCGGATGCCGTTGATGACAGAGTTGCAGCAGATCCTGATAAATGCATACGGCGGATAGTTTTTAAGGGGCAGTCGAGTCACTGCCCCCCTTTTTTCGCCTGCTTATTTCGGATCGCCTTTACATTTCAGGGGCGCTTACAACGGAGCGTTTCAGCAGCGAGCAGAAGAAAAGCCGCAGTGTCTCTGCGGCGAAGCTCAAGTACGTGCCTCAATCGCTGTCACAAAATCGCGCCAGGGCCGCCTTGACCCGTTCATACTCTTTTTCCGCCTGCTCGTACAGCGATGCCAAGCCGTCCATAACCCCGCTCCGCGCCAGCAGCTCCATCTCCCGGTACAAGCGAGATAAACCAAGGGCACCCACATTACCGCTGGCCGACTTCAGCGCATGAGCCAGAGCGCAGACTTGCCCAATATCTTTCACCGCCAGAGCGAAACGGATTTTTTCCATTTTTTCTCCGGACTCGGTAAAAAAGAGGACGAACAGGTGAGAAAAGAGCGGCAGTTCTTCCAAAGTTACCCCAAGAAGTCCCTGGATGACGCCAAAATCGACAGGCGGCGCATCAAGCGCCGGTTCGGGCGCGGACAAAGCCTCAGGCACTGCTGACCCCTTCTGTGAAATGGACGCACTTTCAGGCGTCTCTTGGGCCGCGTCGGCGGCGGTGCCGATCTTTTGCTGCGCCGGCAGCCAGCACTGCAACGCTTCGAACAGCCGCTGCAACCGGACCGGTTTGCTGATATAATCGTCCATCCCTGCTTCCAGGCATTTTTCCCGGTCCCCCGGGAGGGCATGGGCTGTGACAGCTACGATCGGGGTATGGGTCTCCTGTCCTTCATTTGCCCGGATCAAAGCGGTAGCGCTGTATCCGTCCATCACCGGCATCTGGCAGTCCATCAGGATCAATCCGTATTGGTTTTGACGAGCCAATTGCACAGCCTCATTTCCGTTGACGGCCGTATGAATCATGTCGATCCCCAACTGTTTCAGTTGGCTTCGAATCATTTTCAGATTGATCGGGTTATCTTCCACCACGAGCACCGGCAGCCCTCGGTATCCCTCAATCGTCCAGGGGGTCGTCATCCTGCACGGGGTTGTCCGATTATCTTTTTGTGATTGACAGACATCCATGCGATCACACTCCCTGCGTGTCTGATAGCTTCCCCTATTTATCATAATCCTTGATAGGTTTTTGCACAAACGAAAATTTGACTAACCATTGAGAAATCATTGTTCGGGAAAAATCTCAAAAAAAAGACACCCGGACTGCCTTCCGACCCAGGTGTCAAGGGAAACAGATTCAGTGCCTGTAGCCTTTTTTCATGGCCTGTTCTTTGTCAGCAGTCATCCCGCGAGAGGATGCCCGGGGAGCCGTTCGGGGTCTCAACCCAGCTGCCTCCACGTTTATTCCAAGGCCTATGGGCACTATTGCTCCGCTGTATCAGACTGGTAGGCGTTCAAATCGGCTCTGTAGCGAGCCAGCGCCACAAGCTTAGGGTTATTTTTCATATACCAATTATTGTAAAAGTACTTTCCCCCAACAGCGACGGCAGTGCCAACAATAAAACCGATAGGGACCATCATCAACATCTTATCTTCGGGAATGATGCCGCTGCTGAAGAAGGCGTAAATGAGGCCGAGGGGGACGACAGTGATCACCATCTCCACCCACTTGCGGTCCTTGAACTTCTTTTCAATAGCAGGAATCTCGCTCTCGGACAAACCATAGTCGCTGAGCACAGGTTTTTTCATGCAAAACACCTCAACATTTTATGTAATTACACGATACATCATCCCGTTGGATTCGACAAGCAGATCTGGAGAACAGCTGTCACAGATTTGCTCAGTGAAGGGGACTTAGTTCGACGCCCAGGTTGAAAAGATCGCTGCAAAGGGACAAGGAAAAACCCTGGGCAGTCGTCAAAGACCGCACAGGGTTCTACTCGCTTCGGAACGTCGTGGTCAGGAATTGTGGCAAAGGGTCAATTTAGCCGGGGCATCTGTTACTGGGAGACCGGGAACATCGTAAATAGAGGGATCCGAGGGTTCGCCGAAAATAGTCAATAAATCCTCTGTCAGCGCCAATCCCTCGATGAGGAAAAGCATCTTATCAAAGGTGATCATGCTCGGTTCGCAGGTGGTCGCCAAACTGGCGAAATAGTGAATTGTCGTCGATTGGGGCATTCGCTGTCTGAGTGTCTTCATGCACTTCCTCGCCCAGATCTCAACCGGCAGGATCCGGATGACCGCCTTTTCCGGCAGAGGCGACATCATGCTCTGTTTGAGAAATTCACCTTCTTCAGCCAGTTCGCGAAAGGTTGCCATCTTTTCCCTCCAATAATGTTCGAGCAGTCTCTAGCAACTCAACTCCCTACCCTAATCATAGCCGATTGTTTTCCTGCGAAAAAGATGATTATTTATTATAAATACCTTACAATTTCTTTTTACAAAAAATTAATACGATAAAGCCCCTTTTTGCTTACATAACGAAATTAGAATGAGAATTTTACGGGCAATGATGCCGGTCTCCGATCGGCTTGAGCCGCCTTTCCATGTTTTTTCTTTCACTTTACCAAGGAGTGGAGAACAAAATAAGGCGATCCAGCCTGAAGGGTTGGATCGCCACTTCGGCGGTTGTCTGGCTTTCCTACAAGTCCGTAACGGCCTGAACGCTGGCATCCGAATCCCTTGGATCGTCATCCAGCAGTCGCTGGACATCGCTGGGAACGTCGAACCCGGAAAAAGTATCGCAGACGCGGTTCAGGAAACGGAGAATCTCCAGTGAGGATTCTTCTGAAACGCTTTCGAAGCCATCGACGAAGCCCTTCGAAACCGGTCCTCCGATCACACGCTGCAGCATCGGGTCCAGCCATCGTTCGAAGAAAGCCATCACCTCCTGGGATTAGGATGCCCCCCCGCTTCGATCATATTTTGACCGCGCAATAAGAGATTCCCGGGAGGCTTCTGGGGCGGGAGGATGAGAGCCTTTGTTTTTATGATGATCGGATGGGTTGAGGCCGATGAGTGTTCTTTTCTATGTTGTTACGAAGCATAGCGAAATGGAGCATCGCCTCCAAGACACCACCGCCGATGGCCCGCGCTTTGTCACTGATGGTATAGCAGTAAGCCCTCTCCAGTCGGGGGTCGACATCGCCGATCTTCAGTCCAGCAGTGACGGAGATGCCATCCTTGACCAAACCGCGCACGATGCCGGCGATTTGCGCGTTGACCGGCTGACCATCCACCGTTCCCACCGACTCCCCTTTAGTGACCTGATCGCCAATTTCGCGACAAGCGGAAAATACACCTGACACAGGCGCGCGCAACAGCCGCTCCTGACGGTAGCCGCCCACTTCTCCCGGTATACCCGTATCGGCGATGGCATAGCCCTGATAGATCACCCGACCAAGGTCATGACCGCGTTTTGTTTCCACGACGGCATGGACATCCTTCCCGGCGCAAAAGCCCGGACCCAAGGCGATCACGAAGGGCGCCTTGTCCTTGGTCAAACCGTCATTGCGTTTTCGTATCGTCGCTTCTACATAGTAGGTAGGCTTGAGGCTTTCCAGCGAACGGTCATCGGGATCGACGAGCACCGGAATGACGCCCCGCTCCTGCCAGGCTATCGCCTCATCAGCGGTTTTGACCCGAAGGGCTTTCACGCCCTCCACCGTCGTCTCCCCCTGGTATACAGCTTCCGCAAAAGACACCCTTCGCCGGACGACAAGCGGTTCGGCCAATTCCGTCATAATCGGGACGACACCGCATTGGAAGAGCCGATGGGCGACGCCACTGGCCAGATCCCCCGCGCCTTTAATCAACACCCGTTCTTGCTGCATTCGACTCCCCCCACCGCTTCTGCATTCCATATCCTATATTCCCGTTGCCTGCTCAAACAGCCGTCACGGGTTCCAGCAGGACTTCCATAGTCCCGCCGCAGGCCATCCCCTCTTCCGCTGCCGCATCGTTATCTAAGGAAAAAGAGAAAAGCCCCGCAGCGCCTCCATCCAAAAGCAGGAGCGCCTCTCTCCGCGCCTCCGCCTCTATGCATCCCCCACCGATGGTCCCGCGCATCTGGCCGTCACGGAAAACCAAGAGCTTGGCGCCAGCCTTGCGCGGTGTCGACCCCCGCGCTTCCACCACAGTGGCAAGGACAGCCGAGGTACCTCGCCTGGCGCTTTCGACCAAGGTCCGCAACAGTTCCAAGTCCTGGACCGTAATCCCGGCGCCGCCTCTACCGCCTCTTCGCGCCTGGATCAACTGGGCAGCGATGCTGACGGCGATCTCCTCCGGCGTCTGCGCCCCGATGGGCAGACCGATGGGCATCTGCACCTGCTCGATGTCTTCCTCAAAGACGCCAGAAGCCCGCAGATGGTCTTTGATCAACTGAACGCGGCGTCGGCTTCCGAGCATACCGAGATAACCCAGCCGCTTCCCGACCAACGCTTCCAGGCAGCGGAGATCGTGGCGATGGCCACGGGTGATGATGGCGACGGCACAGCTGGGTTGCAGGTGTAGTTCCTCGATGGCCCGGACAAAATCGTTGCAAATCACCTTTGCCGCGCCGGGAAATCGCTTCGGTGCGGCAAAAGCAGGTCGATCGTCGACGACGGTGACGCGATAACCCAGCATGACAGCGACAGGAACAAGTGCCTGGGAGACATGACCGCCGCCAAGGATGACCAACTCATCGGGGGGGTAAAAAGGTTCAGCGAGCAGCCGCGCCGCTTCTCCTTCTAAAGAAACCCTTTTGGAAACAACCCTGCCCGATTGCAGGGACGCCTCGGCGAGGGTAAGGGCTTCCTGCGCGAACAAGGGAGCAACCGCAAAAGACGCCAGGCCATTCACCTGACCGCTCGAGAAATCCTTCGCCTGATCGAACGGGGTCACCGAAAGGACAGGGATACAAGCGTCCATTGCAGCCCTTATCTCGGAATAAGACAAAAAACGCTTTCCCGCAACCCCTGAGCCCTTTTTCGCCTTTTCTTTTATCAGAGTGAGGACAACACAAGCCTCGCCCTGTTCCAACGTCTGGAGGACATCCTTATAAACCATTTTATCCCTCTGCCATTCACTGGATCACCAGCATCATTAAGAACCATCGATGACTATCCGCGCAAGATCCCGCCCTGCCCAAAGCTGCACCTCGGATATCGGCATTCCGAACAATTCCAGCAGAGCCCGCCGTGGGCCAGCGCGATGATATCGGCGCGCCGGAGCTTTTCGCCGGCGAAAAGACGCGGCAGGATCAAGTCCAGCACGGTGATCCGGAAGTACATGCCGCAGGCCGGCATGCCGATGATAGGAATTTCCTCCTTGTATGCAAGTAGAAACATGGCGCCCGGCAGGACAGGAGCCCCGTATTTTTCCACCTTGGCGCCGCTCAGACGGATCCCCTGGGGCGTCACATCGTCAGGGTCGACAGACATGCCGCCGCTGACCAGGATCAGTTCGGCCCCTTGACCGGCAAGCAGGTCGATCTGTTCGGCAATCACCCCGGCATCGTCGGGGGCGTAGGCCACGGGAAAGACCGAAGCGCCGTAGGATTGGAGCTTTTCCCGCAGAACCGGTCCAAAGGTGTCCTTGATCCGTTTATGATACACTTCTCCGCCAGTGACTACTATTCCCGCTTTCAGCGCTTGATAGGGAACCACCTCAATGATCTTCCCCATAGTTTGGCAGAGGATCTCGGCATCGAGAACAGTTTGCTCGGGAACAACCAGGGGTACCACTTTGGTTGCTGCCAAGAGTTCACCCGCTTCGACGGGCTTATAGTTGCTTAAGCAGGAGAAGACAAGGTCCTCCAACTCATTGAGGGCGAGCAAAGCCGCAACGTTCACCTTCAAGAGACCTCTGATGGCGCTGGTCAGATTGACGCGGCTCTCTTTCGGACGACCAGTCAGCACGTTCTTTCCCGCCGCCGCTTGGGCGATCCGGAGTCCGGCGTCATCTTCATGGATTTCGCCATGCTCCAGTTCGAGTACAAAGATATGCGCCTTGCCCATCTTTTGCAGTTCGGGAATGTCTTCCGGCTTGATGACATGTCCCTTGCGAAAGGCGGGACCTTTATGCTCGCCTCGAACGATCTTAGTCAGGTCATGGGGGATGACCATACCGAGCGCTTCATCAAGGGGAACTTTTCGCTGCTTCAACCTTTGACCACCACAATTCTATAAACATAAGATTCGCAAATGCTCTCGAGTGCCTCCTACGGGGCCTATTGAGAAAACGGCCCCGGCGCCCTCCTATCCCTTATCCCTTGTCATAGGGCGTCCCTTTCAATGGCAGATCGAAACGCCTCTGCCGATCAGATCGGTAGTAGGCTGAAGCGACAGCCGGCGCCACGGGAATGGTGGCGATCTCCCCTATCCCTTTCGCGCCGAAGGCCAGCGGCGAAGGGTTTTTCTCGACGATGATCGTTTCGATCTCCGGCATCTCGGTAGAACGGAACAACCCCAGGGTCCCGAACTTCACCTGCGGAATACCGCCTTCGAGAGGGAACTTTTCACGGAGAGCGAAGCCGAGGCCCATGGCGACGGCGCCCTCGATCTGGCCTTCGATCGCCTTCGGGTTAATGGCCCGGCCCACATCGTGAGCGGCGACCACCTTGGACACCCGCCCCTGCTCATCGAGCAGGACCACATGGGTGGCGTAGCTGTAGGCCACATGGTTAACCGGATTGGCTTTCGGCGAGTTGAGCGGATCGGTGATCCCATGATACTCACCGGAGAACTCTCGGCCTTCCAACGCCTCCAATGCTTGCGCTGACACAGGGACGCCGTCCTTTTCCGTTTTATTTAGCGCCTCCAGCAACGCTAAGGCGGCTTGGCGGGCGGCCTCGCCGGTGAACAAGGTCTGCCGGGAGGCGGTCGTCGTCCCGGCGTCGGGTGTGACCCCCGTTTCGGGCGGGGCGACTGTCAGGCGTTCCAGCGGCAGGCCCGTCACCTCGGCGACGATCTGCGAAACGATGGTGGCCATACCCTGACCGATGCAGGCGGCGCTCGTCAGGATGCGCACCACACCGTCCTTGACGCGCAGCTTCACCCTGCCGATGTCGGTCAGACCGACGCCGATGCCGGTATTCTTCATGGCGCAGGCGATGCCCGCGTTGGGATGGGAGGCATAGGCGTCTCGAACCGCCAACAGGGTCTCCCTGATGGCCGTTCCTTCGTCGGCGATTTGCCCGGTAGCGTTGGTCATCCCCGGCGCCAAAGCGTTGCGAAACCGGAATTCCCACGGGGAGAACCCTGCTTTTTCGGCCAACAGATCCATGTTGCCTTCACAGGCGAAGGCGGCCTGGGGGACGCCGAAGCCTCGGAATGCGCCGGCCGGCGGGTTGTTCGTATAGACGCATAGACCGGTGATGTCAACGTTGGGCACGTGGTAGGGTCCGGCTACATGGGTGCAAGCCCGTTCTATTACCGCCGGTCCGAGAGAGGCGTAAGCGCCCGTGTCGGCGACGATGCGGGCCACGATAGCCGTCAGCTTGCCCTCGGCGTCACAGCCGGTGGTGATCTCCCATTCCATGGCATGGCGTTTGGGATGGACGTTGATGCTTTCCTGGCGGGTCAAGGTGAGCTTGACCGGTTTTTTCGTGGCATAGGCCAACAACGCGGCATGGTGCTGGACCGACAGGTCTTCCTTGCCGCCGAATCCACCGCCGATCAGCTTGGCGATCACCCGCACCTTCTCGGCCGGCAGGCCAAGGATGGCCATGATCCCCTGCTGATCCTTATAGACGCTCTGGGTGCCCACGTACACCGTCAAATTGCCATCTGCCCCCGGAATGGCCAGAGCGCTCTCCGGCTCCAAAAAAGCGTGCTCCGTCGCCGGGGTGGTGTAGCGATGGGTGACCACATGGGCCGACCGAGCCAGAGCGGCTTCGGGGTTGCCGCGCCGAACATGGGTTTTAGAGAGCAGGTTTCCCTTCGGGTGGATCGACGGCGCACCTTCGGACAGCGCCACCGCCGTCGTGACGATCGGTTCGAGTTCTTCAAATTCCACGCGGATCGCTTTGACCGCTTCCCGGGCGATCCGACGCGTGCTGGCGGCGACAATGGCCAGGGCGTCGCCGATGTAACGCGTTTCCTCCCCTTCGGCAACGAGGGCCGGCCAGTCTTTGGCGATAAAGCCCCAGTGGCGCTGCCCGGGGATATCTTTTGCGGTAAGCACCGCTTCCACGCCGGGCAGCGCTTTGGCCGGAGCGATGTCGATCTTTTTGATCAATAAGCGGGCAGCTTTCGGACGCAAGACCGCGCCATAGAGCATTCCCTCGACCTGCATATCATCAACGTACTCGCCGATTCCCAACGTCTTTTCGCGGGCGTCGACGCGGTGGACGCTGATGCCCACACCCAATCGGTTATCGGTCATCGGTATGTTCAAATCGCCGCGCAGCACTGCCGCTGCCAGGTCGATCGCTTTTTCAATCTTCACATAGCCGGTGCAACGGCAGATGTTGCCGCGGATGGCTTCTTTGATCTCCCGCTTTGACGGTTGCTGGTTCTTATCGAGGAGCGCTTTGGCGCTGATCACCATGCCGGGGATGCAGAAGCCGCACTGGACGGCGCCCGCCTCGGCAAAGGCCCAGGCGTAGGCTTCTTTTTCCCGGTGGGAGAACCCTTCTACGGTGACGATCCTTTTGCCGTCGGCTTTGGCGATGGTGAACAGACAGGCCCGCATGGCCTTGCCGTCAACGAGGACCATACAGGCGCCGCAGGCGCCCTCGCCGCAACCGTTTTTCATGGATGTAAGCCGCAGTTCATCGCGCAAAAAGTCGAGAAGATTTGCTTCGCCGCCTTCGACATGATGGATTACGCCGTTGACCTTCAGTTTATGCATGGCCTATCCCCTTCTCAATACAGGATTCGCGAAGATTCACGAAAGAGATAGCGACCACCCGGGGTGGTGTCGATCAGTACGCCATGGCGGACGATGAGACGGCCCCGGAGAAAGACATGGGCCGGGCGTCCGATCTGCCGGAATCCCGCGTAGGGGTTATAGTCCAGCCGGTAGTGATGGTTGTCGTTGGTGATTTCCATACCGGTCGCGGGATCCCAGACGACGATATCGGCGTCAGCGCCAACGGCAATGGTTCCTTTGCGGGGGAATATTCCGAACAATTGGGCTGGCCGAGTGGCAGTTAGAGAGACAAACTGGTTCAGACTGATGCGCCCTGTTGCGACGCCATAGGTGTAAAGCAGACCCAGGCGATGCTCAACGCCCGGCATGCCGTTGGGGATCCGGCTGAAGTCATCGCGGCCCTTATCCTTTTGGCCTCGATAAAAAAAAGCGCAGTGATCGGTGGCGACCGTGTCGATGGCGCCCCTAGCTAGGCCGGACCAAAGGGCTTCCTTATGTTCTTTTGAGCGCAGGGGCGGCGAGATGACATACTTGGCGCCTTCGAAAGGGTCGCTGCCGTCGATGGATCTGCTGACGCTGCAGCAGCCATCGCGACCGGAGTGGTTGCCGTCGATATTGGATCGGTTGCCGCCACTGCTGGAGCCATTGCCACCGCTACCGGAACAGTTGCCGTCGCTGCCATAGCGGCTCTCATCAAGCAGCAGGTACTGGGGGCAGGTCTCCACATAGACAGTCAGGCCCTGCCGACGAGCGGCTTCGGCGGCCTCCAGGGATTGCCGCGCCGACAGGTGAACGATATACAGGGGGGCTTCCACCATCCGAGCCAGGGCGATGGCACGGTTCACTGCTTCCGTTTCAACGGCCGGCGGCCGGCTCCGGGGATGAAACCAGGGGGCTTTTTTTCCCTGTTGGCGGAACTCACGGACGAGCACATCGATAACATCACCGTTTTCACAATGCAACCCCACGAGGGCGCCAATCTCCCGCGCCCGACGCAAGGCCTGAAAGAGGATGCCGTCGTCAACCTGAAGGAACTGTTTGTAGGCCATGTACAGCTTAAAGGAAGAAACTCCCTTTTCTCGAACAAGGATCGCCATTTCGTCAGGCGTTTTCTCACGCCAGTCGGTGATGGCCATGTGAAAGCCGTAGTCGCAAAGGCACTTGCCTCGCGTCCGTTCGTGCCAATTCTCCAGGGCGGTCATCAGCGTTTCGCCGCGAAACTGGGTGGCAAAATCGATGATCGTCGTGGTCCCACCGAACAGGGCGGCCAGACTGCCGCTGGCAAAATCGTCGGCAGTGGCGAAGTCACCGACAGGGAGATCAAAATGGGTGTGGGCGTCGACGCCGCCCGGGAAGAGCAAGGCGCCAGTCACATCGATGACCCTATCGCCAAGCTGCCTTTCCAAGTTTTCGCCGATGGCGGCGATCTGCTCTCCTTCGATCCGCAGGTCGGCTCGGCGGCTCTCTGTGGCAGTCACGATCATGCCGCCACGCAACAGGGTGCCCAAGGTACTCACCTCCCCCGGTGAAACGGAGGAGATTGCACGGCTTCGCCTCTCCTGCCCCTCGCCGGCTGGGTAGCCGAGTTCGGAAGCCGGGCAATCTCTAGTGACATCAGTGATTCGCCGAGTAGATACCGATTGGATGCTGCCCATATGCCAGGGGAGCACCTAGCAGATGCCCTTGCACAGACGGTCAATCAGACGCCAGTAGAAGGCCCCACAGATGCCAGCAGATGCTAGCGTAACGTCTCAAGTCATAACGGTTTACGGTTAAGGATAGATATGCGTCCCTGTCCGCCCGGCGACAGCCTCTTCCAGCGATTCCGGGTTGGTGATGATCGCTTTTTTGCCGCCTCCTTCGAGGAAAGAGATGACAGCCTGCACCTTCGGCAGCATGCTGCCGGGGGCGAAGTGGTTTTCGGCGACGTACCGCTTCAGTTCCCCCAGGGTCACCCTGTCAAGAGGCTTTTGCTCCGCCGTGCCATAGTTCAGACAAACCTTCGGAACGCCTGTCGAGATGATCAGGATGTCAGCGCCGATGTCTGTTGCCAAGAGGCTGGAGGCAAAATCCTTATCGATGACAGCGTCGACTCCTTTTCGCGAGCCGTCTTCCTGGGTGACGACAGGGATACCGCCGCCGCCGACACCGATGACACAGTAGCCCTGACGAACGAGCAGGAGGATCACCTCTTTTTCGATGATCTCCTGGGGCAGCGGTGATGGTACGAGGCGGCGGTAGCCGCGCCCGGCGTCGTCGACCAGCACCCAGTCAGGGTGGGCCTTTTGTAAATTTTCGACCTGGGCTTTTGTATAGAAGGAGCCGATCGGTTTGGAGGGGTTTTGGAAAGCCGGGTCGTCAGGGGATACGGCAACCTGAGTGATGACAGTAACGGCCTCTTTGGCCATCCCGCGCTTTTTGAACTCATTGTCCATGGCCTGCTGGATCTGGTAGCCGATGGCCCCCTGTGTGTCGGCGCCGCAACTGACCAGGGGCACATGGTGCATGCCGGCCACCTCGCTGGCGATCTCGGAGCGCCGGAGGATGAAGCCGACCTGCGGACCGTTGCCGTGGGTGATGATCACCTCATAGCCCTGCTCGATGATCCCGGCGATATGTTTGGCCGTTTCACAGACGGCGGCGTACTGGTCCTCCACAGAGGTTTTGCTGTTGTCGATGATGAGCGAGTTGCCGCCGATGGCTACGACGACCAGTTCTTTCAATGTTAACGACCACCCATCAACAAAGTCATGACGGCTTTGGCGGTGTGGAGGCGGTTTTCGGCTTCATCAAAGACAATGGAGTGGGGACCGTCGATGACGGAATCTTCCACTTCGTTGTTGCGGTCAGCCGGAAGGGCATGCATATACATGACATCCTTGTCGGCCATGGCCATCTTCGCTTCGGTGCACTTCCAAGACTTCTGGGCCATCAGTTTTTCATCAACGACCTTCGCGGCACCGGCGACAGAAGCGCCTGTCTGGTCATTGACCCAAGATCCCCAGTTCTTCGGGATGACGATATGGGCATTTTCGTAAGCCTCTTCTTCATTGTTGGTGACAGTCACAGTGCCGCCGAACTTGGCCGCGTTAGCTTTGGCTTTTTCGATGACCCAGTCGGGCAATTCCCAGCCCCTTGGATGGGCGAGGCAGACGTCCATGCCGTAGCGCGGGAAGAGCAGGATTTGGGATACAGGCACGGAGATGGGCTTCTTGTGGCTCTCGGCATAGGCCCAGATGATGGAGACCTTGGTCCGCTTCAGGTCGCCGATCTTCTCTTTCATCGTCATCAGATCGGCCAGCGCCTGGAAGGGGTGGTAGAGGTCGCACTGGAGGTTCATGATGGGAACCTTGGACCACCGGGCCATCTCGGTCAGGTACTTGTTGCCGTAGCCCCAGTTGCAGTAGCGGCAGGCGATGGCGTGGCCGAAGCGGGACAGGATGATGGCCGTGTCTTTGGCGCTCTCGCCATGGGCGATCTGCATGCTGCTTGAATCGAGGAATCCGGCGTGGCCGCCCAGTTGGGCAAGACCGGCTTCCATGGAGTTGCGGGTCCGGGTGGACTGCTCGAAGAACATCATGAACATGGTCTTGTGGAGCAGGTACGGCGTGGGCACACCCATGGCGAATTGTTTCTTGAGGTCAAAGGAGACCTCCAGCATGGTGTCGATTTCTTCTTTGGTGAATTCTTCGAGATCGATGAAGTGGCGACCGCGGAAAATCGTCTGCATGAGAATCCTCCTAGTTTTTTTGGTGATGGGTCGTATCCTTCGGCATCTGTGCCGCGTACTTCGACACATAGATGGAGGGGATGACAGCGTACATGGCCGCCGCCATGACCAGTTCCTTTTTCCAGGTCCGTTCGTTGGGAGCATGGGCCTGGTCTTCGTGGCCGGGGCCGAAGCCGACGCAAGGGATGCCGTAGCGGCCCATGATAGAGACACCGTTAGTGGAAAAGGTCCACTTGTCCACGACTGGTTCAGTCCGGAAGAGCCCTTTGTAGGCGTCTTCGAGGGTGTAACAGACAGGGTGGGCGTCATCGATCAGCCAAGTCGGAAAGTAGGCCTCTGTCGGGTAAACCAATCCGGTGTAGGCTGGACGTTCATAGGTGTACATCTCGACAACAGCGCCGGCAGCCTTGACGGCGGGGAGGTTGCGGATCTGGTTGAGGGCCAGTTCGGCGTCTTCCCCAGCGGTCAGGCGACGATCGATGGAGATCCAGCAGCTATCAGCGACGGCGCAGCGCGACGGCGAGGTGTGGAAGATCTCTGAAACGGTGAGACTGCCCTTACCCAGGAAGGGATGGTCTTGCAGGTTTTCGTGGAGCGCCCGCAGTTCCTTCAGGATGTCGGCCATCTTATAGATGGCGTTGTCGCCCCGCTCCGGCGCTGAACCGTGGCAACTGACACCCTTGGTGGTCACCTTGATCTCCATGCGGCCCCGCTGGCCGCGATAGATCTTGCCGTCAGTCGGCTCGGTGATGACGACGAACTCGGGACGGAGCTTGTCTTCGTTGATGATGTACTGCCAGCAGAGGCCGTCACAGTCCTCCTCTTGGACGGAGCCGACGATGACGAGGGTGTAGTCCTCTTCCAGCCCCAGGTCTTTGATGATCTTGCCGGCGTAGACCAGGGAAACCATGCCGCCGGTCTGGTCGCTGGCGCCCCGACCGATGATGATCTCATCGTCTTCATAGCCGAGATAGGGGTCGTACTGCCAGTTTTCCAGGTTGCCGACACCGACCGTGTCGATGTGCGCATCCATGGCGATCAGGTGTTTGCCACGGCCGATATACCCCAGGATGTTGCCCATGGGGTCGATCTCGACCTTGTCAAAGCCCACCTTCTCCATCTCTTCTTTGATGCGGAGCACGACCTTCTGCTCGTTGCAACTCTCGCTGGGAATGGCGATCAGATCCCGCAAGAACCGCGACATATCCCGTTTGTACTTCTCGGCCAGTTTCAGAACCTCGGCAAACTTGTTCTCCAACAGCTGCATCTCCTTATCACCCGATTATGTATATCCACTGTCCGGGGGGACAGGAGGGACCGCCTTTGTTTAGCGAAAGCTTGCTTGCGTCTTCGTCTCCAAATGCTTTTTGCCAGCGACAGGCAAATGGATCGTTTACTTCTCTCTCATCGCCTTTTCAGCCGCGTTGATGATGTTGTGATACCCGGTGCATCGGCACATGTGTCCGGAGAGTTCCTTTTTCAGCCCCTCCCGATCGCAGTGGCATCCCTTTTCAGTAAGCGCCGTCACAGACATGACAAACCCAGGCGTGCAGAAGCCACACTGGACGGCGCCTTCCTCAACAAAGGCCTTCTGTACCTTTGTCAACTGGCCCTCCTTAGCTTCACCCTCGATGGTGCGGATCGCTTTGCCGTCCGCCCAGACGGCGAGGAAGAGGCAGGAGTCGATGGCTTCACCGTCAACCAAGACGGTGCAAGCGCCGCACTCGCCGACGCCGCAGCCTTTTTTCGTGCCCGTCAGATGGAGGCGGTTGCGCAGGACTTCCAAAAGGGATTCGCCTACTCCCACCTCAAGGGAGTGTTTCTGCCCGTTGACGGTACAGTCGATTCGCTTAGTCGCCATGGATGAGCCCCCCTGCCTGTTGAAAGGCCTTGACCAGCGCCTGTTTGCTCAGTTCCTTGGCCAGGTGAAGCCGGAATTCGCGGGAAGCCCGCCAGGAGGTGCGCGGGTTGATCTCGGCTGCTGCCGCGTTGCCGAAGGATTCCACCAATTCCAGGCTGAAGGGTTTACCTTTGACAACTCCTTCCGCCTCGGGACAGCGGATCGGCGTCGGCGCGGCCACGCCAAAAGCGAGCCTCACATCAGCGAGGATGTTGCCCCCAGCTACCTTGCAGTTGACGGAACAGCCCAGGGTAGCGATGTCCATCGCCTTGCGCATAGCATATTTGATGTAGTGGCCGCCATAACCCTCATAGCTTTCGGGCGCAATAACGATCGCCGTAAGCACCTCGGCCGGGCCCAGGTTGACTTTGCCCGGTCCCCGATAGAACTGGTGGATCGGCGTCAATCGGATTCCCTTCGGCCCCTGGATCTGGAGGATTGCATCGAGGGCAAATAGGGTCGAAGCGCTGTCGGCCGATGTGGCGCCGTTGCAAACGTTGCCGCCGATAGTGGCGACACGGCGGATCTGGGGACCGCCGACGGTGTCGACGGCTTCCGCCAGGACGGGAAGGCACTGGCGGATCAACGGGTCGGAGGCGATACGGCTGAAGGTGGCTGCCGCGCCGATGAAGAGCGTTCCGTCATCCTTCCGTTCGATGCGGGTCAACGCAGCGATATGGCGGATGCCGACCAAATGGGCCTCGGGCTGCTTGCCTTCGCGGATGCGGATCAGCACATCAGTGCCGCCGGCGATCAACCGGGCCTGGGGATTGGCCGCCAGCAGGGCCACAGCCTCGTCGACGGAGCGGGCTTCATCATATCGGGCGATGTCGAACACGGTCATCCCTCCTTTTCGATCAGCCCTTCCGCCTGAAAGCGGGCGATCAGGCGCTGGGGTGTGAGCGGCAGGTCGTTAAAGGCCACGCCGGTGGCGTCAAGGATGGCGTTGCGGATGGCCGGCGCCGGCGTGATAGTCGGCGGCTCGCCCAGGGCTTTGTTGCCGTAGGGCCCTGTCGGCTCATAGGGCTCGACGAAATGAACGCCGATCTCAGGGGTGTCGAGGGCGGTCATCAGCTTGTAGTCGAGGAGGTTATGGATGAGGGGTTTTCCCGTCTTGGGGTCAAAGAGCATCTGCTCGTAAAGGGCGTAGCCGATCCCCATGCTGACACCGCCATGGACCTGGCCGGCAGCCAACTGAGGATTGATGATCTTGCCAGAGTCGTGGACGTTGTGGATCTCCAGGACCTCGACCTTGCCCATCAACAGGTCGACCTCAACCTCGACGAAAGTGCAGCCGTAGGCAAAGGCGTTGACGCGAGCGTTGTTGGAGACATCGGCCGTAAAGGGTTGGCAATAGGCCGTGTTCGTGTGCGCGTCGAGGGCCACCTCGCCGATGGGCAGGATCCCTTCGCCGTTGTGCTTGTAGACGAGCCAGCCGTCGACGATGTCCATGGCGCCGGCCGGGATATCGGTCATACCCCAGGCATAGTCGAGGACCTTGGCCTTGATCGCTTCGGCGGCCTTGCGCACGGCCATGCCGGTGATGTAGGTCTGCCGGGAAGCGTAGGAGCCCAGATCGACAGGCGAGATGTCTGTGTCCTGTTCGGAGAGGATATGGACCATCGAGGGGGGAATGCCGACTGTCTCAGCCACCATCTGGGTGAAAACGGTGTCGCTGCCCTGGCCGATCTCGGTAGCACCCACCTGAAGCTGGACCGAACCATCTTCATTCATGACGATCCGCGCGCCAGCCACCTCAAGGCCGACGGGATGAGTGCCTGAGGCGTAGGTGAAACAGGCTACGCCGACGCCACGCCGTTTCGTCCCCTTCCGCCGGCTGGCGTCGGCTTTTTTGGCGTCCCAGCCGATGATTTCTCGGCCCTTTTGCAGGCACTCGGCCAAACCGTTGCTGAGCACCTTGACGCCGCTGATCGGATCCTGGTAACCGGTACGGATGATATTCTTCAGGCGAAAATCGACGGGGTCGATCCCCAGTTCCCGGGCCACATCGTCCATATGGCTCTCTAAAGCAAACATGACCTGAGGGATGCCGTAACCGCGCATGGCCCCGGCGGAGGGCAGGTTCGTATAGACCGAGGTGGACTGACATTTGATCGCCTGCTGGGCGTAGAGCTGGCGGTACTTGGTGCCGGCGTTGTTAGCGATGGACTGACCGTGAGAGGCGTAGGCGCCGTTGATGGAGACGATCTCCAACTCGCGCGCCAACAGGGTGCCGTCTTTTTTGACACCTGTCTTGATCTTAAAGGCGATGGGATGGCGCACCCGGGAGGCGATGAAGCTCTCTTCCCGGGTGAATTCCAGTTTGACGGGACGGCCATGGACGACGGTGGTGAGAAAAGCGACAAGCGGCTCCACGACAGCGTCCTGCTTGCCGCCGAAGCCGCCACCTATGTAGGGTTTGATCACGCGAACGCGGCCCCAGGGGATGCCGAGGGCCTGACCAACGATCCGCCGGCAGATGTGGGGGATCTGGGTGGAAGAAACAACGACGATGCGGCCGTTTTCCTCCATGTAGGCGTAGGCGCTGTAGTTCTCCATGGCGCAGTGGGCAACCATCTGGGTCGTGAAGGCGTCGGAAAAGACGCAGTCCGACTCGACGAAGGCCTGAGCCAGATCGCCTAATTCGTAACCGCCTCGCCCCAGCACGTTGCCCCTGCCGGCGTGGATCTCCGGCGCGCCCGCCTTGAGGGCTGCCTCGGCTGTCAACAGCGGTTCATACTCCTCGTATTCCACTTCAATCAAGGCCAATGCCTTTTGCGCCGTCAACTCATCGACGGCCACCACAGCGGCGATCTCATCACCGACGAGGCGAAGGCGGCGCGTCAACAGGTTGCGGTCAGCCACGTCCTGGTGAGCAGGATCCTTCGAGTAGGGATGGCCGGCCGTCGGGAAGGTGTGAGCGGGCACATCCGCATAGGTGACGACGGCGACGACGCCCGGCAGCGCCTTGGCCTTGCTGACGTCGATGCGCTTCACCCAGCCGTTGGCAATGGCGCTGCGAAAGACCTTGGCATAGAGCATGCCGGGAACAAAGTGATCGTCAACATATTTCGCGGCGCCTTTCACCTTGGCCACAGCGTCGACACGGGGGATGCTCCGGCCTACGCTTTTCATGGGCGCTCCCTCCTTCTTTGCGCTCTCTGCTACAACAACCATAAGATAGGTAGAACCAGATCGGGATCTGCGATCTCCACCTCGATCATCAAGGCCTCGGCGATCGCCTCGGCCCTTTGCTGCACCGTCTCTCCAATGTCACCCAGCCGGCACCCCGCTTCATGCAATCACGAGCACGCTGATTGATCCTATCTATTAGACTTTCAGGCCCTTTTTTCCTGCACTGGTTCTCACAATCGTCATTGAAGGTTCTTCTATTCTTCATATCTACGCATCTTCATACTTACGCAAAAACCGCGCCAAGGGATGTCTAAAAAAGAAGCTTTGTTTTTCATGAATGCCTGTCGTCAGAGTCGATGATCTTGGTATAATTTTTGCATTACATAAGATTGCTAGAGTCTGTCTAAAAACCCCCTCAAGAGAGGGCAAAAAGCAAGACGTTTTTATATGGAAATTGGTGGAATTTAAAGGGAATTCGACTCTTCGCGTCGAAGGATATAGGTACAAAGACTGTTTATAGCGAGGCGATGTACCTTGTTTCGATTCGATGTGGACCCCCAAGTTAGCTTTTACGACTTTGCAGCCCTCTGGGACCAACTTGTGCCTGCCGATTCCGTCTTTCGCCTGTTTCGTGAATTGGCGCCCCTATTAATACAACCGGAGGATTTTACAGGTCTCTATTGCCTTGACAACGGACGTCCCAGTCATGCGGCCCGGCAGATGACGATGGCCTGCATGTTACAGGAAATGCTGGGCGAAACAGACCGGGGGATGGAAGCACAGACACGTGTGAACATCGAGGTCAAGTTTGCGTTAGGAATGGCCCTCGATGAACCGGGCATTGATCACGCCAATTTTGGCGTCCACCGGCAACGGCTCATCCAAAAGGAACTTGATAAGGTCTATCTCGATCGCTTTATCCGGTTGATGTACTACCTGGGCGTTTTGACAGGGAAAGAACCTTGGATAACGGACACGACCCATGTCATAGCTCCCATCAGTGCCCCCACGACCATCGAACTGATCCGCCAAGCCATGCGCCTGTTGGTGCGTCTTTTGGCGAAGCAATACAGTGTTCCATGGCATGCAATCCCCCATGCCCCTCGGGCGGTACGTTACCTGGAAACAGTGACGGAAGTGAAAGAGCATAACCTGGACGATAAGGCCAAAATGGAACGGCTTGTTGAAGTGGTCAGCGAGGCTGACGAACTGCTGGCCTACGTGGAGTCATCGGAGGCTTCGTGGAAGAAGAAGCCCGATGTCATTCATTACGCCCTTTTGCTTTGCCGTATCCTCCGTGAACGAATCATTCGGAAAGATGATGGAACTCTTGAGATAGCCCCCGGCGGTTCTGTCAAAGATATGATAGTTTCGGCTGTAGACAGCGAAGCCCGTTTCGGTTGTAAGGGCAAGACGAAATGGCGCGGGTATAAGATGGCCATCGTCGAAGTCGGAAATTCCGGATTTATCGCCGCCGCCGAGGCCATGAAAGCCAACGACTATGACGGCTCCAGTCTGGTGCCGTTAGCGGATCAGCTTCCCACCGATTGTGTAGAAAACCCGACGATCATTGGAGATACCCACTATGGTGCGGGCGATGACCGTGTCACCCTCAAGGAAAAAGGCATTGACGTAGTGGCGCCACTTTCACCAAAGACAAAATGTGATATCCTCGCGGGCGAGGGATTTCAAGTTTCCGAAGACCAAACACAACTGATCTGCCCGAGAGGAAAAGTCATCACCACCTATTCGGAAGTGGCAGATGGGAAGAACTTCGTGCTTCGCGCCAAGGACCATGATTGCAAGCACTGCCCTCGTTACACGACCTGTTTTAAAGAAAAGAAACATCGGCGCACGATTTTTATTCACAACGCCTATGGTGTCATGCTCGAGGCGGCAAAGCACTCCCAAACGAAAATCTATAAGGAACAGATGCGTCTTCGCAGCCGCATCGAAGCCAAGCAAAATGAACTGGTCAACCGTTACGGACTGCGCCGGGTTCGCCGTATCGGAAAACGAAATCTGGCTTATGCCGCCCGGCTCAGCGCGTTAGCGGCGAACTTTCAAAAACTCAACCGTCTACGAAATGATAAGAATGCAACCATGGTGTTGGAGGTGAGTGCCTTACGCGGTGTTGCTTTCAAAAAAGCCGCATAAGGTGCAAGGGGGAGATCTGCCCTTTTTGAGGAAAATCCTCAAAAAGGGCCGGTGAGACCGATAAAAAGACTCTAGTTTTTTGCTGTTTGTATTAAAAAATCATGCTTTTGCAAGGGCTGGCTAGGGAATTTGCTTATTTTCTAGACGGCCTCTGCTACCTTTTTAACAAGGAGGGGATCCCGTGGGTGACATCATGCGACCGGTTCCGCTGAAAGAACTGGTCTACCGTGCCTTCCAGGAGTACGCAGCAGATGGTTCCGTCTTTGCGCTTCCGGAAGCACACTTTTTCCGCAAAAGCGGAGAGCAAACCCTTCGCCTCTTCGGCGAAACATGTGAGACCCCGTTGGGACCGGCGGCAGGCCCGCACACCCAACTGGCTCAGAACATCGCCACGTCCTACCTGGCCGGCAGCCGCTTCATTGAGTTAAAAACGGTTCAAGAAAAAGAACCGTCCGTAGAAAAGCCCTGCATCGACGCGGAAGATGAGGGGTTCAATACGGAGTGGTCCTCCGAATACCCCCTTGAGAAGGCCTTCGCCGAATACATCAAGGCCTGGGTGCTGCTGCACCTGCTGGAGGAGGCCTTTGAATTACGAATCGGGAAAGCGCGCTCTTTTATCTTCAACATGAGCGTCGGCTACAACCTGGCAGGGATCCAGTCGCCCCGCATGAACGCCTTCATTGACGGGCTGATGGACGCCTCCGACCATCCCCTTTTCACAGCAGCGCTCCGAGACCTGGACGATTTGCTGAGGGAAGGGAACTTTTTACAGGGCACCGGCCTGGAACATCGTCTGTCGGCGCTGCAATCCCTGCCCGAAGGCATCTCGCCTCGGATCTGCAAGTCGGTCACCCTCTCGACGATGCACGGCTGCCCGCCCGAGGAGATCGAAAAGATCTCTGTCTACATGCTGACGGAGAAAAAATTGGAGACCTATGTCAAGCTGAATCCGACGCTGCTCTCCTACCCGGTCGTCCGGAACATCTTAGATACCCTCGGCTTCGATTATGTCGCCCTCTCTCAGACGTCCTTCGACCATGACCTGCAATACAAAGACGCCATTCCCATGCTGAAGCGGTTGCAGAAGCTGGCGGCCAGCCGAGGGCGCTTCTTCGGTGTCAAACTGACGAACACCCTCGGCACCGTCAACTTCAAGGGTCGCCTGCCCGGCGGCGAGATGTACCTGTCCGGCCGTGCCCTCTTCCCGATCTCGATCCATCTCGCCGCCAAAATCTGCAACGACTTTGCCGGGGAACTGCCTATCTCCTTCTCGGCAGGGATCAGTGAACATAACGTGGCCGAGGTCTTCGCCACCGGCATCCGGCCGATTACAGTGGCAACAGAGTTGCTGAAACCGGGCGGCCATGCCCGCATGGCGGCCATGGCTGTCCAGCTCGAAGCCATCGATGACTGGGAACTGACCAAGATCGACCCGGCCAAGGTCGCAGCTCTGGCGGCCAAGGTCTTGGAGGTCGATTACTCCAAAAAGCGTTTCCGCAGCGGCGCCAAGGCGTCCATCGCCTCCGAACTGCCTCTTTTCGACTGCGCCGAAGCGCCCTGCCAGGCGGCTTGCCCCATCCACCAGGATGTTCCCGCCTATATCCGCCTCGTCGGCCAGCAACGCTACGCCGAGGCGTTGGCGCTGATCTATGCGAAGAACCCATTACCGTCGATCACCAGCCATATCTGCGACCATGCCTGCCAGTATCACTGCACCCGCCTCGATTATGAAGGCTCTGTGCTGATCCGGGAAATGAAGCGAATCGCTGTGAAAAAAGGCTTCAGTGAATATAAAGAAAAGTGGATTCTTCCAGTAAAGAGGCATACAGCCAAGGTAGCCATCATGGGTGCCGGCCCCGCCGGTTTGGCCTCAGCCTACTTCCTGGCCAGAGAAGGCTTCGCTGTGACCGTCTTTGAACGACGCGAATCAGCCGGCGGCACCGTCCGCCACATCATCCCGCGCTTTCGCATCAGTGACGAGGTGATCGACGCCGATGTCCGCTTCATCGAGGAACAGGGCGTGAAGTTTGTCTTCAACGCCTCGCCTGATCTGACGCCGGCTGCGCTGCAATCGATGGGCTACGCCTATGTCGTCGTCGCCGTCGGCGCGGGAGCGGAAAAGGATTTCCCCATCGCCGGGTTGTCCGGCTTCGATTCCGCCAATAGCGATAATGCCGTCGGTTCTATCGATTCCGTAGAAGCCCAAGCGGTCAGAGCCGTCGCTGGTGCCGGTGCGAAGGCCGAGCAAAAAACTGCCCTTCCCCGCATGATGTCGGCCCTCTCCTTCTTAGAACATTTCAACCGCAATCCGGCATCCCTCCGCCTCGGCAAACAGGTGGCTGTCGTAGGCGCGGGCAATACGGCCATGGACGCCGCCCGCACGGCCCTAAGGCTCCCCGGTGTAGAAAAGGTTACCGTCATCTACCGGCGAACGGAAAAAGAGATGCCGGCCTACCGGGAAGAGTACGAACTCGCCCTGGCCGACGGCGTCGAATTTCTTTTTTTGATGAACCCTGAAGGCGTTGACGGCGACGGCAATCTCCTCTGCCGAGTGATGCGACTCGGCGCGCCTGACGCCAGCGGACGCCGCCGCCCTGAAAAAACGTACGAGGTAAAGGCGCTGCCGATAGATACGCTGATCACCGCCATCGGCGAAACAATCGATATGGAACTCCTCGCCAAGTTGGGCCTGGCGCAAGGAAAAACGGCAGAGCCGCAGACGAATAAGTCCACCTGCGCCACCTCGCTGCCCGGTGTTTATCTTGTAGGCGACGCCTCACACGGACCCTCCTCCGTTGTCAAGTGCATCGCTGACGGGCGCAGAGCTTCTGACGCCATCTGCCGGGCAGAGGACCCTGCCTGGAAACGGGCATCCTTTATCTTCGGCCCTGCCGATGAAGATACGGTCAAAGCGATCACCGCTAAAAAAGGAGGCCTCATCGCCCAATCAGACGTGCCGGCCGAGGCTGGATCTGAGGTGGACCAAAACGTCGGCGCCAGGGAGTTCCGTCGCTGTCTCGAATGTAGCAGCGTCTGCAACAAGTGTGTCGAGGTCTGTCCGAACCGGGCCAACATCGCAGTGCCGGTGGAAGGCGCGGCAACGGGATTCCGCAACCGCTTCCAGATCGTCCACCTGGACGCCTACTGCAATGAATGCGGAAACTGCGCCACCTTCTGCCCTTGGGACGGCCGGCCCTATAGAGACAAGCCGACCCTCTTCAGCCTGCGGCAGGACTTCGAGGCCAGCCGAAACCCCGGCTTTTTCGTAGAAAACGATACCGTCTATGTACGGGTGAGAGACGTTATGCGCACTTTCCCCTTGGTTGACGGCAGCTTCCAAGTCGATGACGGCGACGCCGCGCTAACCCGCATGGAAGTGATTTTTGCGGTCCTCTATGGCAAACGCCCCTCCCTCTTTGGACGCGTAATCGAATAGTCATTGCGCAGATCTGGCAAAGGCCTGTAGTCGTTATTTACGACAGAATAATCAACACACTGAACATGCAACGCCAAAGTGAGGATCAAAGGAGGCACAGACCCGTGATCCTACTCAAAAACGCCACCATTGTCGAGTTCCAACCGCCGAGCGTACGAACGGGTATGGACATATACATCTACGGAACAGAGATCATGGCCGTCGGCGCCGATCTCTCAGGGACTTATGACGCCGAACGGGTCCTCGATCTCAAAGGCGCTCTCGTCATGCCCGGCATCGTCTGCAGCCACAACCACTTTTACTCGGGCCTGTCCCGGGGAATTCTGGCCCGCATCAAGCCGAGCCCTGACTTCATCTCGGTATTGAAAAACCTCTGGTGGCGTCTCGACCGGGCTATCGATGAGGAGATCCTCTACTACAGCGGCCTCATCTGCTCCCTGGAGGCCATCCGTTGTGGGACGACGGCCGTCATCGACCACCATGCCTCACCGAACTTCATCGGCGGTTCCCTCTCCGTGCTCAAAGCAGCTTTCGAAGAAGTGGGCCTCCGGGGAATCACCTGCTATGAGACGACCGACCGCAACGGCGGACTCAAAGAGGTGGAAGCCGCCGTCGAAGAGAACGTCGCCTTCGCCAAAGGCTGTGAAAAAGACCGGCAGATGGGGAACGGCCACTACCTGGTCGAAGCTATGATCGGCGGCCACGCGCCGGTGACGATGCCCGACGAAGCGCTCCGGCTGATGGCCGAGGCAGTCAAAGAGACCAGCCGCGGCATTCACGTCCATGTGGCTGAGGATCGTTATGACGTGTCTCACTCACACCACCGCTACGGAAAAGACATCATCGCCCGCCTGCACGATTTCGGCCTGATCAATGACAAGGCGCTCCTCGTCCACGGCGTCCACCTCTCTGACGACGATGTGCGCCTGATCAACGAAAAAAACGCCTACCTGGTCCATAACGCCCGTTCCAACATGAACAACAACGTAGGCTACAACCACAAGATCCCACAGTACCAAAACCTCGCCCTCGGCACTGACGGCATCGGCAGCGACATGTTTGAGGAATTCAAATTCGCCTTTTTCAAACACCGTGACGCCGGCGGCTGCCTCTGGCCAGACCGCTTCCTCAAGTTTCTCTACAACGGCAACGACCTGCTTGAGCGCTATTTTGGCGCCCGCTTCGGCAAGGTGGAAAAGGGGTATAAGGCTGACCTGACCATTGTGGATTATGAATCCCCCACCCCGCTCGTTACCGATAATATCGCCGGACACATCGCCTTCGGCATGGATTCGAAGGATGTGAAGACAGTCATCGTCAACGGCAAGATCGTCTTAGAAAACCGGGAGTTCCTGAAGGATATTCAACCAATCTACGAGAAAGCCAAGAGAGCAGCCACTCGGCTCTGGGCACGAATGGACAGCTTAACCGATTGACAAGGAAGCTGATTCCAATAAACGAAAAATTCCGTCTATTTTTGGAGACTGAAAGCCTGCTATAGACCGCGCTGAGGGCGCGGTTTTTTTATTTATCATCCTTTTTTCCCAAGCAGTCCCTTGGCACCCTTGCTATTTTGTGACTAAAATAATTTATTGATATATTGAACCCAAGACAGGACTTTCTACAATCTCGTCAAATCTCTTATACAATCATTAAATTTAGCTTCGGCAGGTGATGGTGGATGGGCCTGTTTCCATGGAACAACTACTGGGAAATTGCCATTTGGTACGCCCTCTTCGCTGGAGTCTGGCACTACAGCGATCTGCTGGCAGGCAAATTGGTGGAGCAGGGATTCCTGCGACAAAGCATTGTCTGGGTACGGTTCTCTGCGCTCTGTGTCGGCGTAGGTTTCTTCCCTATTGCCTACCTGGGCTCGGAACTGTTGCTGACCCAAGCCGTTCCCAACGCCATCGCCCGAGCAAACGGCTGGATAACCTCGGCAACCTCCATGGCTTTCATCGTCACACTGCTCTATGCCATGGGCCGCTACGCCACACTGCGGCGGGACATTCTCTTCACGAAATTTTTGACCGAGTGGGCCTTCGACTACGGCCATCTGCTGAGCGAGCGGACTTGGAACGGTCACTCCCTCAGCGAACTGCGCAACCTGAACCAGCAACTGGGCATCGGTCGTATCGTCATCGCGACACTTAACGCTGACGGCATCGTCACCTCCCTGGCCGTACGCCGGGCGGGTTGGCTGTTTATCAACGACCACGAATTATTCGCCATCAACTACTGGCTGCGCACAGAAGGCGGGCCCGACGTGGCTATTTGGTACACCGCCGATGAGGAACGCAATCCCCTCGAGGCGGAATACGAGGAGACGCAACGCCTTGTCGGCAGACTGTCCCAAAACCGGACAGATACCCGCTACGTGCTCTTTCACAACGGTCGCCAGATGCAGTGCCTGTATGTTTCCCCATCGGTCACATCAACGCTAGGGGATCAATTGACCGGTCTGGAGGCAGAGTCATCGGGTCTGTAACAACTATCGCAATACGGAAACGAATAAACGGCTAGGTTCTGCTTCACCTTTTGACAGAACTGTTCGCTTTCAAGGCACCTGTTCGCCGGAAAGAGTCGAGACGACTCCCTTCTTTTTGAGTTTCGGGAAGCCGTCTCGACCTTTATACCGCCTGCGGTCCAACACCCCCTTGTCTTGCGCCCCTTTTTCCTTTACAATCAAGCAAGCGTTAGTTCTCACGAATAACAAGAATCCAGACAGGAGGCTCACCATGTCCACCGAAACCAAGCACGTTGAAACGAAAATCACCGTTGCCGACCCGACTGCCCTTGGCGTCTTCGGCCTCGCCATGGTCACCTTTGTGGCCTCGACGCAGAAGCTGGGCTGGACCAGCGGCGTCTCTGCTCTCGTTCCCTGGGCCCTCTTCCTCGGCGCCTTGGCCCAAGTGATCGCCGGCATCTTTGACTTCAAAAAGAACAACTACTTCGGCGCTACTGTCCTCACCGCTTACGGCCTCTTCTGGTTCTCTGTCGCCATGTCCTGGGCGATCACCCTAGGCTGGCTGGGTCCCGAATTCAAGGCTGCCTTCAGCAGCGTCCAACTCGGTTGGGGCTTTTTGGGTTACTTCATCTTCTCCCTCTTTATCATGATCGCTTCTTTTGAAACCAACAAAGTCTTCGCCGCCATCCTGGTGTTGATCAATGTGTTGCTCCTCTCCCTGGCCCTGACGGCCTTCCAGGTGATCGACCTCCACGCCGTAGCCGGCTGGTCCGAATTTGCCATCTCCATCCTCGGTTTTTACGCCGCCGGTGCCTTCTTCCTCAACAACTTCTTCGGTCGAACCATCCTCCCCCTCGGCGCCCCCTTGGGCTTGATCAAAAAAGGTCCCGCCAATGTGAAGGTCATCAACAACCGCCGCCCTGCTTAAAGACGAAAGGAGCACGCCCGGTTTTTGCCGGGCATACATGATTAGAAATTTTTGTAACCTCAAGCCTCAAATTTCTTTGTTGTGTTTTTTTCCGTTTTCAGGTTATACTAGAAACTGCTCGTAACCATCAGGAGCAGACGATATCCCCTTCCTCGATAGCCTCCGGCTCGGGAAGTCAAGGAGTTCTGTCGCTTCCCTCGCGCCGGGCAAAAATTATCGAGGAGGATTTTCTCATGTTTCAAGACAAGTACCTGACCTGCAAAGACTGCGGCTCCGAATTCGCTTTCACTGCGTCGGAACAAGAGTTCTTCGCTGAAAAAGGCTTCACCAACGAACCTGGCCGTTGCTCTCCCTGCCGCGCCACCCGTCGTGGCCAGCGCAACAACAGCGGTGGTTTCGGCCATCGTGAAGAGCGCCAGATGTTCCCCGCCGTCTGCTCCAGCTGCGGCGTCGAAACCACTGTCCCCTTCCAGCCCCGCGGCGACAAGCCGGTTTACTGCCGGGACTGCTTCAGCACCCGCCGTTCCAACTGGTAAGCCATCGGCACACAGCAACTCCCCAGGCTTTGCCTGGGGAGTTTTTTGCGGTGTACCCCCCCCCAAATCCACAAAAAGGTTAGGTGTCCAAAATGATCAGCACACAGAACCTCACGTTGCGTTTCGGCAAGCGCGTCTTGTTCGAAGACGTCAACATCAAATTTACGCCTGGCAACACCTACGGCCTCATCGGGGCTAACGGCGCCGGCAAGTCCACCTTCCTGAAAATCCTCTCCGGCGAGATCGAACCGTCGAGCGGCGAAGTGGTCGTCACCCCCGGCGAGCGTATCGCCGTGCTGAAACAGAACCACTTCGAGTTTGACGAATATGATGTCATCAAGACGGTGATCATGGGCCATGCCCGCCTCTATCAGGTGATGGAGGAGAAAGACGCCATCTACGCCAAGGCCGATTTCACCGAGGAAGATGGGATGCGCGCCGCCGAACTGGAAGGCGAGTTCGCCGAGTTGAACGGTTGGGACGCCGAATCGGAAGCAGCCAACCTGCTGACTGGTCTGGGCGTTCCGAACGCACTGCACAACAGACAGATGAAGGAGCTGGAAACCAACGTCAAAGTGCGGGTTCTCCTGGCCCAGGCGCTCTTCGGGAACCCTCATATCCTGCTCCTTGACGAACCAACTAACCACCTGGACCTAGACTCCATCAGCTGGCTGGAGAACTTCCTAGCTGATTATAAGGGCATCGTCATCGTCGTCTCCCACGACCGCCACTTCTTGAACCAGGTCTGCACCCACATCGCCGATATCGATTTCGGTAAGATCCAACTCTATGTGGGCAACTATGACTTCTGGTACGAGTCGAGCCAGTTGGCCCTACAGATGGCTCGCAACGCCAACAAGAAAAAAGAAGAGAAGATCAAAGAGCTGGAGCAGTTCATCCGCCGCTTCAGCGCTAACGCCTCCAAGTCCAAACAGGCCACGTCGCGGAAAAAGCTGCTCGACAAGATCACCCTCGATGACATCAAGCCGTCCAATCGCAAGTACCCCTATATTGTCTTCAAACCGGATCGGGAAGCGGGAAACGACCTGCTCACCGTCTCGGGCCTTACGAAGACGATCGACGGCGAAAAAGTCCTCAACAACGTCTCCTTCACTGTCAACAAGGGAGACAAAATCGCCTTCGTCGGTTCCAACGGTCTTGCCAAGACTACCCTCTTCCAGATCCTCATGGGCGAGTTGGAAGCTGACAGCGGTGAGTTCAAGTGGGGCATCACCACTTCCCAAGCCTACTTCCCCAAGGACAATTCGGCCTACTTCACCAACGGCGATCTGAACCTGATCGACTGGCTGCGCCAGTACGCCAAGGATCAGGATGAAGGATTTGTCCGGGGCTTCCTCGGCCGCATGCTCTTCTCCGGCGACGAGACACTGAAAAAAGTTTCTGTCCTCTCCGGCGGCGAGAAGGTGCGTTGTATGCTCTCCCGGATGATGCTCAGCGGCGCCAACGTCCTGATCATGGACGAGCCGACGAACCATCTGGATCTGGAGTCGATCACCGCCTTGAACAACGGCCTGATCAGCTTCGATGGGACCTTGCTCTTCGTCTCCCAGGATCATCAGTTCACCCAGACCATCGCCAACCGCATCATCGAACTGACCCCTGATGGCCTCATCGACAAACTGATGACCTTCGACGAATACCTGGAGTACCAGGCGTCGCTGAAAGAAGTCCAAGGGGCTGTATAGGGTTTTCCGGTAAAGAGTAATACAGAGCACGCTGTAATAGGCGCTGTGAATTTAAAAAACGCCGCTCTAAGGTCTGTGGCCTGAAAGCGGTCTTTTTTTTTTGCCTGTACACTGCATTTTACTGCTGAGAGGCCTGGCGAACTTGTTTTGCAGTGATGGGTCGTCCTGAACCGCTTTGGACACCTCAGCAGCTAAACAACAATGATGCGCTAAAATGTTTGCAAATTTGCGCAATTCAGACTTGTCTTTTTTCGGGATACCGACTAAAATGGGATGTGCTTGCAACAAAAGGAGGTCGAAAAAACCCGCAGAAAAAGAATAGACAGGTTTATCTCAGGAGTATCGCAGTTGTCCTCTAAAAAATCAGAAAATTTTCTCAATACGGAATTTTTGTAGTTTTTAGGAGGCGAATCCATTGTCGAACGAAGCGAAATCCATTGAAACAAAAATTACTGTGGCCGACCCGACCGCCCTTGGCGTCTTCGGCCTCGCCATGGTCACACTGGTCGCATCGAGCCAGAAACTGGGCTGGACCACCGGCGTCTCCGGCATCTTCCCCTGGGCCATCTTCCTTGGCGCCCTGGCCCAGTTTATCGCCGGCATGTATGACTTCAAAAAGAACAACTACTTCGGCGCCATCGTCTTGACATCCTATGGGTTGTTCTGGTTTGGCGTCGCCACGTCCTGGGCGATCACCCTCGGTTGGATGGGTCCCGAGTTCAAAGCTTCCTTCAGCGGTGTCCAACTCGGCTGGGCTTTCCTCGGCTACGGCATCTTCTCATTCTTCATCATGATCGCTTCTTTTGAGACCAACAAGGTCTTTGCAGCGATTTTGGTGCTGATCAACCTGTTGCTCGCTTCGCTCGCCTTGACGGCCTTCCAGGTTGTCGACCTTCACCTGGTCGCCGGCTGGTCTGAATTCGCGATCTCCATGCTCGGTTTTTACGGCTGCGGCGCTATCTTCCTGAATACCTTTTTTGGACGCACCGTTCTTCCCCTTGGCGCTCCCCTCGGGCTGATCCGAAAAGGACCGTCGATCACCGAAGCTAACCGGCAAAAAACGCGCCAGGCCAGTTAACAGGACTCTGGATCGGGCGCATCTCTTCCCCACTTCCGACCAAAGCTGCTTATTTTTTCTCCGGCGGTGAGATGGGGGCGGCCTTAATACCTACGAACGGCGATAATCGAGTAGGAGGGGGTGATTAACCCCCGTCCTCTCACACCACCGTACGTACCGTTCGGTATACGGCGGTTCATGCTGGTTGACGATGAGATTGGTATGTTTCGACTAAACTGACTAAGCCCTGTTCCCGCCAGTAGGCGAGGCCAAGGGCTTTATTCATTTGCGGGGTCAAGGACAGACGCCAATATCCTTTTCGTGAGCCGCTGATGTTGCATGCCCATTCCTCCGGGATCCCCAACGCCACTAAGTTTCGTCTTCGTGTCTTCGGGCGCTTCCATTGCTTGAGCAGGCACATCCGCAGTCGTCGGCGAAGCCACTCATCCAACTCTTTAAGTACGCTTGGCGTGTCAATGAGTCGAAAGTAGCCCATCCAGCCTTTCAGGTATTGGTTGAGGGTGACCAGTCGGTCCTCCATCGCAATGCTTCGGTTCCGCCCAGTGAACTGGCGGATCTTCTCTTTCACCCGTTTCACCGTTTGGGGGGCGAGCCGAATCTTTGCTGCCTTATGCCACGTAAATGAAAACCCCAGAAACTTTCGGTTCCAGGGTCGGTCGACTGCGCTTTTCTCCCAGTTGACCTGCAGTTTTAACCGCCCCTCCAGAAACTTTGCCATACCCTCCATCACTCGTTGCCCTGCCCGTCGACTGCGGACGTAGACGTTACAGTCGTCGGCGTACCGGCAGAAGCGATGTCCCCGGCTTTCCAGTGCCTTATCCAAATCATCCAGGATGATGTTCGCCAGCAAAGGGCTGAGTGGACCTCCCTGGGGTGTTCCTTCCTCGCTCTTCACACGAATCCCGTTGAGCATGACCCCGGCCTTGAGGTATTCTCGGATCAACTTCAAGATTCGTTTGTCCTTCACCTTGCGCGCTACGCGCGCCATGAGAATGTCGTGATTGACGCGATCAAAGAACTGGGCCAGGTCCATGTCAACCACCCATCGGTAGCCGTCGGCGATGTATTCCTTCGCTTTCTTCACCGCTTGGTGCGCACTCTTTCCCGGACGAAATCCGTAGCTGTTCGTGGAAAAGTCAGGGTCGAAGATCGGCATCAGGATCTGGTTCAGGGCCTGTTGGATCAGTCGATCGACGACAGTGGGAATGCCCAGCTTCCGTGTTCCGCCTTGGGGTTTGGGAATTTCAACCCGCCGGACCGGTTGCGGTCGATAGGTCCCCTCCAACAATTCCTGTTTAATGCGCGACCATTCCTCTTTTAGGTACGGGCGCAGGGATTCTAGCCCCATACCGTCGATTCCGGCCGCGCCTTTGTTGGCCATGACTCGCTTATACGCTTCCGTCATGTTCCCTCGTTCGACGACTTTCTCCATCAGATCATACGTCTCTTCGCGGGGTTGCTTCGCTTCTTGTGCCGGTAACGCGCTCGGCACTCCACCGGTCCCCTGCGGATTCACCGCTTCCTCCCGTTGGCAGTTCCCTTTCGGGATATTCGGCTGTCTCTGCGCGTCACGCGAACGCATCGTCGCTTCCCCTTCCATCATGTTCGGTCCTTCATCTGGCCGGACGTCGGGCCAGCCTACTATGACCTCTGCTGACTCCTGCCGGTTCAGCCACGCCTTTCGGCGTGGTTTCCCAAGTTACTTGGTCCCCCGGCAGGCCTCCCCGGGTAAGAACGTTGCCTTTCCCTCCATCTACCCGCCCCATTTACTCTCGGCAGCCTTCGGTGACAAGGACTTCGCTTTGTTCGGCAAGCTCATCCAACTGCCGCTAGCCTCACCTGGGGTTCGTGGTCCTCGGGCCGGAGGTTTGCCGCTGGCTTCCTTCAGATTCCGCCTCGCGGCGGACACCCTTGCCTTAAGCTAACGCCTACTGCCACCTTCGGCGTTCGGGACTTCCACCCTAGAGACAACGCCCATGCCGGGCGCACCGAGAGTAACCCCGGGACAGGAGCCCGGGTTTTTTTTTAGCGAATTGCCAAGTTGGCTGGACCGTCCTTTTCTCGCTTCTTCATGGGCAACAGGCCGATATAAGCGCCGACGAGGAGACAGCGAAGCGTCAACAAGGTCAATTTGGGCAGCAACGGCGCGAACACAAAGGTGGTCGCCCACAAGGCGACAAAGATGAAAAAGAGCAGCCCTGCCTGTGTCTGCCAGCCGCTCCGGCGTTTAAGAGCATGGGCGACAGCGGCGGCGGAAAACGAGGCGGCTCCATAAAAAACCATTCCGGCGAAGAGATTCGTCTCGATCAGCGTGACCAACATCTCCATATTCGTTGACCTCCCCAGATTAATCTTTCCGAAAAGGAGCCCGGCTCCAACCTATCGGGCGGGAGCCGGGTCCAACGGCAGGCCGCGCTGCAAGGATTGTGCGCTGTTGCAAGTCATAGGCGGCAGAAACCCGGATTCTTCCTTACTTCTGCTCCGGCTGCAACACCATTTGCTGCATCCGACGCTCCCGGCGCTCTGCCGCGGTGCCATGGATGCGCATCCAGATCTGCTCCACATTAGCAGGCAGCTTCTTGTCAGTGATGGACACGATGAAGATGACCGCGAAGGACAGCGGAACAGTGATCAAGACCGGGAAAGTCAGGGTACCCAGGGTGGCGAAGAAGGAGTCGGGGGCGACGGCTTTCGTCTCTTTCAGGATGTTCATGACGATGAAGAAGATGGCGCCGAAGCCACCGGAAAACATGCCGGCCAGCGCGCCTTTCTCGGTCGTCTTCTTCCACCAGATGGACGCCAAAAGCGTTGGGACGAAGGCGCTGGCTGAGACGGAGAAGGCCCAGGTGACCATCATGGCGATGAGCGCCGGATAAGCCTTGTCGAGACCAGCCGCCGGGATACCAAGTCCGACCAGCAAGGAGAGGGTCGCCATGCCGACAACGGCGATCTTGCCGACGAGAACCCGTTTCCACTCCTCCGCATGGGGGTTGACGTAGTTTTCGTAGATGTCATGGCCCCAGGAAGCAGCCGAGGCCATCAGCAGACCGCCGATGGTGGAGAACATGGCGGCAAAGGCGCCGGCGGCCACATAACCGAGACCGAATTCACCGGCAAAGATCTTGCCCATGACCGGCATGACCTGGTCTGCCTTCAACAACAGCCCGTCTACAGTCAACTTCATCAATTCGGGATCTTTGGCCACCTCCGGCGGGATGATCTGACGAGCGATGGCGCCTACATACTGGCTCATCATGTAGAAGAGGGCGACGAAGCCCAACACCCAGACGGTCGTAAAGCGCGCCGACTTGCCCGAGGGGTTTGTGTAGTAGCGATTCATCACGTGGGGCAATCCAGCCGTACCGAGAACGAGTGCCAGCACCATGGAGAACTGGTCGAGGGCGCTGTAACGATGACCCGGTTCGTTGAACATCATCGCACGCTCAGGATGGAGCTTGTTCTTTTGCGGCACCAGGATGTTAACTTCAGCTGTGGGGTCACCTTTGTCCACAACCGCTTGGACCTTGGCAAACGCCTCGGGGGTCATGTTTTTCTGGTTGACATCGTAGAGCCGCTTGCCCGGTTCCCCTTCCATCAGCTTGGCGACAGTCACCTTGCCGGGGTTTAAAAGCGGTTTTTCCGAGTTCTTGGCTACCGAATCGGAGTATCCCACACCGTTGACGATACCCATGATGACAACCAGGATCATGGCGGTGAAGAGGACCCAAAACTGGATGAGCTGGTTCCATGTGGTGCCCTTCATCCCACCGAGAGCAACGTAGAGGGTCATGATCAGGACGACCACCCACACCCCAGTCGCATAAGGGCTAAGACCGAAGAGACCTTGACCGACCAGTACGTTCCAGGTGGTACCGGCGCCAACCATCTGCGGCGCCAAGTAGAAGATGGAAATCAACTGCACCATGACGACGCCGATGATCCGCGCCCGATGGCTCTGCCCGTAGCGGGCGAAGAGAAAGTCAGGTATCGTATATTCGCCAAAACGGCGAATCGGTGAAGCCATGAAGAGCACAACAGGAACGAAAGCGGCGCCGAAACCGGCAGCGAACCAAGCGCCGTCTAGACCGGAGGCATAGACGGCGGCGGCCACGCCAAGGAAAGAGGCGGCGCTGAAATAGTCGCCGCAGATGGCCGAGGCGTTGGTGAAAAAGCCAACCTTCCGCCCGGCCAGGTAAAAATCAGCCGTATTAGCTGTAGCCCGTTTCCCCATGATCGAAACGATGATCGTCGTCACGATGAGGGCGATCACCATTCCGATGGCCCAGATGTTGATCATATCGCCTTCACCGCCATCTTTTTATTTTCAGCCACCCGGCCCTCGACGCGCCGGCCCAGCAACTCATCTTCCAGTTTGTTCGCCTGCAACGTATAGGCAAGGCCGATCACAATGTAAAAAATGTGGTAGATAAAAGCTAAAACAAAATAATTAAGGGTCATGCCGCCAAAGATCGGCTTTCCGTACCAGGCGTCGGAAAAGAGACTGAGCGTCGGAATCGCCAATGTCACCAGGAAGAAGATGAAGCCATAAGTAAAACTCAGCTTCCGTTGCGCGCGGAAGATGCGTTCGACCTCTTCCGGGGTGTCAAAGTCGTCGTGGACCAGATGTTCGTCTTTTTTGCCCACCATCGGCAACCTCCTTTTTGTCTGTCATCGTTCTGCCGGAAAAGTCCGACTACCGCTCGCGAGTGCGGCTTCTGGTTTCCAGTCCACGTTCGCCGGCTGATCCGGCCATCTGTAACCTGTCATCATCGGCTGACCGGACTCGTCGGGGGTCGACCCCACCTCAGGAATCATCGACGCCGCCTCACAGGGCTTTCTAGGCCGAAGTTCGTTCCCTCCTTTCTCCTCGGGCGGCGCGTTTGGTCTTATGGTATGCTATTTTTCTGAATATTTCAAATAGTATTTTAATTTTTTGTTTAACTGGTCGATTTTCCTATCTGAAGTGCATGGGAAGCGGTTTCAACGGCAAACGGCGAAGCGCCGCTCGCCTCGCCGTTTGTATGCGCCTTTTGGCTCCCTCTCAAAAGGACTCTTTTGGGAAGGCAGGAGATTACCCGTTCAGGCGCTGCAACACATTTTTGGCAGCGGACCGGCTGACAGGAAGTTTGGTCCCGCCTATCCCCTTGAGGATGATGTTATAGGTCCCGTTCTGCCATGGCTCGATCTCGTCCACATAGTCGAGGTTGACAAGGAAGCTGCGATGGCAGCGTACGAAAGGATGACCGGACAGCTTATCCTGCAACTCCTGCATGGTCAACCGCGTCTCAAAACGTCCGCGATCACAATAAATGACCACCCGCCGTTCCTCTTTCTCGGCGTAATAGATCCGCTCCGGTTTGACGACGATCAGCTTGTCGCCCTCTTCCAGGAGGATGTTGCTGATGGGCGTCTTCGGAGGGGCCGACTCTTGCAACCGTTGCCGCGCTCGCTGCAAGGACTCAAACAATCGCTCCTCATCAACAGGTTTGAGCAGGTAGTCGAGGGCGCGCAGACCAAAAGCCTCCACGGCGTACTGTTCATAGGCCGTCGTGAAGATGATCAGCGGCGGCGCACTCGCCTCGGCCAGTTGACGGACCGCCTCGACGCCGTTTAATTCAGGCATCTCAATGTCGAGAAAGATAAGCTGCGGCTGATGTTCCTTCTGGAGGCGCAGGAGTTCCTTGCCATTGCGAGCGCTCGGGCAGAGCTCCACATCCTCCGCCTGCCTTAGGAGATACTCCAATTCCTCACGAGACAGTGGTTCGTCTTCAGCGATCATCACTTTCATCGTTCACAACCTCCTCCTTCGGTTCCGGCAGGAAGAAACGGACTTCACAACCGCCCTCAGCCAGATTCGAGAAAACCAGTTGTGATTCTCCCCCCAGCAAAGAAGTCAAACGCTGGCTCACGTTGTGGACGCCGATTCCGTTGCCCTTCTGGCTGGGTAGTTGCTGGCGAGCGATCCGGTTGAGCAAGGATTCGGGGATCCCCGACCCGTTGTCAGTAACTCGGACCTGAACGCCGTTCCCATCACGAGCGATCGACAAGACGATCGATCCGCCTTCAGAGATATCCTTCAACCCATGCTGAATGCTGTTTTCGACGAGGGGCTGAAGTGTGGAAGGCGGAATGCGGAAATTGTTCAAGCCAGGTTCCACCTCCAACCGGATTGTCAGCCGATCAGCAAAGCGAAGCTGGACAATATCGATGTACGCCCTTAAGTGGCGCAGTTCCTCTTCCAGGGAGACAAGGGGCATCTCCATCATCTTCAGGTTCATGCGCATGAAATCGGCGAGTTGAACCATCATCTTGCGCGCCAGGCTCGGGTTTGTCCGGATCAGTGACACAATGGCATTGAGCGAATTGAAGAGGAAGTGAGGGTTGATCTGGGCTTGCAGCATTCGCAGTTCAGCGTCTTTGAGCAGCAGGCTCTTTTTTTCCGTCTCTAAGAGGCTGAGCTGGTATGAGATGAGTTTGCCCAAGCCCTGGGCCAGGCCGATCTCATAGGGCCGAATATCCTGGGATCGGTAAAAATAAAGCTTGAGCAGGCCGATCACCTGACCGGAGCAGCTGAAGGGGATGACGATAGCGGCCCGAAGGATTTTGTCCAGGTAGGAGTGCTTGTAAGGTTCATGGCGGTAAACAACCTGAAGCTTACCTGTTTCAAGGGCCTTTAATGAACCTTTCGTGTGAACAAGCCGCCCCGGGGGATACTCCTCCTCGCCAATGCCCACATGGACGAGGACGGATTTGTTGTCTGTGATCGTGACGGCTAAGGTCTTCAGCTCGGTCATGAAAACCTCGGCGATGGCCCGCCCCGTATCGGCGTTCAGCCCCTGCTGAAGTTGGGATAGGGTGAACTCGCTCAGCTTGAGCGCTCTTTCCGTCTCCAGGGCCACCTCCTCTACCTCCCGCGAGACTGTGCGAAGCATCTCCATGAAGACGGCGGCGGCCAAGGCGTTTACGATAGCAGAAGGCAGCACGGTCCCTTCCAGAAAGCGTACAGGCCCATCGTCTGGATGCAAGTGGGTCACCAGGGCGCCGCCGGCCAGCAGGGTGACGAAGAAGGCCACGACGAAGGCCCATCGCCCCGACAGGAGCGATTCTCCGCTGCGCTGCACCAACCACCCTGTCAACAGACCCGTCAAAACCATTGTAATGGCGTTGATCTCCGCCGCCATTCCGCCGAGGGTAAGCAGATGCATCCCGGCAATTGCCCCGACAGCAAGTCCGACGGGCAAGCCGCCGACGAGCCCCCCGCCGATGACGCTCATCCCTGCCAAAGTGACTACCGCCTGATCGGCCTGCACAGGAGCAAGGGGCACGTTGCTCAATACAGGCGCCGACGACAAAGCAGAGCCGGCTGTGATGACGGCGCTCGCCTGGGTCCCTGCCACTGCCAGCAGCCCGAACCAGAGGATGAGATGAGCTTTCCGCTTTCCGACCAGCGGGCGCTGGATGAGGGAGCGAAAAAAGGGCAGACGGAGAAAGAGAAAGAGCACAACGAGCAGAAGTGCCACCCTTTGGAGCAGGAAAAAGCTTAGGGCGATGTTCAGGTCCTCCCCTCCCGTTCAATACTGAAGCCATGCGCTTTGACAGGCGTAACGACAAAAAGACTGATTGTTTTTCACCGTTCTGTCTTGGCTTTTTCTCCATAACGGCAGCGTCTTCCTTCTAAAGAACGCCATAGATGAGCGGTGGATGGGTTGGTATTATTTTGCAGACGTTGCCCTTTCAAAGACACCAACAGTAACCGATTCCATAGTTTGCCATAACCTGTTGGTAGAAACCACGAAAGGAGGTCGTTTCAGATGGGCGGTTCTTACGGCTTCTTCGGTTCCGGTTTTGGGGTCGTGGCCGGTCTTGTCATCGCACTGATCATCATTGGCGCCTTCTATCCCCATATCGTCGGCTTCGGTTACAGCGGCGACTAATCTTTCTTTGCCCGATTTCTGATGAAAGGGGGTTCCTTTTATGGGCAGCTCTTGCGGTTGCGGGACCGGCGGCTATTACTTCGGCAATAGCATCGTCGCCCTGGCCATCTTGATCATCATCATCGCCATCCTCGGCACAGGTTTCGGTTTCGGATACGGTTACGGCTGTTAAGACTGAGCTTCTCACGTAAGGGATCAAAAAACCCGCCTGCTGCGCAACAGGCGGGTTTTCTAGTTCGGTCGTTCCGATTCATTTTCCTTCGCTGCTCGGTCAACCGAAGAGGGCATTGGCGATCAGCAGCGTCGCCAACGACGTGACCCAGGCGATGGTCGTCGGGACGGACCAAACTTTCAACTGCTCCTTCGTGTCTTCGATACCGAGCATGCGGTTAACAACCCAGTACAAGCTGTCATTGAAATAGGAGAAGACGAAGGCGCCCATAGAGGCCGATTGGGCCGCAAAAACCGGGTTGACGCCAAGATTCGCCAGGATCGGGGCGCTGATAGAGGCGGCGGTGATCATGGCCACAGTGCCGCTGCCCTGGATCAGGCGCACCAAGGTGGCGATGACGAAGGGGAGCAAGATGGCCGGCAACGCCGTTCCGGCGATCAGTTTGGCCAGATAATCGCCGGCGCCGCTGTCGCGGAGGACCTGACCGAGGGCGCCGCCACCGCCGGTGACGAGGATGATGATGCCAGCCGAGGTGACACCTTCCTCCATACGCTTGAGCACATCTTTTTTGTCATCCTTGCCGGCAAGACCGTAAATGGAGATGAGCAGTGCGATAGCCGTAGCGATGATGGGGGTTCCCAGAAAGATGAAGGTCTCGGCGATGGGGCCAGTCGCTTTCATGGCCGATAGGACCGTGTTAGCTAGAATCAGCAGAACCGGAACGACGATGGGCGCAAAAGAGATGGTAGCCGAGGGAAGCTTTTTCTGTTCTTTTGATTGCATCCAGTCGTCGTAGGCCGCCTGGATTTGGGGACGTTCCCAGCCCATGCCTGTTTCGTCGGGCAGTTGGTAGATGCGTTTGCCCAGCCACTTGGCGTAAAGGACACCGGTGATCAGGACAGGGATGGCGAAAAGGATCCCCCACAGGATCATGGCGCCCAGATCGGCTTTGAAGATACCGGCGGTGCCGAGGGGACCCGGTGTAGGCGGGACAAGATGGTGAGTGGCGACGAGGCCGACAGCCAAGGCGACACCAAGGGAGACAGCCGATTTTTTTGTTTTCCGGGATAAGGCTTTGACGAGGGGCATGAGGATGACAAAGCCGGAGTCGACAAAAATGGGGATGGAGACGACGTACCCAGTCAAGGCCAACGCCCATTCCTCTTTTCTCTTACCGAGGTACTTGAGGAAGGTGTAAGCCATTTTCTCAGCAGCGCCAGAAACCTCTAAGATGCGTCCCATCATGACGCCAAAGCCGATGACGATGCCGATGCTCCCCAGCGTGCTGCCAAAACCGTTGGAAATCGACTTGGCCACAGCTGGCGTGGCCATCCCGCCGACGATGCCGGTGACAGAAGCGGCGATGATCAGCGCGAGAAAAGCATGGACCTTGGTGCGCAAAACGAAAAAAATGAGCAAAAAGACGCCGAGAGCGAGCCCAATGAGCATTTGGGAACCTGATACAGTGGCGGCTGCAGGTTGCATGATGTTGCGCCTCCTTTTTTGAAAAAGTGGTGATTAGTGCACTATTCGGCATGAAATCTCCCGGAGTTTCCTCCCCCAACGTGTTGGGGAGGATACGTTCCTATTCATCTAACTGCTAGTAGCGGCGGAAGCTGGGAGCGTACCGGACAGCCAGCTTAATGGCTTCTTCCATACTGACGCTGCTCGCTTTGCCGGAGCCGGCGATGTCGAAGGCGGTGCCGTGATCGACGGAGGTCCGCAGGAAGGGCAGTCCGTTCGTAACAGCGACGGTTCGTTCGAAATCGACCATTTTGGTGGCGATATGACCCTGGTCATGATAGAGGGAAAGGATGGCGTCATAGGCGCCCTTGAGGCCGAAATAAAAGACCGAGTCGGCTGGGACAGGACCGACGACATTGATGCCTCGCTCACGGGCGGCAGCGATGGCCGGCGCGATCTGCTCGTCCTCCTCATCACCGAAGAGGCCATGTTCCCCGCTGTGGGGATTGAGGCCGGCGACGGCGAATTTGGGGCTGTCCACTCCGAGACGCCGAAGAGCCTCGGTACAACGAACGAGGTAGTCAAGGGCGCGTTCGGTCGTAACCATGTCGCAAGCTTTGCGCAGCGAAACGTGGCGGCTCAGGAAAAAGACGCGCAGTTCGAAGACTTGGAACATGGTCAAGGGATCGTTGGCGCCGGACAGGTGGCCGAGGATCTCTGTGTGACCGATATGGGGGATGCCAGCGGCTTTCAGGGCTTCTTTGTTGATGGGGGTCGTGGCGATAGCGTCCACCTGGCCGGCCATAGCCAGTGACACCGACTTTTCGATGCATTCGTAGGCAGCGTTGCCTGCCATGGCTTGGACAGCGCCCATTTTTAGTTGTTTCAATTCAACGTTGGCCAGATCGATGAGGTCGATAACGCCGGGCTCGAATTTTCCCATCGCTGGCTCGGTGACGGTGTGCACCGCCAGTTCTAGACCGCAAAAGGCCATTGCTTGACGGAGGACACCGGCGTCACCGATGACGAGCGGACGGGCGATCCTGTACATCTCTTCGTTGGCCAAGGCCTTGACGACGATTTCCGGACCGACACCGGCAGGGTCGCCCATGGGGATCGCTATGATCGGTCGTTGCATAAGACTCTCTCCTTACTCGGCTGGATAGGTTTCATTAGAGATCTTCGTCAACAGATAATCGACACAGGTGCAGGCGGCGTCGCTGTTGCCCACCAATCCTCCCTTGGTGATGATCGGCGTCTGATGGAAAGCGCCGCCGATGAGCCTCCCATAAGCGGCCAAGGGGACAACTTCATCTTTGACCTCGACGCCACTCGCCGCCAAGGCTTGGCAGACGGCGACGGTCACATCGCCGCCGCTGGTGTATAAACCTCCCACCTCCCCGTGGCTGACTTGGAGGACCCGGCGAGCTATCGCAGCCAAACCGTCAGCGATGCGCGAGGCGATCTCTTCTTCGCTGATCATGTATGCCAAGGCGACCGAAGCGAGATCGAGGACTTGTCCCGCCTCTTCAACGGTGCGCACGCCAAGCACCTGGTGATCATCGAGGTGGTCCAGCACTTCGCCGGAGACCCGCTCGATCTCCTCAGCGTTGCGCCAAGGGTCGATCAAGGCATGGACATCGACGGTGGTAAAACAGGTGGAGTAGGCGTTTTCGACAGCTTTCAACTGCTGGCGTGTTAAAGCAGTGACGCTGCCGACCACCATCAGCACCTTCTTCCCTCTCCCCTGCTTGGGCTTTGGCAGCACATAAGCGGCGAGCGCTTCCGTGAAAGGGCCGGGATCGACGGCGACGACGGAGAGTCCTGAGAGGTAAGCCCCGTGGGCGATGGTGTCCAGATCCTTTTGGGTGGCGGCGTCCATGACGACGATACGCTTGCCCGCCTCTTTTTGCGCTCCGAGGGCTTCCATCACGGCAGTGCTGCCCTGCAATACTGTGGCCAAGGGGATAAATCCCACAGAATGCTTCGACTGGGCGGCGACGATATCGGCGACAAGGGTCTGATGGACAGGCGTCTTTGGATCACGGGCCACATCGGTCTGTTCGAGGGGAATCGAGTGGACGAGGAGGTAGCCGCCGACGGTGATCCTCCCGGAAGTCGGAAAGGCGGCGACGACTACAGCCAGGCTGTCCGGCCCGAGCACATCCAGCATGGCGTCTATCTCCGGCCCGAGATTTCCGCGCAAGGTGCTGTCGATGCGTTTCGTAAACAAGCCCGGTTTGTTTCCCAACATTGCCCTGGCGGCTTCCGCCACGCGACGGTAGGCCTCCTCGGGAGCCACGGCTCGGCTGTCGGTCGTGATGGAGATGACATCAAAGCGATTGCCGTTTTCGAGCGGATCCTGCGGGAGTTGCAAAAAAGTGGCCGTCTTGTAGCCCTTGCGGGCTAGGAGGACACCAGTGGCATTAGCCCCGGTCAGATCGTCGGCGATGATGACCACGTTGCTCATAGACATCCTTCTTTCGAGGTTGAAATGATTCGTCTGGTAAAAATCGACCTGTTCTCAGACAACACGCGTCTCTAGACCCAGTTCCTGCAACTGGCGGACCATGTCCGTCGCTAAGCCGTCATCGGTGATCAACAGGTCCACCTCTTCCAAACGCGCGATCTGACAAAAAGCCTTGTTGCCAAATTTGCTGTGGTCGGCCACAAGCACTACCTGTTCCGCCACGGCCATCATGCGCCGCTTGATCTGCGCCTTCTCCATGACAGGTGTTGTAATCCCCCAAACGACATCAATGGAAGAGGCGGCCAAAAAGGTGATGTCGACGCGGATGCTCTCCATAAATTGCAGTGTCGGCGGTCCGATCAGGCTGCCTAGGTTCTTCTGCACCCGACCGCCGGTGCAGTAGAGGGTGACGCCATCCACATCAAAGAGTTCCAAGGCGATCTTGAGGTCATTGGTGATCACCGTCAGGTCGGAGAAGCCTTTCAATTGCCGCGCGATCTCCAAGGTGGTCGTTCCGGCGTCGAGGAGGATGACCTGCCCTTCTCGGATGAGTGATAGCGCCTCAGCGGCAATGCGGCGCTTGGCTTCCCGATGAGCCGCCTGCTTCGTCTGGTAGGTGGTCTCCTGCAGCAGGCTCCCCACCGGAAGTGCTCCGCCATGAGTCCGCTCGACCAGCCCCTGCCGTTCCAGCAAATTCAGGTCACGACGAACCGTCATCGGCGATACGCCCAGCTCGGTCGCCAACGGCTCAATCTCAACCTTCTCCTCTTTTTTGATGATTTCAAGAATGCGCTTACGTCGTTCAGCAGGTAACATCGTTCACCCTCTCTTCTGACGGGTCGAATACTCGACTCTTCCGGTTCAACCCGAGAGCCAAAGGAATGCTATCACAAGCTTCAATGATGATATATTCTGTTAGTTTTTGTGTTTTCCTGCACGTTTTTGAAAAGTTTATTGATTTTTTTGTTCGAACCTTTTGCCCTTACATCGCCAGATCACAATCGCTTCGTCACTCAGCCCGCTGGCTTCCACCTTCCCCCTTCCAATCGGCGACATACATCTGATCGAGATAGGGAGTGCTTCCAAGCACCTGAAAGGCGTTGACGAATATCCCCCGCTCGTTCAGGATGGAGTAAGCCGTCCGCTACAGTTCTTGTTTCTCGAGATCGGTCAGGTGATGGACCACGGAAAGTAGAGCGAGCAACGACCCATCGCCGCTTGCCGACAAAGCGAACGATGAGAGCAGGGATCGCACCGATTTTCTCGAAATTAACAACATCATTTATCATTGACGACTTAGCCATGCAACCCTGCACAGAAAAGAGGAATCGACTGTGGATTTTTTCCATTGCATCTCCTTACTAGAAGCGCAAGACATGATCGTCAAAGAACTGACCGGCAGCGTCGTCGCTCTTGAACAAGTCCCTCTCGTGGATGCCTTGGGGCGAGTGGCGGCAGAGGATGTTGTATCCGCCGAGAACCTCCCCCCGTTCAGCCGTTCAACCGTCGACGGTTTTGCCGTGCGCAGCGCCGATACCTTCGGTGCTAGTGAGGCGGCGCCTTCGCTGTTCACCGTCGTAGGCGAGGTGCTCATGGGGAAATCGACCGGCATTGAATTAGCCCCCGGACAAGCGGCGGCAATCCCGACAGGGGGCATGCTGCCGGTCGGCGCCGATGCTGTGGTGATGCTCGAGTATGCCGAGCAACCGGATCCCCATTCCCTGCTGATCGCCAAGATGATCGCCCCAAGGGAAAATGTAATCGTCAGCGGCGAAGACATCGCCTTCGGTTCGATTCTCCTCCATAGAGGACAAATAATCACACCGGCTCACATCGGCGTCCTCGCCGCAAGCGGCGTCACCCATGTGCCGGTGCGCCAACCTGTGAAAGTCGCCATTATTTCCACCGGTGACGAGCTGGTCGATATCGATATGCCTGTCAAGGCGGGACAAATCCGTGATGTCAACTCCTACGCCTTGGGCGCCCTGTTCACCAAATGGGGCTGCCGGGTATCACCCATGGGCATCGTCCGGGACAGTTATGAAAAATTCTACTGCGCCTTGCTCGAGGCGGTAAAGACTTGCCAGATGGTGGTCATCTCCGGCGGCAGTTCCGTGGGCGCCCGTGATTTCACCGTCAAGGCCATCGACGGTCTCGGCGCTCCCGGTGTGCTCTTTCACGGCATCGCCATCAAACCGGGAAAGCCGACCATCTTTGGCATGGTCGACAGGACGCCCATCTTCGGATTGCCGGGACATCCCGTGGCAGCGATGACCGTCAGTGAGCAGTTGGTCAAGCCTGCTGTACGCCTTCTCTCCGGCCAAAAGGAGATCTTTGCGCGACGGAGCGTCCCGGCCCGTCTCACCCGCAACGTAGCCTCCTCCCCCGGCCGGGACGATTTTGTCGGCGTCCGGTTGAACAGGCAGGCAGATGGCGGCTATCAGGCGGCGCCGATTTTCGGCAAGTCGGGCCTGATCCGGCTGATGGCCGAATCAGACGGCATCATGCACATCCCCTCCGACAAGAGCGGTGTATATGAAGGGGAAACGGTCGAGATTCTCCTGCTCAACGATGCTGATGAAGGAGGCCGGCCTGAGTGAAGAACAAAGCATACCTGAACTGCCTGCCGCGTGATGAAGCGCAGTCGATGTGGCGAAAAAGCCTGAGTGAAAGGGGCTATTTCGATCGTCTGCCTGTGGAAAGCCTACCGGTTACGGCAGCGCTGGGACGTGTCACTGCCAGCACCGTCTACGCAAAGCAATCGGTGCCTCATTACAACGGGTCGGCCATGGATGGCATCGCCGTCTATGCCCCAGATACCTTCGGCGCCCAGGAGACGGCCCCGAAGAAGTTGACTTTATTGCCGCCTTCCAGCCCCTTCACCCCGGGGGGCTGCTATGTTGTCGATACGGGCGATGCGATGCCGGCTGGTACGAACGCCGTGATCATGATCGAAGATGTCCATATCGCCGGGGGCATGGCAGAGATCATCGCCGCCGCCGCTCCCTGGCAGCATGTGCGGATCATCGGCGAAGATATTGTGACCGGTGAATTGGTCATCCCGGAACACCATGTCATCGCGCCGGTGGATATTGCCGCCTTGCTGGCTACCGGGTTGGAAAGGTTGGATGTGGTAAAAAAACCGAAGGTCGCCGTGATTCCCACCGGCGATGAGCTCGTAGCGACCCGAGAGGAACTGCAACCAGGCTCCATCCTGGATGTCAATTCCCACATGCTCGCGGCAGCGGTGACCGAATGGGGCGGCGAGCCCATCCGGAAGCCCATCGTCAAAGACAACCGTGAGGCTATCGAGCAAGCCCTGTTGGAGAGCTTGGCCGAGAGCGATATGGTGATCATCAATGCGGGCACATCAGCCGGCCGGGAAGATTACACCGCCCATGTTCTGGGCGCCATCGGCGAAGTCCTCGTCCACGGCATCGCCATCAAACCGGGCAAGCCGGTCGTCCTGGCCATCTGTCAGGGCAAGCCGGTGATCGGTTTGCCCGGTTATCCCGTCTCGGCCATGCTGACGGCGGAACTGTTCGTTCGGGACATCCTCCTGGCCAGGCAAAAACTGCCTTCGCAGGAGCCGCCTCAGGTGGAGGTAACCCTGGCAAAGGCGGTTACGTCAACGCTCGGCATGGAGGAGTATATCCGCGTCTCCATCGGCGATGTGCAGGGCAAGCGGATCGCCGCTCCCCTGAGCCGAGGCGCCGGAATGATCTCGTCGCTGACCAAGGCGCAAGGCGTCATTCGCGTCGACGGCGGCAGCACCGGCCTCCCTGCCGGCTTTTCTATGCCGGTCACATTGTTGCGCAAGCACAAGCCGGCCCGGACCATCCTATCTGTCGGCAGCCACGATCTGGCCCTGGAACTGCTGGGCCTGCACCTGCGGCGGCAGTTGAAAAATGTCGCCCTCTCCTGCGCCAACGTAGGCAGCATGGGCGGCATCATGGCCATACGCAACAAGGAAGCCCATATCGCCGGCATCCACCTGCTGGACGAGCATTCGGGCCGTTACAACGTCCCATTCGTGAAAAAGTATTTACCCGATCTAAAGGGCTGTCTCGTCCATCTCGCCATGCGCGAGCAGGGCTTGATCGTCTCACCGGGCAACCCGAAGGGCATTCGCGAATTACGTGACTTGGTTCGGCCGGAAGTCACCTACATCAACCGACAGCGCGGTTCGGGAACGCGGATGCTTCTTGATTACGAACTCGGCAAAGCAGGAATCACCCCTGCCGCCATTGCCGGCTACGATAAAGAGGTGGGTACTCATATGGCAGTGGCCGCCTCCGTCGCCGCCGGCACAGCCGATGCCGGCCTCGGCGTGCGGGCAGCAGCACAGGCGCTGGCATTGGATTTTGTCCCGATCGCTCATGAACAATATGACCTGCTGTTAAACTTCGCACCGGACGACGATTGCCTGCAGGCGATCATCGTTAGCTTGCGGTCAGAAGATTTCCGCCGGGAGGTAGAGCACCTCGGTGGCTATGATCTTCGCAATGCCGGCAAAATAATATCGGTTGACGGCTAAAGCAAATATCGGTTGAACTTCAAAATAGGCGGCACACAGTCGATGGAGGGATTAAAAAAGCCTCGGATGGCCCGAGGCTTTGCTCATTACTTCACCACAATATTCACCAATTTATTCGGCACCGTAATCAGCTTCACCACACTCTTCCCAGCGATCAGGGCCTGCACCTTGTCCATCTCCAGCACCTTCGCCTTGATCGCCTCACCGTCCAAGCCGTTGGCCACTCGCAGCTTTTCGCGCACCTTGCCGTTGATCTGGACGACCACTTCCACTTCGTCCCGAACGAGGGCTTGTTCGTCATAGGTTGGCCAGGGCTGTTTGTAGACCGATTCACCGCCACCGATGACCTGCCACAGCTCTTCGCAGATGTGCGGGGCGAAGGGAGCCAGGACGAGGACGAGGCGGGCCAGGGCATCTTTGACAAGAGGGATGTTCTGCTGTTCGGCGGGAACCTTGTCCTTGTACTGATAGAAGTAATTGACCATCTCCATGATCGCTGAGACGGCCGTGTTAAAGTTGAAGCGCTGACCGATGTCTTCGGTGACTTTTTTCACGGTATAGTGGGCCACCCGGACGAGTTCGCGGTCA